>JAFAZI010000092.1 GCA_019239875.1 Frankiaceae bacterium
CCTCCTCGACCTGATCCAGGAAGGCAACATCGGCCTGGTCCGCGCGGTCGAGAAGTTCGACTACACCAAGGGTTACAAGTTCTCGACGTACGCCACCTGGTGGATCCGTCAGGCGCTGCAGCGCGCCATCGCCGATCAGGGCCGGACGATTCGAGTCCCGGTCCACATGGTCGAGCAGATCAACAAGGCGCTGCGAGTGAAGCGTGATCTCGCCACGGAGTACGGCCGTGAGCCGACCTTCGCGGAGATCGGCGTTGTGCTCGAGATGACCGCAGAGCGAATCGAGGAGATCCTCGGCTACGGCCGCGAGACCCTCTCCCTCGAGACGCCAGTCGGTGACGACGGTACGGCGACGTTCGGCGAGTTCATCGAGGACATGGATGCCCCGATCGCGGCGGACGTCGTGGACTTCGGTCTCCTGCAGGACCGGCTTCGGTCGGTGCTCGGCACGCTGCCGGAGCGCTCAGCGGTCGTCATGCGGATGCGGTTCGGCCTCGATGACGGTCGCTCGCGCACGCTGGACGAGGTCGGCAAGGCACTTGGCCTCACCCGCGAGCGGATCCGCCAGATCGAGCGCGACACCCTTCGAGAGCTGCGTCGTAGCGACACTGCCGCGACCCTGAAGGCTTGGCTCTGAGCCTGCTGTGACGCTGGATCACCCCGGCGCGAGTTGACGATTCAGGTCGATTTGCGCTGGGGTGTCCTCGTCTCATCAGGTGAATGCAACCCACCCGGCGGTTCGCGCGTCAGACCTTCGGGTAACACTGATCAGACCTGGTTTCCCCTGGCCAGACTTCCCCTGCACGAGTCCGCCCGCCCCGTGACCGAGGAGAGCGCCAATGCAACCCACGCAGCCGTTGTCATTGTTCGAGCGCGAGATGCGCGACCAGGTTGCCGCCGCTGAGGCGTCCGTCATCGATGCACTCGCCACCGGTGACCCCATCCTGATCGAGGCGGCCCGCGGCCATCTGGACGGGCTCGTCGACCTCGCCCGGCGCAATGGTCTGGACCTGAAGCCACTGATCAACGACACGGTCACGATCGACCTCGCGGCCACGGAGCCCGAGCCGATCGACATCCTGGACCAGCCCGCCGCAAGTTAACGAGTCGTCCGATCGTGACGTCGCCCTGACCACGCTCAATTCGGACAACTCGCTGGTCTCGGCCAGCCCGGGCTAGATGTTGGCCTCGTCAAGAGGCGCGTCGGTGGCGAGCGAGCCGGCACTGTCTGCTCCGTCGGGCTCAGGCAGCGCGTCGAGCCCCACGGTGTACGACGTCATCGACAGCGACCCGTACGCGTAGCCGTCGATCAGGACGTCGGTGCCCGCCGTGCCTGCGGCCGCGAGCCCCGCGATGTAGAGCAGCGGGATGAAGTGGTCCGGCGTCGGGACAGCACTACGGAAGTCACGGTGCCCGTCGAGCTCGGCAACGCCGGCAGGCTCGGTCGTCATACGAGCTTTCGCGGCTTCGTCGAAGCGCTGCGCCCAGTCGAAGCCTTCGTCCGGCAGAACTGGATTCATGCCGCCGAGGTTGTGAACGACGTTGCCGCTGCCGACGATGAGGACGCCGCGCTCGCGAAGCGGCGCGAGCTTGGCGCCTAGCTCGAAGTGATAGTCGAGGCCCTCGTTGGCGTTGATCGCCAGCTGTACCACCGGGATCGACGCGTCAGGGAAGGCGTGGACGAGCACCGACCAGGTGCCGTGGTCGATCCCCCACTGGTCCACGTCGGCGCCGACCCACGTGGGTCGTGCGACGTCGCTGACCTCCTCAGCCAGCTCAGGCAGCCCGGGCGCCGGGTAAGACACGTCGAACAGCTCCTGTGGGAAGCCGTAGAAGTCGTGGATCGTCCGCGGGCGGGGCATGGCCGTCACGGCGGTCGCGTTGATGTACCAATGCGCCGAGATCACGAGAATCGCGCGCGGCCTCGGGACGGCAGAACCGAGCGCGCGCCAAGCGTTCGTGTACCGGTTGGTCTCCAGCGCGTTCATGGGGCTCCCGTGCCCGACGAACGCGGCCGGCATCAGGCCAGGCTGCATGGGATCCGAGCCTAATCCGCCTGACCCGACCGGCTCCCACGCGCGGGTGGGAGCCAGTCGGGCAGGAGCCGGCTACTTGACCTTGTAGTGGTAGGGCAGTGCGACGACCTCGTTGGCAGAGGAGCTGAGCGGATCGGTCAACGTCACCGCCTCGACATAGATCACGCCGCGAACCTTCGTGCCGACCTTTGCCCTCGGTTTGATCTTGACCGTGAGCGTCGTGCCGTCACCGACCGGCACGTACTGCGGCCGGAAGCGCTTGGTGACACCAAGAGCGGCGGTCCACAGGTTGCCCGTCTGGGACGTCACCGCCTTGTCGATCGTCTGCATCCGCGCACTCATGTGGACCTGCGCGTGCGCATCCGGTGCTCCCGAGGCGCCGTACGGGCCGACCTCGGACGGATCCAGATACCAGATGCCTGGGGCGATCTGCGGCTCCGAGAACGCGATCGACGCCGAGTGTGCACCCACGGTGCTCGTCGCTCCGGGTGTCTTCACGCCCGACATGATGTCCGGGTTGAAGCTGCTGCCCGGATAGATGTCGAACGTGACCGGGACGTTGGCCCGAACGTGTGCGAACAGGCCGTTGGTCTCCGGTGGCACGAGGTACGTCGGCTCGGTCGAGTAGTCCCCGGCAAGCGGCAACGGCACTGGGCCCTTGCCGGCGACGTTCACCAGCGGCGCCCGCGACACCCGCTTTAACCGCGGATCGACGAAGTAGGCCTGCGGCGAGATCCCAGCGTTCGCGATATGAATCCTGAACTTGTGGCCTTTGCCTCGCTTCAGCTTGTCCTTGCCGCTCGGCAGGTTGTCCGACACCGGGCTACGCCGTAGCGAGATCGCGCCGCGGAACGGCTCCACGAGCTCGCGCCCCGTCACTGGCTCGAGCAAGGTGAGAATGACCCGCCAGCGGCCGGGCTCGGGCGCCGCGGCGTACACATCGGTGGTCCGGGTCGAGATCGGACGCCCGAAGTTGTCGGTCGTCTGGTTGACGTTGAACGCCGTCAGCTGACCGTTCGGATCGACCAGACCGACGAGGATGGTGTCCCTCGGGTCGTCCTTCAGCGCGATCGAGGACCGGATTGAGTGGGTGCCCTTCGGGACGTCGAACTCCCACCCGTTGTGGAAGGTCAACCCGTCTCGACCGTTGCCCCCGGTCAGCACGCCGTGGAACTGCCCATGCGACCTGGCGAACGGAACCAGGGTGCGAACCGTCACGGGGATCGTCGTCGTACCAGCCGAGGACTTCACCACGACGGACCGATCCGCGTCGCCGGCATTCCCCGGCGCCTTGATCGACAGGGTCGCGTACTTGGTCTTGCCGGCCGGGATCTTCAGCGTCGACGGGGAGATCTGACCCGCCGGCCGGAACTCCGACGTCGTGGCGCTCCACCGGATCCGTCCCTTCGTCCCGTACAGGTCGTTGGCAGGATTGGTCTTCGACGTGAAGACGATGGCGGTCCAGTGGCCAGCGGGCGGGTTCGCCACCTCGACGTCGGCGTAGTCGCCCTGACCCTGCGGCACCGAGTAACCGGCGTACGTGCCATCCGGCTCGAGGAGAGCCACCTTCAACACCGAGGTCTGCCCCGTGTCGGGGTAGGCCGCGTTGAAGATCAGGCGGTTCTGGACACCGGCGGCTCGGGCCGGGACGGTGAACGGCACCGCCTCGTAGACCTGCTTGACGCCGGTCTCCCGTAAGAAGGTGCCGGTGTTGGCCGGACAGCTTCCGGTCGGATGGCCGGGCTGCATGCAGAACGAGCCGGTCTGGGTGGCCACCCGCTTGGTCAGCGCCCGGGTCGAGAGCTTCACCGTCTCGCTGCCCGATCCGTGGTTGGTGACGGACACCCGCCGGGTCACCTTGGCGCCGGGGTTGAGCGTCGTGTTGATCTGGTTCGGCGACAGCAGCACGCCCGCCGACTTCGTCCCGGTCGTGCCGGGCATCGACTTCGCGGCAGCGATGGCTGCCTTGACGTTGAGCAGGCCGGCACCGCCCTGGCTGGCCGGGGCCACGACGTCACGAGTCGTGCTCATCAGGATTCGCTTCACCAGGGCGGGCGACGGAGACTTGCCGCCGTGGGTGGCCGCGTAGGCCTGGATCACGTCCGCGGCAGCGGCTGCGGTGAGCGGCGAGGACTCGCTGGTCCCACCGGCTACCTCGAGGTCGGTTGGATCGCCGACCGCGTCGGTGCAGTCCTGGAACTTGTCGGTGTTCGTCGAGCACGGGACCCAGTTGCTGTCGCCGGGAGCGAGCAGATCGGGGACGTTGCCCTCGTACGGGTTGAACCCGCCGGAAGACAGTGACGACACGTTGTTGTTCACGTACTCGCCGTTGGCCTCCGGAACGTTGACGCCGCCGGCCATCTCCTGCTCGTACTGCCGGAACGTGGTCGAGCCGGCCACCGAGATGATCTTGGAGTCGGTGCTCGGCGAGCCCAACGTGTTCGTGATCCCGGCATCGCCGGTGCTCGAGACGACGGTGACGCCCGCGCCGACGGCAGCCCGGTTGGTCTGCACGACCGCGTCCTGAGCGGTGGGCGGGAACGGGTAGCCGCCGAATGACTCGTTCACGACCTTGGAGCCGTGATGTACGGCGTAGTCGATCGCCTGGACGAAGTTCGACGTGGTCAGCGCGTTGTCCTCACCGAACACCTTCAGGCCGAGCACCTTCGCGCCCGGGGCCGCGCCGACGACCTTGATGTCGCAGCCAGGCGGCAACGGGTTCTGGGGGGCCACGTAGTCCGACAGGTCATACACGTGGTTGCCCTGGGACGCGATGGAACCGGCATCGAGGAAGGCCTCACCGCCGGGTGTCGCCGCGTCAGTGCCATCACCAGAGAAGTCCTTCTGGACCAGCACCGGCGAACCGGCGGGCGACCCGCTGGAGGCAAAGGCTGGATTGCGCTGGAAGTCGACGTTGGTGGGATCGACGCCGTCGGCCAGGTAGGCAACGGTCACGCCGTGGCCGTCGTTCGAGCCGAGCTCGGCCGGGGTGGCGTGGATCGCCTGCAACGCCTCGGGGTCAAGCTCGGGTGACACGGCAGTCCCACACAGCGACGGCGCGGCATTTGGCGCTGCGTTCGCGCCGGCTGCGCCCTTGCCCGTGGCCTCGGCCGGTCGGCGGGCGGGTCCGTGGATCACGCTGTCCGGGATGACCCGGCGCACGTTCGGGTTGTTCGCGATCGATCGAGCCGAGACGCTGGAAACGTCGGCGACGATCGCGTCCACCGCGGTCAGCGACCTGATGTTCCTCGCACCTTCGCGCTGCAGCTGGTCTCGCACCGGCGCCTGCGCCGCCCGCGCCGCGGCGTACCGGGAGTGGCCTGCATTCGGCAGCGATGACTGGCCACGGAGGTACACGATGACCGTCTTCGTGCCCTTGAAGCTGAGCTGCTTCGCGTGTGCCGAGCGATGAGTGTCGTGCGCGCCCCGGGCGGCAGCAGAAGAGCCAACTGCGAGCGGGACACCCATGGCGAGAACGACGGCACCGGCAGCGGTGAGCGCATACCGGGGACGGGACGGACGACGTGACACTGTGCCTCCAGGCGCGAGCGGATCGCCCCTTCCTACCCCTACAGGACGTTCTTCGCCAACCAGTCGTTGAGGGGAGCCATGACGTGAAAGAACTCAACGATCTTGGTCTTGGCCTTCGCTGTGCCGAGCCATGGCTTGACCGGGAACTGTCGCCAACCGATCAATCCCTTGTGGCGGAGCAGATCATTTCGCGGATGATCCTTGTTGTAGCCGCGCGGAACGATCTTCAACGTGTCGTGCGCTGACACCTCGATCCCCTGCCCGATCAGATCGGCGACGATCTTCTGCAACGGCTCACCGGTCTTGTCCGCCGCAACTGCGTCGCGATATCGCGCAAGCTGCTCGGACTCGAGGTGATACATGCCTGACCCGACGCCAAGGCCGTCCGCCGACAGCGCGATGTACCCGCTGCGCTCGAAGCTGGCCGCGATCTGGGTCTTGTACGGCGTCTTGTCCTTACTGAAGCGAACGTCCCGATAGGGCCGGAAGATCTTCGCCGGACCGAACTCCGGCTCGAGTTCGGTAAGCAGCTCCTTCATGGGAGCCAGCACGACGTCGTCGTACGTCGATTTGTTCGCCTGCCAGTACGTCTTCGAGTTGTCGGCCGTCAGGCCTTCGTAGAACTCCAGTGCCTCTGCCGGCCACCCCTTGAACGCCATGCTGACACCCAACGCGAATCAGCCCGAAGCCGCAACTAACGTGAGTCCGTGTCATCGCTCCCGGTCTGGGCACTGCTGCTGGTCTTCGCCGGTGCCGCTGGCGCGATCTGGGTGGCAGGCGTCCAGCTGTCGAACAGTGTCGACGTCCTCGATGAGCGACTGCACCTCGGCTCAGCGATCGGGGGAACGATCCTCCTTGCGATCGCGACAAACCTGCCAGAGATCGCGATCACCGCGTCGGCGGCGCTGCAGCACGCAATCGGGGTCGCGGTCGGGAACATCCTCGGCGGAATCGCGATCCAGACGGTGGTCCTCGTCGTCCTCGACGCCTTCGGTGTCCAGGAGAAGCGACCGCTCACGTATCAAGCGGCGAGCCTGACGCTCGTGCTCGAGGCCGTGCTGGTGATCGCCGTACTTGTCGTCACGGTGATGGGGACGCAGCTGCCCTCCCACCTGTACTACGCGCGGATGACGCCGTCTGCACTGCTCATCCTCGTGCTGTGGCTGCTCGGCCTGATGATCCTGTCGCGGGCGCAGCGTGGGCTGCCCTGGCACGAGTCCGGCGAGGCGCCAGACAGCCAGCAGCCGCCGAAGGGCCACTCGCAGCAGACGAAGGAGAAGGCCGCGGGGTCGACTCGACGCGCCGCCCTGATCTTCGGCGCCGGCGCCGTCGTGACGCTCGTGGCCGGCGTGGTGCTCGAGCGTTCCGGGGACCAGATCGCCGGCCACATCGGGCTGTCCGGCGTGCTGTTCGGAGCGACTGTCCTTGCCGCGGCGACGTCCCTTCCGGAGCTGTCGACCGGCCTCACCAGCGCGAAGATGGGCGACTACCAGCTGGCGATCAGCGACATCTTCGGCGGAAACGCTTTCCTCCCGGTCCTGTTCGTCGTCGCCGACCTGCTCAACGGTCGCGCCGTGCTGCCGTTCGCGCATGACACCGACATCTACCTGACGGCGCTCGGCGCGCTGCTGACGTCGATCTACGCCGTCGGGCTCATCCTGCGGCCCAGTCGCAATCATGCGCGGATGGGGTGGGACTCCGTGACGGTTCTGCTGCTCTACGCGTTGGGAATCGCCGGCCTGGTCGCGCTGGCGCAGGGCTGAACACGCGTCTCGCTCCGGATCCGTTCCCGTTCCTGAACACAACGGACCCCAGCGGACGCCGGGCAAAGCGCTATTTGAGCGTGATGGGCCGCGACGGTGCGCCAGTTGTGTTCAGGACCGGGGAAACCGAGGCCGGACTACTCCCCGGCGCGGGCGACACCGACCGGGCACGAGACGCCGGTCCCGCCGATGCCGCAGTAACCATTCGGGTTCTTCGCCAGATACTGCTGGTGATAGCCCTCCGCGTAGAAGAACTCGCCGGCCGGCTCGATGTCGGTGGTGATCGCGCCGTACCCAGCCTTGTTCAGCCACGGCTGGTAGTCATCGCGCGAGACCTCGGCGGCTTTCTGCTGCTGCTCCGACGTCGTGTAGATCGTCGAGCGGTACTGCGTCCCCGTGTCGTTGCCCTGCCGCATGCCCTGCGTCGGGTCGTGGGACTCCCAGAACACCTTGAGCAGCTCGTCGTAGGACACCTTGCTCGGATCGAAGACGACCTTGACGACCTCGGCGTGACCGGTCCGCGCCGAGCAGACCTCCTCGTAGGTGGGGTTTGGGCTGAAGCCGCCCTGGTAGCCGACGGCCGTGCTCACGACGCCGTCAAGCTGCCAGAAGATCCGCTCCGCGCCCCAGAAGCAGCCCAGGCCGAAGTACGCCACCTCGACGGTGCCGGGATACGGCTCCTCGAGCGGCGTGTTCAACACGTAGTGAGTCGTCGGGACGTCGAACTGGCGCGAGTCATGGCCTGCCAGGGCCTCGTCCGCGGCAACCATCGTCGTCTTCCGGCCTGAGAACAGCATCTGCTCCACCTTCGTTAGCGTTCCGGTAACTCTCTAACATCGTCCACGTGGGAGAAGTTCCCGTTACAGGGCCGATGGACGGCGACGGTTGGGCGCTGTGCGACGCGGGTCATCAGCACTGGGGCATTCACGGCGCCGCCGGCTTGCTGCTGCGCGCTCCCTGCCACGACGGTGACACGCAGATCCTCCTGCAGCGGCGCGCGTGGTGGACGCACCACGGCAACACCTGGGGCGTCCCCGGCGGCGCCAGGGCGAGCTGGGAGACCCCTGAGCAAGCGGCGCTCCGCGAGATCGACGAGGAGGTCGCTGTCACCCTCGACGAGGTCGAGATCGAGGCCGTCCATCACGACGATCACGGCGGGTGGTCCTACTGGACGGTGATCGCTCGCCTCGCCGAGCCGTTGTCCGCCGCGCCGCGCAACCGCGAGACCGCTGAGGTGCGCTGGGTCCCGAGGAACCAGGTCAGTGCGCTCGCACTGCACCCAGGATTCGCGGCCACCTGGCCGCTCATCCAGCCCTGACGCCTTAAAGGCCGTCGGTGCCGTTCCAGTCGAAGGCGAAGTACGGCGGGCCGCCACACGGCGCCGTGACGAGACCGTTCGGCATCAGGAAGTCGGACTTCTGCTGCTGGCCGCAGGGCGCGCTCCGCGGTGCACCGTGCGGGTCCACACCTGATCGGTTCGGTTTGTCGGCGCGCGGTGGCGCGTTGGTGCCGAACACCTGAGTGTCGACGGTTCGCACGGGACCCACGTCGTACACGACGAGCGCCGAGCCGTCGAGCGTCCCGCCGGTCATGGCGGTCAGCCCCCAGAACGGGTCGCGCCACTTGCCCTCACGGCCCGGGACCAGCGCGGGCGTCGCGAGCTGGGCGCCCATCGTCCGGGCCTCGGTCTCGGCTTCGATGTTCGTGACCTGGTGGTCACCCCACGCCATCTGCATCAGTACATGGTGCTTCGGCGTGTTGCGAAGCGGACGCTCAGCCATGTGCGCGGCATAGCCCGCCGGGTCGCCGCGGTCCCACAGCATCTGGATCAGGTCGAGCGTGATTTGGCGCTGCGACTGATCCGGGTACGCGGTGTCGAGGATCCGGGAGTAAGCGAAGTGGTCGGGGGTCGCGACGTAGTCGCTCGATCGCGGCAGCAGGACGGCGTAGTCCTGGCCCGGTACGCCGAGCACGCAGCGTTGCGCGTCAGGAATCACCGCGCACACGACGCCGCCGTAGATCCCTCCCTGGCTGTTGCCGTCGTAGTACGCCGTCGTGCGGTCGATCAGACACGAGCCGTCGCCCGCCTGGAACGCCGCATTGGAGCAGAACCCATTCGGGTGGATCATCTCTCGGGCCAGGAACAGAAAGTCGAGCTCGCCCTGCTGCACCCGGTCGACCAGCGTGTCGAAGTTGGACAGGTCCGCCATGTCGGCGACAGCGTTGGGAACGTCCTGGGTCGCCATGCCGAACCAGTTCGTCGCGCACTCGAGCATGTGATGGTCGTAGGCCATCGTCTCGACGTTGCCAGCCTCGACCTCGCTGGCGCCGCCGAACAGACCATGCCCGTATAGCGATGGCCGTAGCAGGCCGTCCACCTTCGGCACGATGCAGATGAACTTGGCGTGCTGGTTGACGTGGACCCGCGCGGGAGCGCCGTACAACCCCGGTTTGAGCAAGAACTTCCCGGTCGGGACGCACGCCGGAACGATGTAGCAGGGCACCGTGAACCGGCCCTGGATCTCGCGCAGGACCTTGTCGTTCGGGTTGTCGGTCACCTTGTTGACCTGGAACTTCGGCGCCTCACCCTCGACCTTGCCGTTGGCGAGGTTGTCATCGCCCAAGGTGCGGAACGCGCCGTCGCGGATCGCGAGCAACCGACCCGTCGTGCTCCTCGTGCTGGCGGTGGTGAAGTCCCACGCCAGATACAGCGACTTGCGGTCGATGCCGGCGCGCTGGAGCTTGCGGAACACGTGGTTGAAATGATCGGTGCGCGGATCCTTCTTCGGGGCGGTCCCGTCCCGGTACGCCGCGAACGCCGGGCTGGACTTTGCGAGCTTTCCGTTGTCCTTGACAACGTGGCGCAACGCGACGATGTAGTGCGTCTTCGGCTTGAAGTTGATCGCTGGGTGAATCATCAAGTCCTGCTCGACGCTGCCGCGAGGCGCCTGTGACTGCTCGTCGGTGTACTTGTCCACCTCCGCCCACACCGGCCATCGCTTGCCGTTCTTCGCGTTGATGACGACGACGCCCGAGTTCGGCTTCGTGTATCTGCCGATGGTGTCGACGCGGGGCATCTTCGACTTGCCGACGTCGATGTTCTTGGTCATACCCGGGACGTAGGTCAGCAGCTGCGACCCGACACTGAAGCCGTCGTTGCGATTCCACGACGTGGGCGAGATCGGCTTGCCCGCAACGTCGCTCGGCATCGCGGCGCCGTTGATCTGGACCCGGCGTCCGGTGACTGACTTCTTGTCAACAACGGTGAAGTTGTTGTTGGGGAAGGGCAGCAGGCAGTCATGGCTGCCGTCGCCCGGCTGCCAGCCGCCGATCGGGTCGCAGTGGGCGGGGTTCTGCGCCTTGGTCGGAATCGGCTTCGCCGCCGGTCTCGCCGCGTGCCCGCCGGCGTGAGCCGGCATCGCGATGAGGGTCGGAACGCTGATTGCCAGACCTGCCAGGACCCGTCGTGCTCTAGCCATGCGGACCCATTCGCCATGCGCGTGGCGCGCTCCTGCTCCGCCGCTGCGGTCGTGCCACGTTGGTCGCGATTCGGTCTACAGGTACAGGCCGGGGGCGGCGGTGTCATCGACCCGCTCGGCCGCCACCGCGTGCACGTCGCGCTCCCGGAGCAGGACGTACATGCTGCCGTGCAGCTCGATCTCCGCGCGGTCCTCGGGGTCGTACAGCACGCGGTCACCGACCTGCACCGTGCGGACGTGTGCGCCGGTTGCGACGGCCTCGGCCCAGTGGAGCCGCTTGCCCATCTGGGCCGTCGCCGGGATGACGATGCCGGCGTTCGACCGGCGCTCGCCAGCGTCGGGGTCGACCGTCACCAGAATGCGATCGTGCAGCATCTGGATTGGGAGCTTCTCGCCGGCCATCACGCGACGCTACCGGTCCTGCGCAGGGTGATGATCGGTACGGCGCACAACGCAACCCCGCTCGCGACGACGAATGTCCAGCGCGCCCCGATGGCATCCACCGATGCGCCGCCGAGCGCGGATCCGCCCGACGCGCCGGCGAGGAAGCCGACGGCGAGCCACCCGAACGCCTCCGTCTTCGACGCATCACCCGCAGCGGACCCCATCCGGCTGTACAGCCGGGCGAGCGTTGGTGCCACAGCCATTCCGCTGCCGCACAGGATCACGGCCAGCACGATCGCGCCGGGCGCAACCGCCGCCAGGGCCAGACCACCAGCGATCACCACGATGGCGCGGGCGAGCCGCGCGTCGGTGACGGCCGAGCTCGAAGCGCCGAAGAGGATGCCGCCGACCAGGGATCCCGCGCTCCACAACGCGAGCACCACTCCGGCCCTGGCCGACGCGTTCTGACCACCGACGAAAGCAACCGTCGAGATCTCGGTGATGCCGAATCCCCCGATCAGGCAGGTGCCGACGCCGGCGTACACCAGAACTCGAGTGCCACGCAGGACGTGGTGGCGCTCCCCCGCGCCTCGCCGCGGCGGATCGGCGAACGGCGGTGCCGAGATGTAGGCGACGGCGCCCAGCAGACCCACCGCTCCACTGATCACTAGTGCTGCCTTGGCGCTCGACAGACCAGCGACGAGCGCCACCGTCGCCGGACCCGCGATGAAGATCAGCTCCTGCGCCGTCGCCTCGAGGCCGTAGATGACAGTCGCCTGCTCCGCGTCGAGGAACCAGGTCCACATGGCGCGGGACACCGACGTGATCGGCGGGGTCACCAGGCCGAGCAGCGCGCAGATGACGAGTTGTACGCCGTAGCGGTCGCCACCGCTTCCGGCGAGCGCGATCGCTACGAGGGCGTACAGCAGAGCAGCCGGACCGATGACCCGACGGACACCGATCCGGTCGACGGCGCGCGCGAGGACGATGTTCGCGATCCCGGCCGTCGCGACCGACACCCCAGTCGCCACGCCGGCGCGACCGTATCCGAGCCGAGGTGTGAGGAACAGGATGACCGCCAGCCCCGACATGCCTTGCGGCAAGCGCGCCAGGATCGCGGTGATGAGCAGCCGGGCAACGTGCGGCTGGCGGAGGACCGTCTGATAGCGCGTGAGGACCACTAGGCGAGCTTCGCGAGCCGCTCGTCGTCGGCCTGACGCTTCGCGTCGGCGGCGGCCAACAGGTCAGTGATCGCTGCACCTGGCCAGATGACGACGCCGTCGGCGTCCGCGACGACGAGGTCACCGTCGGTGACCGAGACGTCAGCGATGCTCACCGATCCGCCCACCCGGCCCGGCCCGTTCTTGGCGGAGGCAACGGGAGTCGTGCCGCGCGCCCATACGGGCAGGCCGAGTGCCGCTACCTCCCGCGAGTCGCGGATCAGTCCGTCGGTCACGACGGCGACGACCCCGGCTGCGATCAGCTCGCGCGCGACGAGGTCGCCGAGGATCGCCGTCCGGGACTCCGATGCGCCGCACACCACCAGCACGGTGCCCGGTGAGCTGACCGCCCGAGGCACGTCCCGCATCGGCTGGTTGTCGTTGGTCGCGACCTCAACCACCAGCGCCGGCCCCGCGACGGTCGATTCGGGCGAAAGCGCACGAATCCAGGTGGGCAATGCCCCGTCGCCCTTGGTGGCATCGGAGGCCAAGGTGCTGGACAGCCAGTCAGGCAGATCGGTCACGGTCCTATCCTGCCTCTCGTGGGTGACATGCTCGGCGGCTGCACCGCGTGCGGCGATTGCTGCGACCCGATCTGGTATCCGCTCGGCGCTGCCGACATCCGGCAGTCGGCGTCGACCACAGGCGCGGCAGACTTGGTGTTTGCGGCTGCTCACTGGCGTCCGACCGGGGGGCGGGCGGAGGGGATGCACGCCTACCAGTGCGACCGGTTCGACGCTGCGTCACGGCTGTGTACGGCGCACGAGGACCGGCCACCGATCTGCCGCGCCTATCCGATCGTCCTCAACGTGCTGCCCGCTCGCTGCACCGTGAGGCCAGTGGCCCATGGCTGACTGCCCTGAGTGCGGCCGACCGATTGACGCGCACAACCGTCACATCCGCCTGACCTATCCCGACCCGATCGCGATGACAGAGGACCGTGAGAACGCCGACGGCTTCTGGATGAGTCACGCCGACGCGAAGACGTCGGTGATGATGCAGGCGCAAGGCATCGGTGCCTTCATGCGGGCGCGGCTTCCGGTGCATCTCTTCGGCGGCTACACCGTGACCTACGACCTGTGGTTGTCGATCGAGCCCGCAGACCTGCAGTACGTGTCGCAGATCTGGGACAAGCCCGAGTACATGCAACTCGTCGTGGAGGGCGTGCTCGCCAACGCCGTCCCGCCCTGGGGCCTGCTTCAGGCGCCGGTGCGCGCGCGGGTCCGGGACCGCCGGCACACGCCGTACTGCGACTTCTCGAAGTACAACGACCTCGCGCGGGTCATCGCCAACGAGTGGGCGCACGAGGAGGTCCTCGCCGCCCTCGACGCCCAGGAACCCGGGCACGAAGGCCACGACCACTAGTCACCCCGCGACCGAGCTCAACCTCCCGCGGCGTGGCGGCGGACCCACTCGTACATCGCGATCCCGCTCGCCACCCCCGCGTTGATGGATCGCGTCGAGCCGGCCTGCGGGATGTGGAGTACGGCGCTGACCGCCTGTCGCGCAGCATCGGAGAGCCCAGGCCCCTCCTGGCCGAACAGAAGGACACAGCGAGCGGGCAGCTCGGCCGCCACGATGCTGCTCGACCCAGGGAGCAGATCGATCCCGACCAACGGGATGCTCTCCCCCGCTGCCCAACCGGCGAGCTCGTCGACCGACGCATGATGGCGCACGTCGACGTACTTGTCGGTCACCATCGCACCGCGCCGGTTCCACTGTCGCTTGCCGACGATGTGCACCGCAGCGGCCATGAAGGCGTTGGCATTGCGCACCACCGTGCCGATGTTGAAGTCGTGCTGCCAGTTCTCGATCGCGACGTGAAACGGCCGGCGCCGCCTTGCCAGATCGGCGACGATCGCCTCGTGTGACCAGTAGCGATAGGCGTCGACGACGTTCCGCCGGTCCCCCTCCGCGAGCAGGACCGGATCGAGCCGAGGGTCATCTGGCCACGGCTGAGGATGTGGTCCGACTCCTACTTCGGTCATCCCTCAATGATCGCGGTGTCGCTGCCGGCCCATAGCTGCGATGACGACGCCGAGCGCTGCCGCCACGCACACGTACAGCACGAGATACCACTTGCCCATGAAGACGCCGACGACGCCGGTCATCACCGCGACGATTCCGGCGAACAACAGAAGGTCGTCGCGCAACGGGTGCCGCCTGGTGTCGACGGGTGGCGCGCCGAGCACCCGGAGGTCGAGGTCGACGAGACGGTCGGCAAGGTCCGTCAGCCGGTTCATCTCGCAATGGTCAACCAGGGCTGGCCGCTTCGCAGGCAATCGCGGAGACTGGAGCCGTGCGCAAGCAGTACCACTTCCGCCCTGGTCCGATCGGCCTCGATGCGTGGGACGTCGGCCGGCTCGTCGAGCTCGCCGCCGACTCGCCGGTCGAGGACCTGCCACTGACCTCGATCGGCGAGCTCGACGCGGCGTTCTGGTACGACCACGGCTACGAGCCGACGGTTCGAAGCGTTGTCGAGCATGCCCGACTGATGGCTGCGGTCGACCTCCAACATCCCATCGTCGTCGATCCCGACGGCCTGGTGATGGACGGTATGCATCGAGTCGGTCGCTCCCTGCTCGACGGGCATGACACCGTTAAGGCGAGACGCCTCGCAGAACTGCCCGCGCCCGACTTCACGAACTGCCGGCCCGACGAGCTTCCCTACGACTGACGGAGGACGGATGTCCGACCAGCTGAGCGGCATGGACTCGGCCTTCCTGTCGCTCGAGACGCCCGAGTCCCCGATGCACGTTGTGGGAGCACTCTTGCTCGACCCCAGCGGCGGGGAGGGATTCTCCATCGACCGGCTGCGGGAGGTGATCGAGCAGCGGGTGCCGCTCATGCCGCCGTTCTGCCGGCGACTGGTGCAGGTCCCCCTCGACCTCGACCGCCCGTACTGGCACTACGACACATCGATCGATCTGAGCGAGCACGTCGTCTACACGCACCTACCCGCGGGCGACCTGCACGCGCTGGCCGACTACGTCGGCGAGATCTCGAGCGAGCTGCTCGACCGGTCCAAGCCGTTGTGGCAGATGCACGTCGTCCAGGGTCTCGACGACGGCCGGATCGCGATCGTCGCAAAGGTGCATCACAGCACGCTGTACGGCGCGGCGGGTGCCGAGTTCATCGCCGAGCTGCTGGACCTCTCGCCAGAGCCGCAGGACAAGCCAGTGCCCGAGCCCGCTGACGCCGGCTCGCCGCCAAGCCGCGCGACCCTGGCCGGGCGCGCCGTGATGGCGCAGGCGAAGGCACCGGTCGAGGTCGCCCGGCTGGTCGGCCGCGCCGCGCGGTCGGCTCCCGGAACCGTAAAGTCGATCGGTGACCTGATCAGCCGGCGTGGACGCGACGCTTTGCCGCCGACCGCGCCCGACGTCCCGATCAGCGGTACGCCGACGGCGCGCCGCTCGACCGCGTTCGGCGCGCTGAGCCTCGACCTGATCCGCGAGGTGAAGACGGCGAACGGCGTCACGATCAACGACGCCGTGCTCGCGACCGTCGCGCTCGCGATGCGTCGATACCTGGCGAACCGAGAGGCGGTGCCCGCCAAGCCACTCGTGGCCGGCGTGCCGGTCAACATCGGCGAGGGCGAAGCCGCTGGCACGAATGCGCTCACCACGATGCTCGTCGGGCTGCCGATGGACATCGATGATCCCGCGGAGCTCATCGCCGCCGTTCACGCCGAGAGCGTCAAGGCCAAGGAGTTCATCTCCGTCGTCGGTCTGAACGCTGTAGCCAACCTGGCGGACCTCACCGTGCCGGCCGCGCTGAACTTCGTCACGTGGTTCACCCGGAGCATCGGCGCCGCATCGCTGCAGCCCACGATGCTCAACCTCGTCGTGTCCAATGTCATGGGTCCACCGATCCCGCTGTATCTCGCCGGTGCGCAGGTGGACGCGATCTATCCCATGGGTCCGCTGCTCACCGGCGCGGGCATGAACATCACCGTGCTGTCGAACCTCGACCGGCTCGACGTGGGCATCATGGCGTGCCCCGATCTCGTCGACGACTGCTGGGAGATCGTCAACGCACTCCCCGAATGCCTCGACGAGCTCGCCAAGACCCTCGCCTGACCGAGAGAGCATCTACGGTGGGGAAGATGTACTTCCCCCGCCGGACCATCGCCATCGCCACGCTTTCGACCGCCGCAGCTGCGGGTCTCGCCCAACCTGCCGCCGCCCGATCGATGACAACGCACGCGTCCCTCGCCTCGAAGCTGACGCGGATTTTCCACGACCACAACGGCGCCAAGCATCTGACCTTCAGCATCCACGACTCGACGTACGGAAACTTCACCCGCAACTCGACGTACCTGTCGCAGCCGGCCAGCAATCAGAAGGTGTTCACCGCCATCACCCTGATGGACGAGGTGGGGCCGAGCTTCCGGTACGCAACCACGGTGTCGGCGACCAAGCGGGTGGTGAACCACATCATCGACGGCGACCTCGTCGTGCGCGGGTCAGGCGACCCGACGCTCACGCGGAGCGGCCTGCTCGACATGGCGAAGCGATTGCACCGCAAAGGCATCCACCGAGTCACCGGGCACCTGATCGTCGATGACACGCGGTACAGCCACAAGACCAGCGTGTCCGGCTGGAAGCCGAAGTTCGTGCCTGAGGAATCCGGTCCCGTCGACGCGTTCACGGTGGATCACAACGCCTGGAAGCACAACGCGACGTTTCTCGCGGATCCGAGTCACGCCAACGGCAAGCTCTTCCGGCACTACCTGCGGCAGCGTCACATCAAGATCCACAAGCGGATCGAGGTCGGCCATGCACCGAGGCATCGCCGCCTGCTGATGACACACCGGTCTGCCAGCCTTGCTGCCATCACCGACTCGACACTGACGGACTCGATCAACTTCGACGCGGAGATGATGCTCCGCGAGGCCGGTGCGCAGCGCTCAGGCCACGGCAGCCCGAAGACTGGCGCCGCCGCCGTGAACGCTGTCGCCGACAAGTACGGCCTCCCCTCCGGCGTGGTCCATGACGGATCAGGGCTGTCGTACAGCGAGCGCTCCAGCCCCGACATCACGACTCGCTGGCTGCTCAAGCTGCGGACCTTGCCGTACTTCACGTCGATCTATTACGCCCTGCCGCTGTCGTGCCGCACCGGCACGCTCGAGCACCGGCTCTGCGGTCGGTACACGGCAGGTCAGGTGCGCGCAAAGACCGGCACGCTCGACCATGCGAGCACCTTGTCCGGCTATGTCACGTCGATCGCCGGGCACTACGTCACGTTCTCCTTCTACGCCAGCAAGGTGAAGAACTTCGGCCGGGTCTACAAGAAGGTCGACAAGGCGATCGGCCTGCTCCGCCGCAAGGGCTAGCCGGCAACGCGGCCACGGACCTCGCCGAGGTCGATCCGCCCACCGCCGGCGTTCGGCGCGCTACCGCGGATCACCACCTCGTCTCCGTCGGCGAGGAACCGCTGGTTGCCCCACGCCTCGATGAGCGAACCGACCTGGTCCTGCGACGGGCCGCTCACCGTCCCGGATGCGAACAGGTCACCGGTCCGAAGCGAAGCGCCATTGACGGTCATGTGCGCGAGCATCTGCGCCGGCGACCAGTGCATGGTCCGGTACGGCGGCCGCGACACCACCTCGCCGTTCACCGACAGCTCGAGGTCGATGTCGAGGCCCCACGGTTCGGACTCGACGAGGTACGGCGACAGCGGTTCACCGGCCGAGCCTGCTGGCACCCGCGCCGCTTCGAGCGCCGACAGCGGGATGACCCACGGCGAGATCGACGTCTGGAACGACTTGCCGAGGAAGGGGCCCAGCGGGACCGTCTCCCAGGCTTGGATGTCGCGCGCCGACCAGTCGTTGACCAGCACCACCCCGAACACGTGATCAGCGAACTCCGTCACCTGGACGGCCTTACCCGGCGAGGACGGCACCCCGACGACGAACCCAAGCTCCACCTCGACGTCGAGCTTCGCGGTCGGTCGCAGCACGACGTCGCCCGCATCGAGGACGTGGCCACGAGGCCGTCGTACCGGTGTTCCTGACACCACGACAGTGCCCGCCCGCCCGTGGTAGCCGACGGGCTGGTGCCGCCAGTTCGGCTGCAGCGGCTCCTGACCCGCCCGAAGGATCCGGCCCAGGTTCCTCGCGTGATGCTCGCTGGCGTAGAAGTCGACGTAGTCCGCGACCGCGAACGGCATGACCAGCTGAACGTCGGCAACTGGGATGAGCGGTTCAGTCGCGGCCCTCGTCGGCAGCGCCTCGACCACCTCGTGCCATCGCCGCGGACCAGCGGCTAACAGATCGTCGAGGGTGCCCGGCAGGTCGAGGTCGAGCACGGCGTCACCGACTCGCGCGCAGACGCGCGGCTCGCCGCCCGCGCGCAGGAAGACTCCTAGCGGATAGCACTCGGCGACATCGCTCAGGGCGTTCCCCGCCCCGACCACGACCATGCGTAGTTCTCGTCCTCGCAGTCGGCTGCTGCCGGACCAAGCTCAAGCGGACGGAAGGTGTCGACCATGACCGCCAGCTCGTCGAAGGACTCGGCGCCGATGCTGCGCTCGGCCGCGCCGGGCTGCGGACCATGGATGTGCCCGCTGGGATGCAGTGAGATCGACCCCTGCCCGATCCCCGATCCCTTACGTGCCTCGTAGTTGCCGCCGCAGTAGAACATGACCTCGTCGCTGTCCACGTTCGAGTGGTAGTAGGGGACCGGGATGGCCAGCGGGTGATAGTCCACCTTGCGCGGCACGAAGTTGCAGATCACGAAGTTGTTGCCCTCGAACACCTGGTGCACCGGGGGCGGCTGGTGCACCCGACCGGTGATCGGTTCGAAGTCCTTGACGTTGAACGTGTACGGGTACAGGCATCCGTCCCATCCGACCACGTCGAACGGATGTGACGGCACGACCTGAATGGTGCCGGCGAGACCGGATCCGCCGGCACCGCGGTGCTTCACATACACCTCGACGTCCTCGCCGGCGGCACGCTCGGGTTCGCCGGGCCCGGTGAGGTCCCGTTCGCAATAAGGTGCATGCTCCAGGAGTTGTCCGAACCGGGACAGATAGCGGCGCACGGGCACGATGTGGCTGTTGGCTTCGACGCAATACACCCGCAGCGGCTCGTCGCCGACCGGAAGCCACCGGTGCGTGGTCGCCCGCGGCATGATCACGTAGTCACCCGGGGTCGCCGGCAGCGGGCCGAACACACTCTCCACGACGGCCGAGCCGGATTCGACGTAGAGGCACTCGTCGCCGACGGCGTTGCGGTAGAGCGGCGAAGGCTGTCCGGCGACGACGTAGCTGATCCGCACATCCGCGTTTCCGAGAACCAGACGCCGCCCGGTCACCGGGTCCGCGGCCTTCCAGTCCAGCTCACCGAACAGCTCGGGCAGCTTCAAGTGCCGAGGCAAGAGCGGCACGTTCGGGACTGTGGACTGATCCGGCAGCTGCCAGGGCCTGGCGTCCACCAAGGCCGAGGGAATGTTTCGGTGGTACAGCAGGGACGAATCGGACGAGAAGCCTTCGGCTCCCATCAGCTCCTCGTAGTAGAGCGTGCCGTCTGGATCACGGTGCTGGGTGTGCCGCTTGGGCGGCACGCTGCCGCGCCGCTGGTAGTAGGCCATGTGCCTCGCCTGCCTCCGCCTGCCTCGGACTGCCTGGATGGTCTCCCATGCCGATTCTGCGCCGCCGGAGCGGTAACGTGCCGCCCGTGGCAACCCGTGCCGGCTTCGCGACTGCCGTGGCCGAGAGCCAGGTGGTGTTCCGGTTCCCGGACGCGAGTCATGCGATGGTCGAAGTGCGGGTGTGGTTGAACCTCGGCAGCAAGAGCGCCGCGATGCCGATGAACCCGGTCGACGGCGGGTGGGAACTGGCCGTGCCACGCCTGCCCGTATGGCGCCTGGAGTACCTGTTCGAACAACGAGCCGCCGACGGCTCGCAGGCGCGGATCTGCGATCCGGCGCCGATGCCGCGGGTGCGGACTGTCTTCGGCGAGCACTCGGTGATCGAGTTTGCCGCCTACCGCCGGCCGCGGTGGCTGACCGAGCCAACGGTCCGCGGGACGAGTCGCACGTTGACGGTCGCCGAGAAGGCGCACGCATGCGTCCCGGTCACCCTGTGGGCGCCGGCCACCGCCTCGGACGAGGAGCGGTTGCCGCTGTTGCTCGTCCACGACGGACCCGAGTTCGACGCATTGGCGGCGATCAGCGGATTCAGCGCGGCGATGATCGCAGCCGGTCGGCTGCCGGCGCACCGCCTTGCCCTGCTGGGTCCGGGTGACCGTAACCGGTGGTATGCCGCCTCCGCGCAGTACGCCGACACGCTGAGCCGTACGGTGGTCCCGGCTATCTTCGAGGCCGTCGCGGTTCGCGGTCGACCGGTGCTAGCCGGGGCGAGTCTCGGCGCGTTGGCAGCGCTGCATGCGGCCAGTCGGGCACCGCGGACGTTCGGCGGGCTGTTTCTTCAGTCCGGCAGTTTCTTCCGCGTCCAGTCCGACGAGCACGAAAGCAGCTTCCCCGCCTTCGATGCGATCACCACATTCGTCGCCACCGTCGCACAACAGCGCTGGTCCGACGTGCTGACGATCGGGATGACCTGCGGTCTGGGCGAGGAGAACCTGGCCAACAACCGGCAGATGGTCACCGAGCTGGCCCGCTGCGGGCACCGAGTCCGGCTCGCCGAACTTCCGGACGCGCACACCTTCACCGCCTGGCGCGATGCCCTGGATCCGCACCTGCTCGACTTGCTGGTCGAGGTGTGGAGCTGATGCGCCGGGAGTCGCACGAGCTCTACTCGCCAGACATCGGCTCGGCTGGGACGGTGCTGGTCTACGGCCACTGGGGCCG
>JAFAZI010000097.1 GCA_019239875.1 Frankiaceae bacterium
GGCGTTACCTGCCGAGCGCTCTGGTGCGCCGACGTCTGAACGACTTCGTGCTACCGGTCATGCGCTGGCCGATGCTGCTGAACAGCCACGAACTTGCGGGCCTGTCCGGCTTGCCGATTGGCGATGTGCAGTTGCCCGGGCTGGACCTGTCGGCTGCTCGTCAGCTTCCTGCACCAGCCGGTCTATCGAGGAGCGGCACGATCATCGCCGTCAGCAACTACGCCGGGATGACGGACCGACCTTTGGCGCTCGCCACCCGAGACATGCTCAGACATACATACGTGGTTGCGCCAACCGGTGCCGGAAAGTCGTGGCTGTTGTCCGGAATGATCTTGCAACAGGCCGAGGCCAACCGAGGCATCCTGGCGATTGACGTCAAAGGGGATCTCGTCGCGGACGTGCTGGCACGCATCCGGGATGTCGACGCCGAGCGCGTCATTGTGATCGACCCGAGTAAGCGGGACAAGCCGATCGGGTTGAACGTCCTCGCCGCCGGCCATCTCGATCGCGAGCTGGTCGTCGACAATGTCTTGCACACCCTCCGCGAGATCTGGTCGAGCTCATGGGGTCCGCGCACGGACTACGTCATCCGTAACGCACTGCTCACGCTGGTCTCGACCAAAGGCGCCCAGGGAGACGCCTTCACGATCTGCGAGGTCGTGCCCCTGCTGACGAACCAGAGGTTCCGAGCAGAACTCCTCCAGCGGAGCAAGGTTCCCGACAACCTGCGGACTTTCTGGCAGCGCTACGACGCCATGAGCCTCGCCGAGCAAACCCAGGTAATTGGACCGACGCTCAACAAGCTCGATGCCTTCACCAGCCGCTCAGCGATCCGTTTGATGCTCGGGCAGAGCACCGGCATCGACCTGTCGAGCGTGTTCTACAGCCGAAAGATCATCCTGATCTCCTTGGCGAAGGGACAGCTCGGCGCCGAGACCGCCAACCTGCTGGGCGCACTGCTGGTCAGCGCTTTGTGGCACGCGACCCTCGGCCGAGTATCTGTCCCGTCGGAGCAACGGCCGGCAACGTTCGCGTACCTCGATGAAGCCCAGGACATCGTCCGCCTGCCAGTCGACATGGCCGACATGCTGGCTCAGGCCAGAGGTCTGCGACTCGGCGTCGTGCTGGCGAATCAGTACGTCGCCCAACTCCCCGAGGCAGTCAAGAATGCGGTCCTCGGCACCGTCCGGACACAGATCGCCTTCCAGCTCGACCACGACGATGCTCGACTCCTTGAGCGCCGATTCGCACCGCTCAGTCAGCGCGACCTGATGGGCCTCCAGGAGTATGAGATCGCGATGCGACCATGCGTCAACGGTCGCACGCTCAGCCCAGTCACTGGTCGCACCTTGGCGCTCGAGCCGGCCGTGCGCAACCCAGACCTCCTCGCCGCTCGCAGTCGGGATCGGTACGGCGTTCCGGCTGCCGAAGTCGAACAGGCGATTGCCGATCGTCAGCAAGCGCCCCGCACAAGCACCAGGTTCGGCCGTGAAGATCTCGGGAGCGACTCGTGAAGGGTGTTGCCGCCGATGTTGTGTCCGATGTTGATATCGGGCGGGAGGTCACACCAGGGCTGACCTCGCCGTTTGGGTTGTTAAGCGAGGCGAATGGTGTGCCCTGCACAGAGGTCGCCTTATGAGTCCGCGCGAATCGCCCCGGCGCGTTCGTGACGCGGACGTCCGTGCCGTCCAGGACCGACTGAGTCTCCGAGACTGGTTGGTCGTTGAAACGGTTGCCAACGTCCGATTGGCCACCGGCCGCCAGCTTGATCAGCTCTGCTTTGCCAACCTCGCCGGTCGAAGCCAAGCCGTAGTACGAGGCCGAGTCATTCACCGACTCATCCGCTGGCGAGTGCTTCGCAGTCTTGATCGGTTCATCGGCGGTGCAAACGGCGGCTCGACCGAGTTGATCGTCGGGCTGGACTCGATCGGCGCGATTCTGGCCCAGCAGCGGGCCTTCGCGGCTGGCCGCAGCAGTCGTCAAGTCGGTCTGCCGGGTGAGCGATTCGTTCGTCACACCTTGGCGGTCACGCAGGTTCTGACCGACCTCTGCGCCCACGCAGCTGGGACATCACTTCGGGTCGAGACCTTCGAGATTGAGCCTCTCTCGTGGTGGCCCGACGGTCTCGGCGGACAACTCAAACCCGATGCCTACGTCGCGCTGATCGGCGATCAGCTCCGGAACCACTGGTGGATCGAGGTCGACCGTGCCACTGAGAGCTTGCCGACCTTGTCTCGAAAGCTGCGGCGATACGTCGACTTCGCTCGCCGAGGCCAATTCGGTCCGGGGCGTGTCGTACCTCGGGTTTTGGTCTCCGTGATCAGTGATCGGCGGCTGGAAGCCGTGCAGAGGCTGGCTGCTGGTCTGCCCGATCCGGCGCCCGAACAGCTCGTGATCGTTCGAGACCGTGACGCCGCGCACGCGCTGCTAGGCGGTCTTCGCGAGTGACAGCGACAAGCTCGAATCAAAGTAAGTGCGGCCGTTGGCCGCGGAAGGAAGGTGATGACAACAGCAGAAACCGAACCAAGACAAACACGCAACCGAGAGCTGGACTGGCAACGACTGATCGAGGTCGCTCTCGACTTACCGGGCAGCGTCGGCAACGTCTACAACCGGTTCTACGACTACTCGTTCTTGAACCAGATGTTCCTGCGCATGCAGGGAGTCGCCGAGCCAGTGGCCACCTACAAGCGGTGGCAAAGCCTGGGTCGGCAGGTCCTCAAAGGAAGCAAAGCGACCGCCATCGTCCGGCCGATCGTCATCGATCGGAAGAACGACGAGGGCGAAGTCGAGGGCCGCATGCTGCGGTTCAAGGTCGTCAACTGCCTCTTCACGGCCTCTCAGACCGGCGGAGACCCGCTGCCGGAAGTCGAGCTTCCGGGTTGGGACCTCGGCACGGCGCTGTGCAGGTTGGAGGTCAAGCGGCATCCGTTCGAGATGATCGACGGCAACACGCAGGGCTATTCCTGGGGCCGGAACTACGCGATCAACCCGGTGGCTGCGGATGCGACCCGAACGACTTTCCACGAGCTCGGGCACATCGTGCTTGGGCACACCACGCCACAGCCGGCCGAAGATCAGGTAGCGGCTCACCGCGGCGAACGCGAGTTTCAAGCCGAGGCAACTGCATACCTGACGCTCAACGAGCTCGACCAGCTCACGCCGGAGTCGGCCAGTCACAGCCGGGGCTACATCCAGCACTGGATGAACGCCGAGCGACCGAGCGACCGAGCAATCCGGCAAGTGTTCGCCGCCACCGACACCATCCTGAAGGCCGGCCGCCTCACAGTGGGCGGCGAGCAAGGCGGCGCGGTATGAGCCGGCACGAACAACCCAACCTGCAACGCGGTGCCTGCCTCGATCTCTTGCCGGAGGTAGTCGACAAGTACTTCATGGCCAACGGCAACACCGAGCGGTTCCAGGTCGCAACAGCCAAAGCCATCTGTGGCCGCTGCGCCGTACGGGCCGCCTGCCTAATGGATTCCATAAAGGTGCCGTGGCCCTCGGGCGGTATCCGCGGCGGCGAACTGGCCAGCACCATCAGCGAGTTGCATCGACGCTACGAAGCCGGCGAGGACCTCGACCTACTCACGATCGAGACCCTTCGCAAGCAAGAGCCGCTGCGTGGCCGTCACGGCGGCGAGGCCTTTCGGGCGGGTCGATTCGTCTCGCTGGAATTGCTGCCTACTCCCGATATGCAGGACGTTGTAAATTCCACTGTCCCGCTCGCGGGACAAACGGCGTACAATGGGGATACATAAGTGAGGCCCCGCTCATGCCAGCACCAAGTAGATCCAGTCTCGGCACCGCCCTCGACGACGCTCGTACCGCCGCCGGGATGAGCGTTCGCCAGCTCGCCGTCGCCGCAGATGTGCCGAAGTCAGTCGTTGACCGCCTTCTTCGCGATCAAGTCGAGAGCCCTGCTCCGCACCACGTCTCGCGTCTCGCGGCCGTCCTCGAACTTAATGCTGCGGACATGTTCTTGCTCGCCGGTATGCCAGTGCCGATCGAGATGCCCAGCATGGAGGCCCTGCTGCGCACCGAATACGACTTACCAGAGCAGGCCGTGCAAGAAGCCAAAGCTCAGATCGACAAGATCGTCAGCCGCTACAAGTCAACCAACTCACGAATCCCGAAAGGAGGGAAGAAATGAAACCAATAAATGTCGTGAACAAGCTGCGCTCGGTCATGCCGATGCGCGCTCTCACCCTGAGCGAAGCCTTTGCCGTCGCTGAACTGCAGGCCACCAAACTTCTGGAGCTCTTAGAGCTCCGCAGCCCGTCGGTCGACATCGCGAAGGTCGCCGAGCTACCGAAGATCGAAGTTCACCTTGAGCCGCGGCACCGGATGCCGACGCTGGCCGGGTTCTCTCAATGGTCAGACGGCCGCTGGCTGATCGTCATCAATAAGGACAGCGTCCCTGGACGGCGCCGCTTCACGCTCGCACATGAGTTCAAGCACATCATCGACCACAATGCCGCGCGAATCGCCTACCGAAACATCGGCCATGGTGACAAGCGCCGCCACGACCAACAAATAGAACTGATCTGTAATCACTTCGCCGCCTGCGTTCTGATGCCCCGCACTTGGGTCAAGCGCGCCTGGGCCAACGGCATTCAGGGAGAGGAAGAACTCGCCGGCCTATTCAAGGTCAGCGTTGAAGCCATGCACACCCGACTCGTCTATCTCGGCTTCCTCGAAGACACCCGCAAGCCACTGGCGGAGTACTTCCGAACGGATGCGCTAGGAACGATCAACGCAACGGCCGCGTAGGCCAAAGGAGTTTCAGGTGGGACAGGTACGTCACATCCCGATCAAGGGCGATTCGCAGGGCAAGCGAGCGGTGATCTATCTCCGCGTGAGCTCGTCCGGGCAGGTCAACACCGACTACGACCCTGAAGGGATTTCGATTCCGGCTCAGCGTCGCCGTTGTGTAGCCAAAGCTCGCGAGATGGGCGTCGAGATTGCTGATGAGTACGTCGAACCAGGCAAGAGCGCCACAGCGATCGCCAAGCGACCCGTCTTCCAGGCGATGATGTCGCGGATCAAGAACCAGCGCGACGTCGACTACGTGATCGTCTACTCCGCCTCCCGCATGAACCGCAACTGGATGGAAAACGGCGCGGTTCTGCTCGAACTCCGCCAACTCGGCGTCAGCATGATCTCCGCCACAGAAAACATCGACGACACGCCCCTCGGTGAAGCCATGACCGGCATCCTCGCTGTCTTCAACGGCTTCCAGTCCGCCGCAAATGGCCAAGACATCCGCTACAAGATGGGCCAGAAGGCTCGGGCGGGCGGCACCGTCCGGATGGCGCCGATCGGCTATCTCAACGTCATCGAGACGTTCGAGGGGCGCAAGGTCCGATCCGTAGCGATCGACCCCGAACGCAGCACGTTGGTCAAGCTCGCATTCGAGCTCTACGCAACGGGTCGCCTCAGCCAGGCCGACCTTCGCGAGACCCTGAAAGAAGCTGGGTTACGGTCCCGGCCCACTGCAAAGAACCCGTACGGCACGCCGTTGTCGATCCACACCATTGGCAAGATGCTCCAGGATCGCTACTACCTCGGCATCATCACCTACGACGGCGAGGAGTATCCCGGTCGCCACGAACCGTTGATCGAGCCAGAGCTCTTCGATCAGGTCCAGCACGTCCTGTTCAAGGAACGCGGGGCCGGGACGCGCGCCCGGATCTACAACCACTACCTCAAGGGGCTGCTGTGGTGCGGCCGATGCGGCAGACGGATGATCCTCTGGCCCGGGCGCAGTAAGAACGGCTCGAAGTACTTCTACTTCGTCTGTATCGGCCGGCAAGACAAGAGCTGCGATCTGCCCTACATGCGTACAGAGGTCGTGGAGGCATGCGTTCTCGACCACTACGCCACCGTTCCCGTACCCGCAGAGCTTCGCAACCGCATCCGTGAGCGGATCGACCAGGCCGCTACCGCCAGCAAGTCAACGTCCGACAAGTTCATCAGGACCGCGAAGGCGCAGCTCGCCGAACTCGACAAGAAAGAGGACCAGTACCTCGACCTACTGGGAGACCCCGATTGGCCAGTAGACAAGCTTCGATCCCGCATCCGCGACGTTCGTGCGCAACAGGCCCAGGTACGAGCAAAACTGGCAACTCCGACTGTCGATCTCGACCGAGGACGCACGGTCCTCCTGGCCACCCTTGACCTCCTTAGCCAGCCCCAGGAGCTCTATCGGCTCGCGGACGCGGGCGGGCGAAAGCTGCTCAACAAGGCGATCTTCAGTCGGCTTCTGCTGGATGAGGATCAAGATGGCGGGCATGTCTCGGGCGACGAGCTCAACGAGCCCTTCCAGACGGTGGTGACGTATCACCGCCGAGAGCCGAAACCGTCGCCCTTCGGTCAAACAGCGCGCCTGATCTCGGTTCCAACAGAAACACCGCTCGTGGACTTGCTCGACGCCGCGATCTCTTCGCGGTGTTCAAGTAAGGCCAAGATGGTGGAGCTGAGGGGACTCGAACCCCTGACCCCTTGCATGCCATGCAAGTGCGCTACCAGCTGCGCCACAGCCCCAAAGCGCCGCTCAGTCTACAGGCGGGTCGCGCCAGGCGAGGTGGTGAGTAGACACTGCCGTCAGGACGGCACTGGCTACTCACGACCCATCGGATCGAGCGGCCGGGGTGCAAGGCAAGAAGGTCAGCGAGCGTCGTCGCCGGTCTCCTCCTCCGGCGGCGACCCGGCATTGTGCTCCTCGATCCGCCAGCCACGCCCGATGTTGGCCAGCAGCGACCAGCGGCAGTTCGACAGCGGCGCGAGGCGCCACCACGTGTCCGGGTCCATGCCGATCATCGTGCCGATCGTCGCGCGCGCCGCTGACCCGTGCGTCACCGCCACGAGCAGTGACCCTGGGCCGAGCCGCTCGAGCCACTCGTCGATGACGGCGAGGCATCGCGCGCCGACCTCGGCGTACGTCTCGCCGCCTCCCCGTCGCGCGTCCTCCCCCGCCTGCCACCGCGTGTACTCGTCACCGAACTGCGTCCGCGCCTCCGCCCGGGTCAGACCCTCCCAGGCCCCGAGATGGATCTCCCGCAGCCGCGCGTCCACCGCGACCTCGAGGCCACACTCGGCGCCGACGACCGCCGCGGTATCGAGCGCTCGAGTGAGATCTGAGGAGACGATCGCGTCCGGCTTCATTGGGGCGACCGCGATCGCCGCGCCCTCTGCCTGCGCCCGTCCGATGGCATCGAGCTTCGACTCGGTCTGTCCCTGGAACCGCCCGGTCGCGTTCCACTCCGTCCGCCCGTGCCGCAGCAGCAGGACCTGCTGCATCTGACTCATGAGGCGGGTGGCAGCGCGTCGGCTGGCAGCGGCAGGCTCGGGCAGTCCTTCCAGAGCCGTTCGAGGGAGTAGTAGGCCCGCTCCTCCGAGTGCTGCACGTGCACGACGATGTCGATGTAGTCGAGCAACACCCACCGCCCCTCGCGCTCGCCTTCGCGGCGTACCGGCTTCACGCCGTGGCCCAGCAGGCGCTCCTGGACGGCGTCGACGATGGCGTTCACCTGGCGCTCGTTCGGTGCGGCGGCGAGGACGAAGCAGTCGGTGATCGCGAGCTGTTCGCTCACGTCGACGATCCGGAGATCGGTGGCGAGCTTGTCGGCGGCGGCGCTGACGGCGGCCTCGGCCAACTCGATGCTGCGTGGTGCTGCGGTCAAGATTTCCCTCGGTGGCGGATCGGCATCAGGTTTCGCCTACCAGCCTGTCACGACTCGCTATTTGAAGTCGCGCCCGAGGATCACGATCACGTCCGCGACGCTCTGGTTCTGTGAGGTACGCCGGACGGCAGACCGCGGCAGGCCGAGTGCACTGGCAACCGTGTACCCAAGGTCGATCTGGCTGTTCGACACCTCGACCACCGACGGCTGGTTCGTGAAAGCCGCATTGCCGCTCCCCGCGTACACGAGGCGATGCGCCTGCAGCCGCGGGCACGCTCGCGCGATCAGGCCGGGCGTGCCGACGCCATTGAGCAGCTCGACCGTCGGCCTGTGCTGCCCCGCGTCGTCCGGCAGGGAACTCTTCAAGTTGTTGTTCGCGAGCTTGGCCGCGTTGTCGTTGTCGATCCGGTAAGACGGCGCACCACCGGTATCGATCGGCGCCGTCGGCAGGTCGATCGGCAGCACGTGGCCGGCGACCTGGTCGGCGGACTTGATGCCCGCCAGCAGGCTGGCCAGTTTCGTCGCGCCCAGGGTCGAGGAGCCGCCGGGTCCCAGTACCCGCAGGTCCGCGGACAGTGCTGCCCCCGTCGGCAGCTTGACGATCATGCCGTCGACGACCTGCTGCAGGCGGGCGAGCTGCGCCGCCGCGTCCTCGTGGGCCGACGCACGGTAGGTCGCGTACTCAACCGCCTGAGTGCCGTCCAGCTGGCGGGCCTGCCCTGCCGCGACCAGGATCTGCCCGCCGCCACCGCCGGTCCGCCGCACGACATCCGTGTCAACGTCGACCGTGACGCCGCCAACGCGGTTGATCAGCTTCGCGAGCTGCGCCTCGGTGAGCACCCAGGAGCCGTCGATCGTGACGTTCTCGAGCATTCCTGACAGCGCTTGGCGCGACGCCGCATCACCCGACGGCAACCCGAGGACCTTGCCGAAGTCCAGCGAGTTGTAACCGCACACATCGGTGATCACGCGGGACGGGACGAGCAGCTCGAGGCCCTCGTTGCCGTTGGTGTCGTGCGCGAGCAGAACGCTGCCCTCCGCCGTACCGTCGGGCGCTTGGAGCTGGAGCAGCACCGTCGACTGCGATCGCACCGTCGTGCCGCTGTCCTCGGTGGCCTTGTGGACGCCGAAGGCAACCGCCCCCACGGCCACGATCACCGCCACGGCGATCGCCGCGCCGCCGGCCAGCCCGATCCGTTTGCGCTGCTGCTTCTTGCGCTCCAGCCGGGCTTGGCGGCGCGACTGCTGTGGCGCCATCACCACGGGCGGGGCATGGGAGGAGATGGGCGGCTGGATCGGATCCTTACCGGCCCGGCGCTTGCCGGTCATCCCTCTACCTTTGCGTACAGCCCGCGCTTGGAGATGTATTGCACGACGCCGTCCGGCACGAGATACCAGACCGGCTCCCCCGCAAGCACGCGGCTACGGCAGTCGGTGGAGCTGATCGCCAGCGCCGGGACCTCCAGCAGGCTGACCGCACCGTCCGGGAACCCGTGACCCGACAGGTGGTGCCCCGGCCGGGTGACGCCGACGAAGTGCGCGAGGTCGAACAGCTCGTCTGAGCGGTGCCAGTCGAGGATCTGCTCCAGCGCATCGGCGCCGGTGATGAAGAACAGGTCGGTGCTCTCTCCGTACGCCGCCCGCAGGTCCAGCAGCGTGTCGTAGGTGTAGGTCAGGCCGGCGCGGTCGATGTCGACACGACTGACCGAGAACATCGGGTTGGACGCCGTCGCGATGACCGTCATGAGGTAGCGGTCCTCGGCGGGCGACACCGGCTCATGCGACTTCTGCCACGGCTGGCCGGTCGGGACGAAGACGACCTCGTCGAGGGTGAACCTGCTCGCGACCTCACTGGCCGCGACGAGGTGCCCGTTGTGAACGGGGTCGAATGTGCCACCCATGACGCCGACTCGGCGTGATGGGACCGCCCGACCGCTCACGTCTCCAAGGCTAGCCGCGGGCGTGCACCCTCACGTCGCGGACTCAGACGCTGCCGCGACGCCGCACCAGCGCGACCCCGAATCCGAGAGCCAGTACGACGGCACCGCCGATCGGCAGCGCCGGGGACATGCCGGTGTCAGGCAGCGGCGGCGACCTCTTCAGCTTCACGTGCGGCGCATGCAGCGTGTACTTGCCCGTGAGCTTCACCGTCGACCTGCCGTTTGCATTGCCGGTTCCGCACTCGGCCGACGCAACCGCCGTGTCCGACATCTTCCCGGCCGCGGAGTCGGCGTCGATCGAGATGTCGACCTGCACCGCCTTGTGCTGGCCCGGTTTGATGCTGCCGACGTCGTTCCACACGACTTCGGAGTTGGTGACCTTGTCCGCCTTCGGTCGCGTGGCGCCGACTGTCCACTTCACGCCGCTGGTCGCCGTGATGTGGTCATCGATCCTGACGTGCTTCAGCACGCAGTCGTAGGGGTTGCTTGCCGCGATCGTCACGGTGAACTGCTCACCCGCGGTGACGGGGTCCTTGTTGGTGGACTTCGTGACGGGGATGCCGCAGTGGATGCCACCGACCGGCACCTGCGCGTTGGCCTCGAAGTGCCCGATCCGCAGGTCGACGCCCTTGGAAAGACCTAGACCCTCGATGGCGGTCTGCAGCTGGGAGACGATCTGGTCGAGCGCGCTGACGACCGGATCGAGGACCGGCTGCAGGATGCCCTTCAACGGACCGTGGATCTTGACCTTGGTCTTGCCGACCTTGTTGATCACCTGGACCTTGATCAGGTCCGCCACTGCGGACGCCATCGTGCCGTTCTGCGCCAGCTTGACGTTCGGCTTGCCGCCGATCTCGATGTCGAGCAGGTGGAGCGTCTTGCCCTTGTCGTTCTGGCCGACGACCGGGATCGTGGCGCCCTTGCCACCCAGGAGCTGCTCGACGGTCAACACCGCGGAGTTGCCGCCCGACGTGATCTTCAGGACATCCTTCTTGCCGTCGGAGCTCCCGAAGCTGACCTTCGACGTGCCTGGCTCGCCACCGGCGAACGCCTTGAGAATCAGCGGGTTGAGGACCTTGATCTTGACCTGTGCGCCGGGCACCCCCTTGAACAGCGTGATGCCGGCCGTGTTCAGCGTCTCGAAGGACCCGAGCCCAAGCGCGCCGTGACCGTTCGGGTCCAGCTCCTCGGTCGAGTCCTGCCGGACGGTGCCGTCAGCGTTGGCGATCGCGAGACCCTGCTGAACCGGCAGCACCTCGGCGTTGGCGATCGTCGCCGTACCCTCCGACAGCGGCGCACCCAGCACGCAGAAATCGGTCTTCGAGGTGGTGTTCGCCGCCGCGACGTCGGGCTGGACGTCAGCTGTCGCGATCGGCGCGAGCGGGACGTTGACGATGTCGGTCGAGACCGGCTTGCCGCGGGGTGGCGACACAGCCTCTGCCTTGGTCAGGCCGATCTGCGGGATCGTGTTGTCGCCCTGGCCGAGGTTCGCATTGACCCCGGCCGCGTGACCGTATGCGTTGTGACCCTTGATGCTCTTGCTGAGCAGCAGCTGGCCGAGCGTGTCGGTGGTCTGCATCGCCCTGTTCGACACACCGGCTGCGCTCTGCGCGACACTGACCTGCGCCAAGTTGGTCTTGGGGACCGACAGCGCGTCGATGAAGGCGAAATCTCCGGTCGCGAAGCCCTTGATGGTGCCGTGGATCGGCGGGTTGGACGACGCACTGACGCCGGCCGACGCGGTCCCGCTGAGCGCAAGCGGCGCCACCGCCGCCAGCCCAGCGATCAGGGCAGCCGACCGACGGCGTTTTGCAGCAGAACGCATGTGAACCAGTCCCCGTGGAGTAGAACAATCGCTTACGCGATTAAATCGCACGAATCGGGATCAACGACTACGCCACGCGTGCGCTTTCGCTACCAACAGTCACAAGGCAAGAACAACAAGTATCGCGAGACCGGGTCAGACCGGGAGCAATCCCTCGACGAACTCCTGGAGCTGCTGGACGTTGCGGCACTCGACCATCGGCATCACCTCGCCGTAGGTGGCTGCCGCCGAGTCCCCTGACGCCCAGTACTGCCGGGGCTCCGGGTTGAGCCAGAATGCGTGCCGCGCCTGACGGACCACCGACCGCAGCGCGGGCAGGGCCGGCGCTCGGTAGTTGGTCCGCGCGTCGCCGAGCACGAGGAACGACGTCTTCGGCCCGACCGCATCCGGCCACTTCTGGGCGAAGATCTCGAAGGAGTGGCCGTAGTCGCTGTGCCCGTCGTACCAGACGACGTCGGCCTCGGATGACATCCGCTGGAGCGCGTCGACGACGTCGCCGCCGCGCTCGAAGAACCGCGTGACCTCATCCGTCGTGTCGACGAACGCGAAGATCCGGACCTTGGCGAACTGCTCGCGCAACGCGAACGCCAGCAGCACGGTGAAGTGCGCGAAGGCGGCCACCGATCCGGACACGTCGCAGAGCACCACGAGCTCCGGCTTGTGCGGCTTGTGCGGCTTGAAGATCGTGGTCAGCGGGACGCCGCCGGTCGACAGCGAGGCCCGGACGGTACGACGGACGTCGAGTCGGCCACTGCGGCCGAGCCGCCGCTTCGCCGTCAGGCGGGTCGCGAGCCGGCGCGCGATCGGATGCACCTGCCGGCGCAGCGCGGCAAGGTCGTCCCGCGATGCCCGCAGGAACTCCACCTGCTCGACGAGCGGCTTGACCGCGGTCTTGGCGATCGTCTCGGCGCCGCGCTCCTCCGCGAGCCGGCGTCGTACCTCCGACTCGACCATCTCCTCGAACTGCTTGATGCGTTCGGTGATCATCTGGCGGGCGACCTTCTCGGCGAGCCCGCCGCGCTCCTTGCCGAACAGCACGCTCTCGAGCAGCGATGCCATGAGCGTGTCGGGGTTCATCGCCCGCAGCACGCGATAGGTGAACCATGACTGCCGGCCGGGCTGACCGCCCTCGGCGCGGCCGAGACCGTTGACCGCCTCGCGGGCGAGCCGGCGCAACGCCTCGTCGTCGCCGGAGAGCAGGACGTCGCGGAGCCGGTCCCGGAGCTCCGTGCGCAGTGCGTCGAGATCGATCGGCTCGGCGTCGTCGAGGGCGCCCTCGCCGTCCGCCGCCTCACCGTCGTCGTGACCGTCCCCGACCGCCGCCGGCCACCACAGGTCGAACAGCCGGTCGAAGGCCGGCCGGTGCGCCGCGTGCTTGACGACAGCAGCCGCGTACGCGGCCCGCAGCTGCTCGCGCTCGAGCAGGTCGATCGCGGCGATCGCACGGCCGCCGTCGAGTGATTCGGCCATCGACACAGGCAGCCCCGCAGTGCGCAGCGCACCCATGAACGAGACGTGCCGGTCGATCAGGCCGCCCGGCTCGGTGGTCGCTGCGTCGTCGCTCATCAGGCGAGCCCGAGCTCCTTGGTCGCGCGAACGTGATCCGAGGAGTGCTTCAGGACGACGCCCAACGTCCGGGCGACGGCTTCCTCGTCGAGGTCGGCAACGCCGAGGACGACGAGGGTTCGCGCCCAGTCGATGCTCTCCGCAATGCTCGGGGCCTTCTTGAGCTCCAGGGCGCGCAACGTGCGGATCGTGCGGACCAGCGCCTCCGCGAGGTCTTCGACGACCTCCGGCACACGGGTCATGACGATCGCCTTCTCGCGCTCCGCGTCCGGGTAGTCGACGTGGAGGAACAGGCAGCGCCGCTTGAGGGCCTCGGAGAGCTCGCGGGTCGCGTTCGACGTGAGCACGACGAACGGGCGGCGTACGGCTTCGATCGTGCCGAGCTCCGGCACTGTGACCTGGAAGTCCGACAGCACCTCGAGGAGGAGGCCCTCGACCTCGACGTCCGCCTTGTCGGTCTCGTCGACCAGCAGCACCGTCGGGTCGGTCTGGCGGATCGCGGTCAGCAGCGGCCGCGAGAGCAAGAACTCCTCGGAGAAGATGTCGTCGTGGGTCTCCTCCCACGCCTGGTCGCCGGCGGCTTGGATCCGCAGCAGCTGCTTGCGGTAGTTCCACTCGTAGAGAGCGCGCGCCTCGTCGAGGCCCTCGTAGCACTGGAGCCGGACCATCCCCGCACCCGCGGCCGTCGCGACCGCCTTGGCGAGCTCGGTCTTCCCGGTGCCGGCGGGGCCTTCGACGAGCAACGGCTTGCCGAGCGCGTCGGCCACGAACACCGTCGTGGCGATGGCGTCATCGGCCAGGTAGCCGGTCGCGGCGAGCCGCTCTCGGACGTCGTCGGGCGACGTGAAGAACGGCATGTGCGCTCCAGCGGTAGAGGCTTTGCAGCCAAGCAGAACGCGATTCTATCGAGGCCGCGACCGGAGCGCTGCGCCCCTCCCGCCCGTTCTGAAGCGGTGGGTCAGGTACGGATCTGGCCGGTTCCCGTGACGACCCACGTGGTGCTGGTCAGCTCGGGCAGGCCCATCGGGCCGCGGGCGTGCAGCTTCTGGTTGGAGATGCCGATCTCCGCCCCCATGCCAAACTGCTCACCGTCGGTGAACCGGGTCGAGGCGTTGACCATCACGGCCGCCGAGTCCAGGCCCGAGACGAACTGCTGCGACGCCGGAAGCGACCTGGTGACGATCGCCTCGGTGTGCCCACTGCCCCACTGCCGGATGTGCGCAACGGCGTCGGCGAGGCTGTCGACCACGCCGACCGCGAGATCGAGCGAAAGGTACTCCGCGGCCCAGTCATCGTCAGTCGCCGGTACGACGTCGGCGCCGTGCTCGGCCACGGCTGCGTCGCCGTGGATCGTGACCCCCTTGTCCTGCAGCGCTTTCAGCGCGCCGGGGAGGAACTCCGCCGCAACGTCGCGGTGGACCAGCATGGTCTCGGCCGCGTTGCACACGCTGGGCCGTTGCGTCTTCGAGTTGACGATGATCTCCAGGGCCATGTCGAGATCCGCGTCAGCGTCGACGTACACGTGACAGTTGCCGACGCCCGTCTCGATCACCGGCACCGTCGACTCCTCGACGACGCTCCGGATCAGACCGGCCCCGCCTCGTGGAATCAGCACGTCGACCAGGCCCCGGGCGCGCATCAGGTGCTTGGCCGATTCGTGGTCGTCGCCTGGCACGAGCTGGACGCTGTCTGGGGGCAACCCGGCCTGCTGCGCCGCAGCCGCGAGGACGTCAACGATCGCTCGGTTGCTCTCGCGGGCACTCGACGAGCCACGGAGCAGGACCGCGTTGCCGCTCTTCAGGCACAGCCCAGCAGCGTCCGCCGTCACGTTCGGGCGGGCCTCGTAGATGATTCCGACGACCCCCATCGGCACCCGCACCTGCCGCAGCTGCAAGCCGTTGGCCAGCGTCGACCCGCGCAGCACCTCCCCGACCGGGTCCGGCAGGCCGGCGACCTGACGGAGGCCGTCAGCCATCGCTTCGATTCGCTCGGAGTCCAGCTTCAGCCGATCCACCAGGGGGTTGTCGGGGTCGCGGGCCACATCGCGGCCGTTGGCCTCGAGGATCGCGGTGGTGTTGGCCACCAACGCGTCCGCCATCGCGAGGAGCGCCGCGTCTTTCACCGATCGCGGCATCGGGGCGAGCTCGGCGGCGGCCACCCGCGCCGCCTTCGCAACCGACAGGACGTCTTCGGCAGTCGTCATGCCGAAAATCGTACGGCGCGGGCCTAGAAGATGAAGCGGGTCGCCGATGTCGGGAAGTCCGTCTCGCGCCATGCGAGCACGCGGACAGGTGCGACCCGGTAGAAGCCGAAGGCCGGGTCGGTCACGTCGAGCGTGTGCCCGTACTTCTCGGCGTAGTCGCCGACGAAGCTGTCGGGCAGCCCGGCCTGCGTCACCCACTCCGCACGACCCTCGACCACCACGACCTCGTCGCCGCTCTCGAGGTGGACGACGATATCCGGCCGCGCTGCGAGGTTCCGCCCCTTGTAGGACTGCGAGTCCGTGGAGAACATCACCGCGCCGTCAGACCACAGGCCCCACACCGGCATGGCATGAGGGCGGCCGTCGGCCCGCGTCGTACAGATCCAGTAGTTGCGCGCGGCAGTGAGCCGCTCCTCCGCCCAGGCCCACGGCAGCTGCCCGGCCGCATCCGTCGCGATGCCGTAACCCGCGATCATGTCCGGTCGTCCCACGTTCATGGTCGGGACGGTAGCGCCGGCCTCCGACAGCCGCCGAGCGCCGGCGGTCAGCGCCAACTCGGCAACGTCAGAGCAGGGCGAGGTCGTCACGGTGGATGACCTCGCGGGAGTACGCCGATCCGAGCGCCTCGGCCAGCTCGTGCGTTGATCGCCCGAGCAGCGTCGGCAGCTCGGTCGAGTCGTAGGCGACCAGCCCGCGGGCCACCGGCGTCCCCGCGTGGTCGAGCAGATCCACCGGATCGCCGGCGGCGAACTCGCCCTCGACCGCGGTGATCCCGGCCGGCAGGAGCGACTTACGGCGCTTCACCACGGCGTCGACGGCCCCCGCGTCGAGCCGCACGATCCCTCTGCCCGTGGTGGCGTGGGCCAGCCACAACAACCGCGCCGGTGCCCGGCGGCCGGTCGGGTGGAAGCACGTGCCGACATCAGCGCCGGCCAACGCCGGCGCGACATCGTTCGCGTGCGCAAGCAGGGTCGGCACGCCGGCACCAGCAGCGATGCGCGCCGCCGACACCTTCGTCGTCATCCCGCCCCGCCCGACACCGGCCCTGCCGACCGCACCGAGCCGCACGTGGTCGAGGTCGGACTCGTTGCGGACGTCGGTCACTCGCGTCGCCGGCCCGTGCGAGGGGTCGACGTCGTACACGCCGTCGACGTCGGAGAGCAGGAGCAAGGCATCCGCGCCGACGATGTGGGTGACCAGCGCCGCGAGGCGGTCGTTGTCGCCGAAGCGGATCTCCTCGGTCGCGACGGTGTCGTTCTCGTTCACGACGGGCACGACGCCGAGCCCGAGCAGACGCTCGAAGGTTCGGGCCGCATTGCGATAGTGCACCCGCCGGACCACGTCGTCGGGCGTGAGCAGTACCTGCCCGACGGTGAGCTGATGGTTCGCGAACGCTGCGGTGTATCGCGCGAGCAGCATGCCCTGGCCGACGCTTGCCGCGGCCTGCTGCGTCGCGAGGTCCCGCGGGCGCTGGGCCAGCCCGAGTGGCCGCAGTCCGGCGGCGATCGCACCCGAGGACACCAGGATCACCTGCGAACCGGCGGCGACCCGGCCGGCGATCGCCGCCGTGAGGGAGTCGATCCGGGTCTGGTCGATGCCGCCGCCCGGACTGGCCAGGGTCGAGGAGCCGATCTTGACGACGAGGCGCCGAGCGCCGGCAACCACATCGCGGCTCATGTCCCCACCCTCGCGACGATCATTCGGTTTGTGTCACGACACGCCGGTGTCGCGGACATCAACTCCATGATCATCGGCTCTGCTCGCCGGCCTCGTCGGACCAGCCGATGCCCTCGACGTCTTCGTCGTACGCCGAGCGGCGAGACGAGCGCGCCGCCTTGCGCTGATCCGCGCCGATCCGCCTGTGGTCCTCGAGCCGCTCGTCGGTGCCACGACCGCCGTGCGGCGAGCCGACACCACTGCGCAGCGTCGGCTCCCAGTCGAACGTGACCTCGCCGATCGTGACTTCGGCGCCTGCGGTCGCGCCGAGCCCCGCGAGCGCATCTTCAACGCCAAGGCGTGAGAGCCGATCCGCGAGATAGCCGACTGCCTCGTCGTTGGAGAAGTCGGTCTGCAGCACCCAGCGCTCGGGGCGCTCACCGTGTACGACGAACGCCTGCTCACCGACCGGCTCGACCGAGAACCCGTCATCACGAGCCGGGGCGGGTCGCAACACGATTCGGGTCGGCTCGACCTTGGCCGGGTTGGCCCGTGCGCTCGCGACTGCGTCGGCCATCGCGAAGCTCAGCTCGCGCAGCCCGTGCCGGGTGGCAGCGGAGATCTCGAAGATCGGGAAGTCAAATCGCTCCGTGAGGTCGGCGCGCACCAGCTCGGCGAGGTCGCGCGCATCAGGCACGTCGACCTTGTTCAGCGCGACCAGCCGCGGTCGGTCGGACAGGCCACCCTCGACCGCCTCGTCGTATGCCGCGAGCTCGGTCTCGATCTGAGCCAGATCGCTGACGGGATCACGGTCGGGCTCCATCGTCGCGCAGTCGATGACATGAACGAGTACGGCGCAGCGCTCGACGTGGCGGAGGAACTCCAGCCCGAGGCCGCGGCCGCTGCTCGCTCCTGGGATCAGACCCGGCACGTCGGCGACGGTGAACACCGTGTCGCCCGCCTCGACCACCCCGAGGTTCGGGACCAGCGTGGTGAATGGATAGTCCGCGATCTTCGGCCGCGCCGCCGACAACGCGGCGATCAGCGACGACTTGCCGGCATTGGGGTAGCCGACGAGTGCCACGTCGGCGACGCTCTTCAGCTCGAGAATCGCCTCGAGGGACTCGCCGGGCTCGCCCAGCAGGGCGAAACCGGGCGCCTTGCGCCGAGCCGACGCGAGCGCCGCGTTGCCGAGGCCGCCTCTGCCGCCACGCGCCGCGACGAACCGGGTGCCGGTGCCGACCAAGTCGGCGAGCACCTCGCCGGACTCGGCGTCGCGGACCACCGTGCCGTCCGGCACCGGGATCACGAGATCAGAGCCGATGGCACCGTCGCGGTTCGAGCCCTGGCCAGGCTTGCCGCTCGACGCTCGCTGGTGCGGATGCCGGTGCAGGTCGAGCAGGGTGGTGACGCTCGGATCGACGACGAGGATCACGTCACCGCCGCGGCCGCCGTCCCCGCCGTCCGGGCCACCGAGCGGCTTGAACTTCTCGCGGTGGACCGACGCGCAGCCGTTCCCACCATCACCGGCTCCGGCGTGCAGGACCGCGCGGTCGACGAAGCTCGCGGCCATGGCCGCGCCCGCTTACGCGGAGGAGTCGGCGGCGCTCGTGGTGATGCTCACCACGCGGCGCCCACGCCGACGCCCGAACTGCACGGCGCCAGCGGCGAGCGCGAACAGCGTGTCGTCGCCACCGCGACCGACATTCTCGCCCGGGTGGAAGTGCGTGCCACGCTGCCGGACGAGGATCTCGCCGGCGTTGACCTGCTGGCCACCGAACCGCTTCACGCCGAGGCGCTGAGCATTGGAGTCGCGCCCGTTACGACTGGAGGACGCACCCTTCTTGTGAGCCATTGCGGTCCTACTTCCCGGTCTCGATGCCGGTGACGCGAATCGTGGTCAGGCGCGAACGGTGCCCCTGCCGACGGTGGTAGCCGGTCTTGTTCTTGAACAGATGGATGTTGATCTTGGGGCCCTTGATCTCCTCGACGACCTCGGCGGTCACGGTCGTGGCAGACAGGGCCTTGGCGTCGGTGGTGACCTGGCCGGCGTCGTCGACGACGAGCACGGCTGGCAGGGTCACTGAATCGCCGGGAGCGGAGGCCAACCGGTCGACGGTCAGCGTGTCGCCGACGGCGACCTTGTGCTGGTGGCCGCCACTGCGCACGATCGCGTACACGGTCGAACTCCTTGCCAGTTCTCGCGAGATCTGAGCTCGAACAGATCAGTCTCAATCGATCGGGATCGCATCGGCTGCGTCCAGGCGGTGCGCACCGGGCGCACCGACCATTCAGGTTACGGAAGCGGTCCGCGCCGGGTCAAACGGCGAATCCGCACCCGCTTCATCCGCCGCAGGCGCCGGATCGCTGTCCTTGGTCGCGGTTTCAGTGCTCTTGGTCGTCGTACGCCGCCGCTTCGGCTTCTCGGCCGGCGGTGCAGCGTCGGCGGCCTTGTCCTCGGCCGCGGGCGCAGGGGCGTCCTCGGCCGGCTTGTCACCCTCAGCCGACTCAGCCGCAGCCGGCACGACCGCTGCCGTCGGCTCCGTGTCTGCTGTCGACTCGGTGTCCGCCGTGGGCTCAGCGTCTGCCGCCGACTCCGTGTCCGGCTGCGGCGGCTTCGCGGTGGCCGCGATCGCCGTCGGCTTGGGGGCGCGCACCTTCTTCGGGGGGCGCCTCGCGCTGACCGGATCGATCTCGAGGATCACCCCGCTGCCGTTGCACTCGGGGCAGGTGTGGCTGAACGATTCGAGCAGACCCTCACCGACGCGCTTGCGAGTCATCTGCACGAGGCCAAGCGAGGTGACCTCGGCCACCTGGTGCCGCGTCCGGTCGCGACCGAGACATTCGAGCAGCCGACGGAGCACGAGATCACGGTTGCTCTCGAGGACCATGTCGATGAAGTCGATGACGATGATGCCGCCGAGGTCGCGGAGCCGGAGCTGCCGCACGATCTCCTCCGCCGCCTCGAGGTTGTTCTTCGTGACGGTTTCCTCGAGGTTGCCGCCCTTACCGGTGAACTTGCCGGTGTTGACGTCGACGACAACCATCGCCTCGGTGCGGTCGATCACCAGGTAGCCGCCGCTCGGCAGCCAGACCTTGCGGTCAAGCGCCTTCGCGAGCTGCTCGTCGACCCGGTAGGCCTCGAAGACGTCCTCGGGCCCGGACCACTTCTTGGTCCGCTCGGCCAGGTCGGGAGCGACCCAGCCGACGTAGTTCTCGATCGTGTCCCACTCGTCGTCACCCTGCACCACCAGCGAGGTGAAGTCCTCGTTGAAGATGTCGCGGATCACGCGGATGACGAGGTCGGGCTCGCTGTAGATCAGGCTCGGCGCCGAGGCGGTCTTCGACTTCGCGTCGATGACCTCCCACTGCGCCTTCAGCCGGCTCAGGTCCTTCTCGAGAGCCTCTTCGGTTGCGCCTTCGGCAGCGGTGCGGATGATCACGCCGGCATCGTCGGGGGTGAGCCGCTTGAGGATGCCCTTCAACCGGGAGCGCTCGGTGTCGGGCAGCTTGCGACTGATCCCGGACAGCCGGCCGTCCGGCACGTAGACCATGTAGCGGCCGGGGAGGCTGACCTGGCTGGTGAGCCGGCCGCCCTTGTGGCCGATCGGGTCCTTCGTGACCTGAACGAGGACGGACTGGCCCGACTTCAGCGCCTGCTCGATGCGCGGCGGCTTTCCTTCCAGCGCGCTGGCGTCGTAGTTGACCTCGCCGGCGTACAGCACTGCGTTGCGGCCGCGGCCGATGTCGACGAACGCCGCCTCCATGCTCGGCAGGACGTTCTGGACCTTGCCGAGATAGACGTTGCCGACCATCGACGCCTGGTCCTTGCGGGTGACGTAGTGCTCGACCAGCACGCCGTCCTCGAGCACCGCGATCTGCGTGCGCTCCTCGCCCTGGCGGACCACCATGACGCGGTCGACGGCTTCCCGGCGAGCCAGGAACTCGGCCTCGGTGATGATCGACGGGCGGCGGCGCTGGGTGTCGCGTCCGTCGCGGCGACGCTGCCGCTTCGCCTCGATGCGGGTCGAGCCCTTGACGCCGCGAACGCCGTCGTCGGCGGCCTGCTTGCGAGGTTCGCGGACGTGCACGACCGTGTTGGGCGGGTCGTCCGGGCCGAGCTCGGACTCACCGTCGCCCGTACCGGTACGCCGCCTGCGCCGCCTGCGCCGGCTACTCGCGCTCGTGCCGCCATCGTCTGCGGCCTCGTCGTCGGAGCCTTCGGCGGTGTCCCGGCCGGCGGCCTCATCGGGTGAACCCTCGCCATCGCTGCTGTCCGCGCCGGCGCCCTCGTCGGTGGCTGCTCCACCAGCTCCGCCGCCACGACCACCTCGGCCACGGCGACCCCGCCGGCGGCGGCGCGGCGTGCCGTCGCCGGCCTCGCCCTCGCTGTCCCCGTCGTCCGGGCTGGTCGCTGCGGCTGCGACGTCCTGGTCGCTGGTGTCGGACGCCGCCTCCTCAGCGGTCTCTTTCGCCGGGGTTCGCTTGCGGGGCGCCAGCTCGGCGGGTGGTGGCTGGAAGAGCAGCGCGGTCGTCGGCGCAGTCTTCTTGGCGCCGCTCTTGGTGCCGGAGTCGACCTCGGCGTCGGTGGTCGAGCTCGCCGTCTTTTTCGCGCGAGACCGCTTCGCCGGGGCCTTGGCGGCTTTCTCCGTGCCACCGGCGTCGGCCTTGGTGGGGGCGTCGTCACCGGATGTCTCGGCCTTGGCGTCGGTCGCGGCCGGCGGCGTCGATGACGCTGCGGTCGGCGCGCTCTACTCTGCGCTCGACTCCGACGGGGCCGGCGGGCCGGCGGGCCGGCTCACGGTCCGGCGGCGACTTGCGACCTTCTTGGGTGCGGCGTCCGATCCGGACGGCGCGTCGTTGGATGTGGTGGTTGGCTCGTCGTCGAGCACTCGTTCTCCTCGTCCGCTCCCGGGTTCGCCCGTAGGCGCCCCGCACGGGAGCGAGGTGGTCGCCGTACGCCGCCTCTCAGCGACCCACGACGGAAGCCGGTGGGGGTCCGGTCGGTCTCGCGGTCGCGATCCCTGCCGGACCTACGGCGACACCGCGGAGTCCGAACGACGTGAGCCATGAAGCGGGTCGGTCAGTCGTTGCGCATCCTCCGGCGACGTCGTGTCGATCAGCCCTTGCGCCAGCCGCGTCACCAATGGGGTGACGGGCGTCGTCAGTGCGCCAATCATTCGCAACGCCGTCAAGATGTCGTCGGGTCGGACAGCGGGTGTGGCGTGCTGCACGACCAAGTCCATTCTCGCACATTCGGCCGCCGGGTCGGGACCATTCGCGCTGGTCAGCGCCACGTTCGCGGTCACGAGCGCCGCCCGGACGTCCACGGTGCGGGTGCCATCCTTGGTCGCTCGCTCGACGGGGGCCGTGGTCTGTGCGAGCAGGAGATCGAGCGCTTTCTGAGCGGCCGCAACGGATACACCCGGCAGCTCGATCGACCAACGTGAGGCCTCGATCAGCTCGGCGAGGGTCTTGGCGGGGCTGTCTGCGGCGTCCACGACGTCGACGATGTCGATGCCGGGCGGCAGCGCGGCGTCGAGCGTGTCGCGGACCTGGTCGGGGTCGGTCGCCTCGGCCAGCCCGATCTCGAGGTATTCGGCCTCCGACGCCGTACCGGTCGGCGCCGCCCCGGCGTAGGACACCTTCGGGTGGGGGCTGAACCCCGCGCTGTAGGCGATCGGGAGCCGTGCCCGACGGATCGCGCGCTCGAAGACCCGCGCGAAGTCCCGGTGACTGGTGAACCGCAGCCGACCGCGCTTGGCGTAGCGGATCCGCAGCTTCTGGACCACGGGAGGCGGCGGCGGCCCCTCCGGCTGCCGACTCACGCCACCCCCCAGTTATCGCCCAACCGTCTCGAATCGTTGGTTTCAGACCCTTCAAACCAACGATTCGAGACGGTTGGGCGATAGGTCGGGGGCGGCATCAGAGGGGGGTGAGCGGCAACAACGGACGGCCGGTGGGTCCGACCTGGATCTCGGTGCCCATCGACGGGCACACGCCGCAGTCGTAACACGGCGTCCAGCGGCAGTCCTCCACCTCGCCGCCACCATCAACCGACGCGGCGATCGCCTCCTGCCAGTCCTCCCAGAGCCACTCCTTGTCCAGCCCGGAGTCCAGGTGGTCCCACGGCAGGACCTCGTTCTGCTGCCGCTCGCGGGTCGTGTACCAGTCGAGCGAGACCGGCTGCGCCTCGAAGACGTCGCGGCACGCGGCTTCCCACCGCTCGTAGGAGAAGTACTCGCTCCACCCGTCGAAGCGCTGGCCCTGCTCCCACACCCGCCGGATCACGGGAGCGACCCGGCGGTCGCCTCGTGAAAGCAGTCCTTCGATGATCGAGGGCCGGCCGTCGTGATAGCGGACGCCGATCGATCGGCCGAACTCCCGGTCGTGCGTGACGGCGCCTTTGAGCGCACGCAACCGCCGGTCGACGGTCTCGTGATCCAGCTGCGCGGCCCACTGGAACGGCGTGTGCGGCTTCGGCACGAAGCCGCCGATCGAGATCGTGCACCGGATGTCCTTGCGGCCGGCCGCCTCCCGTCCGGTCGCGATGACGCGCCGCGCCATTCCGGCGATCGCGAGGACGTCCTCGTCGGTCTCGGTCGGCAGACCGCACATGAAGTACAGCTTCACCTGGCGCCAGCCGTTGCCGTAGGCCGTCGCGACGGTCTGGATCAGGTCGTCCTCGGTGACCATCTTGTTGATCACCTTGCGCATCCGCTCGCTGCCACCCTCGGGGGCGAAGGTCAGGCCGGTACGGCGACCGTTGCGCGACAGCTCGTTGGCCAGGGTGATGTTGAAGGCATCGACGCGGGTCGAGGGCAGCGACAGCGACACCTGCTCGCCGTCGTACCGGTCGGCGAGACCCTTTGCGATCTCGTGGATCTCGCTGTGGTCGGCGGAGGACAACGACAGCAGGCCGACCTCCTCGAACCCGGTCGCCGCGATGCCGCGTTGCACCATCTCGCCGACCGTGGTGATCGATCGCTCGCGGACCGGTCGCGTGATCATGCCCGCCTGGCAGAACCGGCAGCCGCGGGTGCAGCCGCGAAAGATCTCGACGCTGTACCGCTCGTGCACCGTCTCGGCGAGCGGCACGAGCGGCTGCTTCGGGTACGGCCACTCGTCGAGGTCCATGACGGTGTGCTTGGTGACCCGCCACGGCACGCCGGACTGGTTCGGTACGACGCGCTGGATCCGGCCGTCCGGGAGGTAGGCCACGTCGTAGAACCGGGGCACGTACACGACACCGCTCGTCGCCAGCGCCAGCAGCAAGCCGTCCCGGCCCCCTGGCCGGCCCTCGGCCTTCCACGTGCGGACCAGGTCGGTCACGGCAAGGGCAGCCTGTTCGCCGTCGCCGACGACCGCCCCGTCGATGAACTCCGCGACCGGCTCGGGGTTGAACGCGGCGTGCCCACCCGCGATCACTACCGGGTCGCCGTCGGCGCGTTCCGCTGCGGTGATCGGGATGTCGGCGAGATCGAGCGCGGTCAGCAGGTTCGTATAACCGAGCTCCGTCGCGAAGGAGACCCCGAAGATGTCAAAGTCCCCCACCGGGCGATGGGCGTCGACAGTGAACTGCGGGATGCCGTGCTCGCGCATCAGGGCCTCGAGGTCCGGCCACACGCTGTAGGTGCGCTCGGCGAGCACGTCCGGCTGCTCGTTGAGCACCTCGTAGAGAATCTGAACACCCTGGTTCGGCAGCCCGACCTCGTAGGCGTCGGGATACATCAGGGCCCATCGCACGGCCGCCGAGTCCCAGGCCTTGACCTGCGCGTGCAGCTCGCCGCCGACGTACTGAACCGGCTTGCGCACCTGCGGCAGCAACGGCTCGAGCCGGGGGAAGACGCTCTCGACGGTCACGGCATACCAGGCTACGGGGAGCCGGCCGTCCGCGTCAGGACGCGACCGCGGCGCGCAGGCTCTCCTTGAGCGAGCTCATCGTCGCCAGGACGGCGGTCGGCTCGTAGCCGCAGTGCGCCATGCAGTTCGCGCAGCGCTCGTCGTTGCCCCGCCCGTAAGCCTCGAAGTCGGTCGTGTCGAGGTATTCCTGCCAGGTCGCGGCGTAGCCGTCATCGAGGAGGTAGCAGGGCTTCTGCCAGCCGAGCAGGGAGTACGACGGGATGCCCCACGGCGTGCATTCGAAGTCGCGCTTGCCCTCGAGGAAGTCGAGGAACAGCGGCGAGTGGTTGAGCCGCCACTTCTTGCGCCGGCCCTCGGCGAACGCCTCGGCGAACAGCGCCCGGGTCTGTGAGACGCCGAGGAAGTGCTCCTGGTCGGGCGCCTTGCCGTACGCGTAGCCGGGCGAGATCTGCATGTTGTCGGCGCCGAGCTCGTCGTTGATGTAGTCGAGGACGCTGATCACGTCCGCCGGGGTGTCGGTCGAGAAGAACGTCGTGTTGGTCATGACACGGAAGCCACGCGACTGCGCCAGCTTGATCGCGGCGACGGCCTGGTCGAACACGCCGTCCTTGCAGACCGACTCGTCGTGTCGTTCCTGCAAGCCGTCGAGGTGCACGATGAACGAGAAGTCGCGGTGCGCGGTGAATCGGTCGATGTGCTTCGGCAGCAGCACCGCGTTGGTGCAGAGGAGCACGATCCGGCCGCGCTCGATCAGGCCGTCGACGATCTTCTCGATCTCCGGATGCATCAGCGGCTCGCCGCCGGCGATCGACACGACCGGCGCGCCGCACTCCTCGACGGCGGCGATCGCCTGCTCGACCGGCATCCGCTGCTTCAGCAATGTGTGCGGCTGCTGGATCTTGCCGCAGCCCGCGCACTTGAGGTTGCACGCGAACAGCGGCTCGAGCTCCAGGACCAGCGGATACTTCTCGACGCCGCGGACCTTTTGCTTCATCAGGTACGAGCCGACTTTGAGGTTCTGCCGCAGTGGCATCGCCATCCCGCTCAGCCCCTCTCGTCAGGCAGCGTCCGCCGCCCACCTGCACACTATGTCCGCTGCCCGCCGCACATTCGCAAGGGCGGCGACACCGTTCTTCACGATGCTGGGCCGGAACAACGGCTCGGTGACGCTGTCGGACAGGGCTCGTACGACGATCAGCGGCCGGCCCGGCGCGAGGCGTTCAGCGAGGTAGCCGGTCTCCATGTCACATGCCAGGCCGGCGTACTTCGCGGCGAGCTCGACGCGCTCCTCACCTTCGACGATCTTCGGGACCGAGACGACGGTGCCAACGTGAGGCGTCAGGCCGGCCGCGACGAACCGGTCGGCGAGCTCCTCGCCCAGCGGGCAGTCGATCGAGAATCCCTCCGTCGTGACGATCCTGGATGCGATCACCAGATCGGGCACGCGAAGCTCAGGTGCGAGGCCACCGGCAACCCCGAGCACCGCGACGGGCCCGTCCCCCGCGAGCTCAGGGAAGTCGCGGCGCGCCTTCGCCGGTCCCATGCCGATCCGGACCAGGCGCGCCGCGCCGGCTGGCGCGCCGCGCCGTACCGCCGAGTACTCCAACCGCAACGGCGCGCAGATCACCAGCTCCGAGTTCACCGCGCTGTTTCTACCGCACTCCCCCGTTTCAGCGCTGGGTGCGGATGTAGACGTTCTGCAGCAGGCCGATCGCGATCATGGACGCGAACATGGAGGTGCCGCCGTAGGAGACGAAGGGCAACGGCAGGCCGGTGATGGGCATCACGCCGAGGTTCATGCCGATGTTCTCGAAGACCTGGAAGGCGAACCAGCACGCGATCCCGACGGCGACCAGCATGCCGAAGCGGTCCTCGGCGAGCCGCGCGATTCGCAGCGCCCGGTACAGCACCAATCCGGACAACAGCACGAGCAGGCCGGCCCCGACCATGCCGAGCTCCTCGCCCGCGACGGAGAACACGAAGTCGGTCTGCTGCTCCGGGACGAACTGCCCGTTGGTCTGCGTACCGTTGCCGAGGCCCTGCCCGAACAGCCCACCGTGCCCGATGGCGATCTGGGCCTGCTGCGGGTTGTAGTTGATGGTCTGTGCCGTCTTGTCGGTCGCGTTCGGATGCGTGAAGGCGGTGAACCGGTCGATCTGGTACTGGTGCAGCAGATGAAGGTGAGCGATCAAGAAGAACGCGAGCAGCGCGACCAGCAGCATGCCGACGATCCAGCGGCCTTCGATCCCGGACAGCGCCAGCATCCCGAACACCACGATGCCGAAGACCATGATCGATCCGACGTCCGGCTGCAGCAGGATCAGGATGATCGGGATCGCAGAGAAGGCGAAGCAGAGCAGGATGTCCTGGCGCGTCGGCTCCGACGTGCCCTCGCGTTTCTCTGACAGCAGCATCGCGAGGCCGAGGACCACGGCGACCTTCGCGAACTCGGCAGGCTGGATCTCGAAGCCACCGCCGAGACCGATCCACGAGTGGGCACCGTTCACGGTCTGTCCCAACGGGGACAGCACCGTGATCAGACCGAGCACCGATGCGCCGTACAGCACCGGCGTGTACGCCCGCAGCGTCCGGTAGTCCACTGACGCGGCGAGCACCGCCAGCATGACGCCGATGATGACGTTGAGTGCGTCCTTCTTCAGGTACGACGGACCGAGACCCTGCGGCTTCGTGGCCGCCCACACCAGGGCCAGCCCCATGACGCAGAGCACCGCGACAGCGCCGAGCAGGACCCAGTCGAGCTGGCGTAGGAAGCCTTCGCGGTCGAGGGCTCGCGACGCCAGCGACTCGGGTCTGCGCCGCGGGATCGGTGATGACCGCGCGGTCTCCGACCATTCGCTCACGACGGCGTCACGGGGGGCTCGTTCCGGAGGTCGACGTCGGAGACGTTGGCGTCGAGCCGGTGGCGGTGGACTGCGACCGCTGCGCCTGCCGATGCGCCCGGCGTGCCTGCTTGCGGGCAACCCGAGCCTTGATCGCGGCGGCACCGACCTTCGGCAACGTCGTGGGCGGCACGCCGTTGTTGAAGATCGCGGACCGGCCGTTCACTCCGTACAGGTGCTCCCACATGTGCTCCACGTAGGGCGCCGAGGAAACCGCGCCCTGGTCTGCCTTGTCGACCTCGATGACGGTGACGTACTGCGGCTTCTGGCCGGCCGGGCCGCCGAACGAGGCGAACCAGCATCCGTTCTCGTTCGTGCCGGTGAGCTCCGCCGTGCCGGTCTTCCCGCCGATCGGGTACTGCCCGGTCGGGAACGGCGCGAAGACCCCGTGCCCGGTGCCAGACGGCTCGTTGACCACGCCGTACAACGCGTTGCGAAGGTAGGTGAGGTCGTACTTGCTCAGCGGGATGTGACCGCGAACCGGCGCCTTGATGCGCTTGATCAGCTTGCCGGTCGGGCTGACGATCGCCTTGACGACGCGGGGTTCGAAGACCGTGCCGCCGTTGGCGATCGCGGCGTATGCGGTGGCGACCTGCAACGGAGAGGCCAGCACGGTGCCCTGGCCGACGTCCTCGTTCTCCTGGTCACCGGGCAGGAAGATGTAGCCGGTCCGGCAGAACTCGGCGTCGAGGCGCTGGAGCATCGTTCCCCTCGCGCGAGTCCTCGCTCCCTTGCAGTAGTTCAGGCCGCGGTGTGCGTTCTGCTGCCAGAACAGCTTCGTGTTCCGGCGGTCAGCGATGTGCCCGTAGCTCGCGCCCGGCAGGTCGACGCCGGGATCCTCGCCGTACCCGTAGGCCCGCGCGATGTTCTGCACGCCCTCGCGTGGCTGGTGGCCGTCCTTGATCAGCTGAGCGTCACGCGACCAGTCGTGCGCGCCGAGTGCGAAGAAGAACGTGTCGCAGGAGATGACGAGCGCCTCGTGCAGCGAGATGAACCCCTTGCCGCTCTCGCCCTCGAAGTTGGTACGAGTTCCGAACGTCGTCGGGCAGTCGTACGCGCCGTTCACCGACATGGTCCCGTCGTGGATCAGCCCGCTCGCCGAGATCGGCTTGAACGTGGAACCCGGCGGGTTCGAACTGCCGTACGCCTTGTCCAGGAACGGATGCCCCGGCTGGTTCTGAAGATGGGTGTACTGCGGTTTGGTGAGCGTCGGCGGCGGCCGGTTGGGGTTGTACGTCGGCAGGCTCGCCATCGCGACGATGCCGCCGTTGCGCGCGTTCAACACGACACCGGCTGCGTAGTCGGCGGTCAGACCGCTGCTGTGCGCGTTGTCGATCGCCGCCTGCACCTCCTGCTCGAGCGCCGCCTGCGCCTTCGCGTCGAGGTGGGTGACGAGGTCATTGCCCTGCCGTGGCGCGGTGTTCTTCACGACGCCGGTCGGATTGCCGAGATGGTCGACCGTGATCTGGCGGATCCCGGGCTTGCCCCGCAGTTGCTTGTTGTAGGACTCCTCGAGGCCCGAGACGCCCACCTTCGAGTTGCGGTAGACGTCTTGGCGCAGCGGCGACATCCCGTTCAGCGTGCTCTGGTCGATCGGCGCGGTGTAGCCGAGGATGGTGCTCGCCATCGCACCCTGCGGGCGGGGGTAGTGGCGGACCGCGGTCGTCTGCGCGTCGACGCCCGGGAACTGGTCTGGCATCTCCTGGATGTGGATCGCGCGGCGGGTCGCGGCGATCGTCGGCTTGGCCTGGCTGACCGGGATCGGCTGGGTGGGGTCGCCGACGTAACAGTTCGCGGGCAGCGCCACCCGTCGTACGACGGTCTTCGGGCCCGATTTGGTGTGGATCCGAACGTGCCGCTTCGGGTAGCGGCAGATCTTGGTCTGCTGGTGCAGCTTGTGGTACGGCGTGTTGAGCAGATGGGCCAGCCGATGCAGCATCGGGACACCTTTGTCGGCCCGCTGGTTCAGCTCCGAGCGGTCGACCGTGATGACCACCGCCGTCTTGTTCGTGACCCACGGCCGACCTTTGTCATCGACGATCTGCCCGCGCGGCGCCTGCGTGACGACATCCCGTACCTGGTTCTGGAAGGCGGCCACGCGGTAGTGCGGCGCGACCTTCACCTGCAGGTACCACAGGCGCCCCATCAACGTCGCCAGCAGCGAGAGGATCAGGACCCCGAGGACCACGAGCCGTAAGCGGGAACGGTCGGTCACCGGCGGGAGCTTTCGATCAGGCGATCCGTGCGGGCGGGGCGAGGCACTATCGGACCCCCACAGGCTCGAACCGGCGAGCGAAGTTGGCCACCACGGGGATCACGAACGGTGCCAAGACCACATCGTAGACAACAGTTGCGAGCAGGGAATGGGTCGTGGCACCAGCCGTCACACGGGCATCACCGAGCAGGCCGCCGAGCCCGGCGTAGACCAGAACCGACGCCGCTGAGCCGCCGAGAACAACCACGATCGTGGCGAAGACGGAGTTCTCCTCCGGGTCTTCGAGCAGCCCGGCCAGGAACCCGACGACCGTGTAGGCGAAGGCGGTTCGTCCTGCGATGTGCCCGGCCGGCGGGATGACGTCCGCGAACAGGCCGGCCCAGAACCCGAGCAGAGCACCACGCTGCGACCCGGATGCCAGCGCGAACGCGATCACGACCAGCAGCAGGAGGTCGGGATGGCCGAGTGGCAGATGCCATTTGTTGACGACGACGACCTGCAGGATGGCCGCGACGACGACCAGCACCCATCGGATGGCAACGCGCTGAGCGGTCACGGCGTCGTTGTCGTCGAGCCGGTGGAGCTCGACGACGGCGTCGCGGTCACCGTGACGGTCACCGTCGGGGCCGGCGTCGGCGACGCTGGAAGCAGGCTGTCGTGCTTCACGCTCTTCGGGGCGGCGACGACGACGGCGACGATGTCGATCGCGGTGTAGTCCACGAACGGTTTGACCTCGGCCGTCTCCGTGAGCCCGCCGGCGAGCGGGTTGACGTGCGTGATCGTGCCGATCGGCACCTCGGGAACGAATGGGGAGGGCACGGACGGGCTCGAGCCGAGGGACACGACGCTCTGCCCCGGGCTCAGCAGCGCGGTGTTGCTGTCGAGCTCCAGCGTCAGCGGCCGGTTGGTCCCGCTTCCGGACACCGTGCCGATCTCGAGCTGCTTGCCCTCGACGCGAATGCCGACCGAGAAGGTCGGGTCGTTGGCGAGCAGGATCGTCGAGCTCGAGTGCCCGACGGTGATCACGCGCCCGACGAGGCCGTCGCCGGAGATCACCGTCATGTTCTTCTTGATGCCGCTGGCGCTGCCACGGTTGATCGACGCGGTCTCCTCGAACCCCATCGAGCTGCCGTAGGCGGTGACCCGTGAGGCCACGACGGTGAACTGGGCGAGGCCGGCGAGGTGCAGCAGCGCACGGTCCTGCTTGAGCTCCGCCGCCTCGGCCGCGGACAGGTTCGCCTGGTACTCCAGGGTCGAGATCCGCCGCTTGAGGGCAGCGTTCTCGTTCTTGTAGCTGCCGAGATGGCCGATCGAGGAAAACCACGAGCCGATCGGGTGCGTGACGTGGCCGACCCCGTTCTCGATCGGCCCGAAGATCGTCGACCCGGCACTGCGCACGCCGTTGAGCGCGCCGGTGCGGTAGTCGAGCGTGATCAGCGAGAAGGCAGCGAGCAGCAAGATGGTGAGAACCAGCCGCCCGCGGCGGGAGTTCCTCATGTGAGAGCTGCCTTCATGACCACGCGACCGGTACGACGTGCCCCTCGCCGTATGGCTTAAGCCGCGATTATCGACGTGGCTCGCTGATCAGGACCTGCTGCAGCGCCTCGAATTCCTCGACGCACTTGCCGGCACCCATCGCGACCGAGTTCAGCGGATCGTCGGTGACGTGGATCGGCATGCCGGTCTCGTGCCGGAGCCGCTCGTCGAGACCGGTGAGGAGCGCGCCGCCGCCGGTGAGCACGATGCCGCGGTCCATGACGTCACCGGAGAGCTCCGGCGGCGTCTTGTCGAGCGTGGTCTTCACAGCATCGACGATCGCGTTGACGGGCTCCTCGATCGCCTTGCGGATCTCCTCCGCGCTGACGACGATCGTCTTCGGCAGGCCGGTCACGAGGTCACGACCGCGGATCTCCGCGTGCGGCTCGTCAGGAGCCGGGAAGGCCGACCCGATCGCCATCTTGATCTCCTCAGCCGTCCGCTCGCCGAGCATCAGGCTGTACTCCTTCTTCACGTACGCGATGATCGAGGAGTCGAGCTCGTCGCCACCGGTCCGGATCGACTGGCTGGTCACGATGCCGCCCAGCGAGATCACGGCGACCTCGGTCGTGCCACCGCCGATGTCGACGACCATGTTGCCGGTCGGCTCGTGGACCGGGAGGCCCGCGCCGATCGCAGCCGCCATGGGCTCCTCGATGATGAAGACCTTGCGAGCACCCGCCTGGTAGCCGGCGTCCTTCACCGCGCGCTGCTCGACCCCGGTGATGCCGGAGGGCACGCAGATCACCAGTCGCGGACGAGCGGTACGACGGCGCTTGTGCACCTTCTGGATGAAGTAGCGGAGCATGCGCTCCGTCGTCTCGAAGTCGGCGATGACGCCGTCCTTGAGCGGGCGGATCGCGACGATGTTGCCCGGCGTCCGGCCGATCATCCGCTTCGCCTCAGTACCCACGGCGAGGATGCCGGCGGTATTCGTGTTGATCGCCACCACGCTCGGCTCGTTGAGCACGATGCCGCGCCCACGGACGTAGACCAGCGTGTTCGCCGTACCCAGATCCACAGCCATGTCTCGACCGAGGAATCCGCTGTTGTTCGCCATGCGGCGTATGCCTTCCGGACGGGGAAAGTAAGTGCTGCCTTGAAAAAGCAGGACTCTCAGGGGGCGAGCCCGATGCTATCGCTGATCGGGCCTAGTCCGAAATGCCGGTTTATCGGCTACTACGGACAGTGATCATTTAGAGGTTCGGGAAGAACAGGCCCAGTTCGCGGGTGGCCGACTCGACCGAGTCCGAACCGTGCACCAGGTTCTGACCGATCTCCAGCGCGAAGTCCCCCCGGATCGATCCGGGAGCCGACGCGACCGGGTCAGTCACGCCCATCAGGGTGCGGACCGCTTCGACGGCGCGGTGCCCTTCGACGGCGAGCGCGACCAGCGGCCCGCCGGTGATGAAGTCGACGAGCTCACCGAAGAACGGCTTGCCCTCGTGCTCGCCGTAGTGCGCGCTGGCGGTTTCGCGGTCCAGGGTGCGCAGCTCCATCGCGAGGATCGTGAAGCCTTTGCGCTCGAGCCGGCCCACCACCTCGCCGATCAGGCCGCGGCGGACACCGTCGGGCTTGACGAGAACAAGCGTGCGCTCGGACACAGAGAACTCCTGAATTGGATGGGGAAGTAGCGGTCGACAAGCCTAGCCGAGGGTTTGTGAAGAGATCGCCGTAGCGGGCTACGCCTCAGTCTTCACAGACCGGTCGAAACCGTGGCGGGGCCACAGGCGCAACCAGTAGAGCCAGATGCCTCCGAAGGCGGCTCCGATGATGAACAGCGGCCAGGTGATGATGCCGCCCGCGATCACCAGCACCTGGAGCACGGTCCCGACCTGCTTACCCCCTGGCCGGCGCAGCACCGCCGCTCCGATGATCAGGAGTATGGCGAGGACGAACATCGCGCCGACGCGCAGCCAGTGGACGTCGCCCCGCTCGAGGGTGATCACCGTCGGCGCCGCCAGCATGAGCACGATCGCCTCGAGGGCAAGGCCTGCCGCGCCGATCGCGTAGAGCCCGCGCTCGGTCGGCGGCTTTGCGTCCGGATTCGTCACGCCGCACATCCACCGGAGCTGTCCGGGCGTGAGAGGCCTGTCGCCGGCACAGGCGCGGACCGGTCGGCGATCATCGCGGCGAGACGCCGCGAAGCAGGTGGCGCGCCTCGCCGGCCGTGACGATCGAGCCGGTGACGATCACGCCAGCTCCACCGAGCGCAGCGTCGGCCTCCGCGTCGGCGACGGCGAGGTCGATCGCGTCGTCCAGCCGATCGCGAACCTCGACCCGCTCCGCACCGAACACCTCGCGCGCGATCTCGGCAAGCTCGGTCGCCGGCATCGCCCGTGGTGAGGTGTTGGTCGTGGCCACGACGGTCGCTACGACCGGTTCGAGCTCCTCGAGGATCGACGTCGCGTCCTTGTCGTCGAGGATCGCCACCACGGCGACCAGCCGGTCGAACGTGAACGCGTCCTCGATCCCGGCCACCAGCGCTGCGGCACCGGCGGGATTGTGCGCGCCGTCGATCAGCACCGTCGGGCTGCGCCGGACCACCTCGAGGCGGCCGGGCGAGCTGACACCGGCAAACGCCGCGCGGACGACATCGGCGTCGAGCGGCTCCCGGTTGGCTGAGCCGAGGAACGAGTCCACCGCCGCGAGCGCGCAGGCGGCGTTGCGTGCCTGATGCTCTCCGTAGAGGGGCAAAAAGACCTCGTCATACACCTCGGCGAGGCCCTGCAGCTCGACCACCTGGCCGCCGACGGCGACTGCACGATTGCGGACACCGAAGTCGAGCCCCTCGTGCAGGATGCTCGCGCCGACCTCATCGGCCCGGTCCCGCAGCACCCGGGCCGCCGCTTCGGGCTGCACGGCGGAGATCACCGTCGCTCCGGCGTGAATCAACCCGGCCTTCTCCCCCGCGATCTCCTCGATCGTCGCGCCGAGGATGCCGACGTGGTCGAGGCTGATCGGCATCAGGACCGCTGTCTGGGCGTTGAGGACGTTGGTGGCGTCCCATCGGCCGCCGAGGCCGACCTCGATGACCGCCGCGTCGACCGGGGCGTCGGCGAACGCCGCAAACGCCATCGCGGTGAGCAGCTCGAAGAAGGTCACCTTGTCCTCGTGCCGCCCGTCGACGAGCTCGGCGAACGGAGCGACCTCGTCGTAGAGCTCCGCAAATCGTTCGGCGTCGAGCGGTGCCCCGTCGACCGTGATCCGCTCGGTCACGCTCTCGAGGTGCGGTGACGTGTAGCGGCCGGTGCGGAGCGAGAGCTCATGGAGCAGCGCGTCGATCATGCGGGCGGTCGATGTCTTGCCGTTGGTGCCGGTGATGTGGATCGACGGGAACGCGCGCTGCGGGTCCCCGAGCAGGTTCAGCAGGTCGACGATGCGGTCGAGATCCGGAACCATCCGCGACGGAAAGCGCTCCTCGAGTGCCTTCTCGACCCGGGCCAGCGGATCGGCGCCATCGAATCCCACGCGACCAAGCGTAGGCGTCGCTCTTAGACTCGCCTCTCGTGACCGTGCCCGAGAAGCCGACGATCGACGGCCTGGAGGAGAAGTGGTGCGCCGCCTGGGAGGACCAGGGGACGTACCACTTCGACCGCACCAAGAGCCGCGACGAGATCTACTCGATTGACACCCCGCCGATCACGGCGAGCGGCTCGTTGCACGTCGGGCACGTCTTCTCCTACACGCACACCGACCTCGTCGCCCGCTATCAGCGGATGCGTGGCCGTGAGGTGTTCTACCCGATGGGCTGGGACGACAACGGCCTGCCCAGCGAACGGCGGGTCCAGAACTTCTACGGGGTGCGCTGCGACCCGTCGCTGCCCTACGACCCGAACTTCACCCCGCCGGCGGGGGGTGGCAAGAGCAAGGACCAGCAGCCGATCTCGCGGCGCAACTTCGTGGAGCTCTGTGACCACCTGACCGCGGAGGATGAGAAGTCCTACGAGGCGGTCTGGCGCCGGCTCGCGCTGTCCGTGGACTGGTCCGCGCCGTACCGGACCATCAACGAGCAGTCCACCGCGATCTCGCAGAAGGCCTTCCTGCGTGACCTCGCCCGCGGTGCGGCCTACCGCTCGGAGGCGCCGACGCTGTGGGACATCACGTTCCGCACCGCCGTCGCCCAGGCCGAGCTGGAGGACCGGGAGCGCCCGGGTGCCTACCACCGCATCGCGTTCGCAAAGAGTGACGGGTCGGGGCCGGTCAAGATCGAGACCACCCGGCCGGAGCTGCTCGCAGCGTGCGTGGCGCTGGTCGCGCACCCTGATGACGAGCGTTACCAGCCGTTGTTCGGTACGACGGCTCGCACGCCGCTGTTCGGCGTCGAGGTGCCGATCGTCGCCCACCACCTCGCGGCGCCGGACAAGGGCTCCGGCATCGCGATGATCTGCACGTTCGGCGACCTCACCGACGTGGTGTGGTGGCGCGAGCTGCAGCTGCCGACCCGCGCGATCCTCGGGCCCGACGGCCGGATCCAGGCAGACCCACCGGAGGGCGTCGACGCGGCGGCGTACGGGCGGATTGCGGGCAAGACGGTGTTCCAGGCTCGCGAGGAGACCGTCGCGATGCTGCGCGAGACCGGCGAGCTCGAAGGCGAGCCGAAGCCGATCCAGCACCCCGTGAAGTTCTACGAGAAGGGTGACCGGCCGCTCGAGATCGTGACGACACGACAGTGGTACATCCGCAACGGCGGTCGCGACGCTGACCTCCGCGAGGCGCTCATTGCCCGCGGCAACGAGCTCGAATGGCACCCCCCGCACATGCGCGTCCGGTACGAGCACTGGGTGAACGGCCTGACCGGCGACTGGCTGATCAGCCGGCAGCGGTTCTTCGGCGTGCCATTCCCGGTCTGGTACCGCCTCGACGACGCGGGCGAGCCGTTGCAGGACGACCTGCTGCTGCCCGACGAGGCTTCCCTGCCGGTCGACCCGTCGAGCGACTGCCCGCCGGGGTACGACGAGTCACAGCGCGGGCAGCCTGGCGGGTTCGCCGGTGACACCGACGTCATGGACACGTGGGCGACCTCGTCGCTCACCCCACAGATCGGCGGCCACTGGACGTTCGACGACGAGCTCATGAGCAAGGTCTTTCCCTACGACCTGCGTCCGCAGGGTCAGGACATCATCCGGACCTGGTTGTTCTCGACGGTGGTGCGCTCGCACTTCGAGTTCAACACGGTGCCTTGGTACAACGCGGCGATCAGCGGCTGGATCCTCGATCCCGACCGCAAGAAGATGTCGAAGTCCAAGGGCGACGTGATCACGC
>JAFAZI010000093.1 GCA_019239875.1 Frankiaceae bacterium
CCATGAACCGATCGCCCGGTCCGACCTTCTGGTCAGCCGGGATGCAGAGCACGACCACGTCGACCTCGGACACGGTCTCGATGACGAGGTCGTTGAGACGTTGGCCGAGCAGCGTCCGAGGCCGATGGAAGCCGGGTGTGTCGACCAGGACGAGCTGCGAGTCAGGTCCGTTGACGATGCCGCGGATCGTGTGCCGCGTGGTCTGCGGGCGGTCGCTCATGATCGCGACTTTCGTGCCGACCAGCGCGTTGGTCAGCGTCGACTTGCCGGTGTTGGGCCGGCCGAGCAGGCAGGCGAAGCCGGAGCGGAAGGTCACTCGCCGCGCAGCTTGCTGTAGATCACCATGTCGCGATACTCGCCACCCCGGAAGCATGCGCGACGCAGGACGCCCTCACGGGTGAAGCCCGCCTTCTCGAGCGCACGCTGTTCGGCGACGTTGCCGGACTCGGTGCCAGCCTCGACGCGCTCGAGCATCGTGTGCTCGAACAAGTACGCCGCTCCGAGTCGTTGCGCTTCGCTGCCGTGCCCCTTGCCGCGGTGGTCGGGATGGATCCAGATCCCCATGTTCCAGCAATCACCGTTCGGCGGTGGCCCGTTGAAGACCTTCAGCCACGTGAGAGCGCCCACGACGGCACCGGCGTCGTCGGTGACCGAAAGGATCCCCTGGTCCGGCCGCAGGGTGTCAGCCGCCTCGACCCGTCGCCGCGCTTTGCCGGGGTCGACGAAGCCGAACCAGCTGAACTCCCCCGCCACATCCGGTCCGTCGTACTCGGCCTCGAGCACCTCGATGTCCGCCACCGCTACCCGTCGAAGCGAGGTCACGGCGCGACCACGTGGACGGTGGGCTCGCCGAGTCCCTCGAGCACGCTGCGGTCGACGTCAACCTCACCGGTGACAACCACTGCGGCTTCGAGTTTCGTGACCCCGCTCGACGCAGCGGCGGCGACGACTGCCTGGAGGGCGGTCAGGGTGAGTGACGGCAGTCTCACGGGACCGGCGACGTACGTGCGGCCGATGTCGTCACGCACCGCTGCGCCTTCGATGTTGCCGGTCCGCGCCCGCGCGGATTTCGCGAGTGTCACGAGCTTCTCGTCTTCAGCATCCACAACAACCAGGCTACGGACCCGCGTTCCACAGCCGCAGCGCCGTCGATGACAACTGCACGACGTCGGCGCATCATGAAGGCGTGATCGCGATCTCGTGGACCTTGGTCGCCCTGATGGCCGCAACCCTCGGGGTCCTCGCGTCCGCACTGTTCACGATGATCAACCGATTCGATGCCCGATTCGCCGCGTTCGACGACAAGTTCGACCACATTGGCGCGAAGCTCGAGTCGCGGTTCGACCGGATCGACGCGAAGTTCGACGCCATCGACGCGAAGTTCGACGTCATCGACGCGAAGTTCGATCGAGTCGACGAGCGATTCGACCGCCTCGAGGCACGAGTCGACTCCCGGTTCGATCGGGTCGGCGAACGGTTCGACCGGATGGATGCCCGACTCGACGGCTTCGACGTGCGGCTGCGAGGGATCGGCGGCTAGCCGGCACCGTTCTCGGACGCCTTGCTGATCACCACGGTGCCGATCTGCTTGCGGCGACCTTTCGCACCCTCAGCCGTGAAGGTGAGCCCACGCGCGGTGACACTCGCACCCGGGATCGGGACGCGGCCGAGCTCGGCGGCGAGCAGGCCACCGACTGTCTCGACGTCTTCCACGTCGAACTCGACCCCGAACATCTCCTCGATGTCGTCAATCGGAAGCCGGACGTTGACGCGGATCCGGCCATCGTCGAGCTCCTCGACGCGGGGATCCTCACGGTCATATTCGTCAGCGATCTCACCGACGATCTCTTCGAGGATGTCCTCGATCGTGACCAGCCCGGCGGTGCCGCCGTACTCGTCGATCACCACTGCGACATGCACCTGCTTCGCCTGCATGTCCCGCAACAGCTCGTCGGCAGGCTTGGACTCGGGGATGAAGTACGCCGGACGCATCGCCTCCGTGACCCGCTCTGCGGACTGCGCCTCGGCGTCGTAGGCCTTGCGGGCGAGATCCTTCAGGTACGCCACACCCACGACGTCGTCCTCGTTGGCGCCGATGACGGGTATGCGCGAGAACCCGCTACGCAAGGCAAGCGAGAGGGCCTGACGGACCGTCTTCCCCTGCTCGATCCAGACCATGTCCGTGCGCGGCACCATCACCTCGCGAGCCAGCGTCTCGCCGAGCTCGAAGACCGAGTGGATCATGTCGCGCTCGCGGCTCTCGATGACCTGCCGCTCCTCGGCACGGTCGACCAGGTCGCGCAGCTCCGCCTCTGACGTGAAGCCTTGATCGCGCGCCACCTTGCCGGGGATCAGCGCGCTGCCCACCCCGATCAGCACCCGCGGTAGCGGGCCGAGCGCACGTGACAGCCACAGCACGAACCCCGCCGACGCGAGACCAACGGTGTCCGAGTGCCGCCGGCCCAGGGTGCGCGCTCCGACACCGACGACTACGTAGTGCAGCAGCGCCATCCCGACGCCGGCGATGAGCACGGCCTGCCATGAGGCGCTGAGCTGGCGGTCACAGACCACGGCTACCAGGGTGGTGGCGATCAGCTCGCACACCGTCCGGGCGAGCAGGATGACGTTCAGCTTCTGTGCCGCGTCCGCGACGACCTGCGACAGCCGTGCCGAGCCCCGACGGCCCTCCCGCACCAGCTCTTCCACCCGAATCCGGGAAACGTGAGCGACGGCGGTCTCGCTCGCGCAGAGGACGCCCGCGCCAAGAATCAGGGCGGTGGCGAACACCAGCGCCCAGATGTCAGCCCCGGTCACGTTTCGCCCAGCCCGTCAGCAGTCGCGACTGCTCGCCAAACATTGCTTGCTCCTCCTTCTCATCACCGTGGTCATACCCCAACAGGTGCAGGATCCCGTGGGTACACAGCAGATGGAGCTCCTCGGCTGTCGTGTGGCCGGCCTTGCTCGCCTGCCGCTCGGCGACCTGCGGGCACAGTACGACGTCACCGAGGAGGGTGGGCGGCGCATCGGTACGGTCAACATCGTCACGACGGTCGTGCAGCTCGTCCATCGGGAACGCCAGGACGTCGGTCGGCCCCGGCTCGTCCATGAACTGGACGTGCAGCGCCGTCATGGCCGCCACGTCGACCAGCCGGATCGACAGCTCGACGAGCGGGTTGACGCGCAGATCGTCGAGGACGAATCGAGCGAGCCGCTCCAAGCGCTGGACGTCGACGTCGACACCCGACTCGTTCGCGATCTCGATACTCATCAGTCGGTGCCGCGTCGGCCGTCAGCGGCCCGAGCCGGACTGCCGCCGCGGTCCGGACTGTGGCCGCGACGCAGCTTGCTCAGCCGCCGACTCGGCGTCGTACTTCGCATACGCGTCGACGATGTCACTCACCAGCCGGTGCCGGACGACATCCTGCGACGTGAGCCGGCAGAACCGCACGTCATCGAGCCCGTCGAGGATCTCCTGGACGACCCGCAGGCCGGACTTCGTACCGGACGGCAGATCGACCTGCGTGACATCGCCGGTCACGACCATCTTCGACCCGAAGCCGAGCCGCGTGAGGAACATCTTCATCTGCTCCGGCGAGGTGTTCTGGGCCTCGTCGAGGATGATGAACGAATCGTTGATCGAGCGGCCGCGCATGAACGCGAGGGGGGCGACCTCGATCACCCCCGAGGCCATGAGCCGCGGTATCGAGTCCGGGTCGACCATGTCGTGCAAAGCGTCGTAGAGCGGCCGCAAGTAGGGGTCGATCTTCTCGTTCAGCGTTCCGGGCAGGAAGCCGAGCCGTTCGCCGGCCTCGACCGCCGGGCGGGTCAGGATGATGCGGTTGACCTTCTTCGACTGAAGGGCCTGCACGGCCTTTGCCATCGCGAGATAGGTCTTGCCGGTGCCCGCCGGTCCGATGCCGAAGACGATGGTGTGTTCGTCGATCGCGTCGACGTACCGCTTCTGGTTCAACGTCTTCGGCCTGATGTTGCGGCCCCGGGACGACACGATGTTCATCGACAGCACATCGGCGGGGCGCTCTGCCGTTCCCTCACGGAGCATCCGGATCGACCGCTGCACCGCGTCGGCGGTCAGGACCTGGCCCCGCTCGAGCAGCGTCATCAGCTCGGCGAAGAGCCGAGCGGCCAAAGCGACCTCGATCGGATCGCCGGAGAGGGTGATCTCGTTGCCGCGGACGTGGATGTCGCAGGAGAAGGACCGCTCGATCAACGTGAGCAGCTCGTCGCTGGATCCGAGCAGTGCAACCATGCTGTGCGTGCTGGGCACGACGATCAACGTCGATCCCTGGGCATCCGCTTCTGTCATGGTCACGCTCAATGCTAGACGCGGGGAGCCACGTTTCGGGTAGTCGTCACCCGGGCGGCCAGCCCATGGGACGGCCGCCGATCACGTGGACGTGGCAGTGGAACACGGTCTGATGGGCGTTTGCGCCGGTATTGGCGACGAGGCGGTAGCCCTCATCGGCGATGCCTTCGGTAGCGGCGACCTCGGCGGCGAGGCGGAACAGGCCGGCGACATCGACGTCGCCGGCTGCCGCCACCTCCGCGACGTTGGCGTAGTGGTCGCGAGGGATCACGAGGACATGGACGGGCGCCTGGGGACTGACGTCACGAAAGGCGATCGCCACGTCCGACTCGGCGACGACATCAGCCGGGATCTCACCTGCGACGATCTTGCAGAACAAGCAGTCTTCAGCCACGTGCCCGACCTTAACCGTCAGCGCCAACGGCTGTGAGCCGAGAGCACGGACAAAGCCGCGACGCCCGCCGTCGAGCTACGCAAGACCGTCTGACCGAGCCGCACGGCCGCCGCGCCGGCTGCGGTGAACGCCGCGAGCTCCTCGTCGCTGATCCCGCCCTCCGGCCCGACGACGAGGACCACTTCACCGTGGCTCGGCACCGACAGCGAGGCCAGTGGCACCGCCGCCGCCTCATGCAGTACGACGGCAAGGCTCGCCGCTTCGCAGCGGCCTGCGACGTCTGCCGTCGAGGCCGGTCCGGCCACCGTCGGCCACCATGCGCGACGCGACTGCTTGGCCGCGGCCTGGACCGTCGCCGTCCACTTCGGCTCGGTACGGTCCGTCCACTTCGCGATGCTCCGTGATGCGGTCCACCCCACCACCTGGTCGACACCGACCTCGGTCATGGCTTCGACGGCGTCCTCGTCACGACCACCCTTGGCGAGCGCCTGCACGACCGTGAACCACGGGGTTGGTGCCGGCTGGACGACCCGCTCGGTGACGTCTACCGTCAGCTCGCCGCGGCGGGCCTCGGCGACCACGCCGTGCAGCATCACGCCGGCGCCGTCGGTGAGATCGATCGCCTCACCTGCGAACAGCCGACGGACGTCGGCGGCATGATGGCCCTCCGGACCGTCGAGGACGATCTGGTCGCCCGCCGCCGTGTCTCCCACGGTCGCGAAGAAGACCGGCGCGGTCATCGCGACTACTTGAAGGCGTCCCGGATCCGGGAGAAGAAGCCCGGCCCGGTGTTGGTCGATGTGGCGCTGCTGACGGTGATCGTCGGCTCCTCTTCACCCCGAACCTTGGCGAGCTCCCGCAACAACCGCTCCTGCTCGCCGTCGAGCTTCGTCGGTGTGATGACGTCGAAATGGATGTGCAGGTCGCCACGTCCGACTCCGCGGTTGAGGTGCGGGACGCCCCGACCTCGCAGCGTGTGGACAGTGCCGGACTGGGTGCCCGGCTTGACCTCGATGTTCTCCTCGCCGTCGAGGGTCTGCAGCTTGACCTCCGTGCCGAGTGCCGCCGCGGTCATCGGCAGCTGCAGCTGGCAGTGCAGGTCGTCCTGGTCACGTGTGAACTGCGGGTGCGGGCGTTCATGGATCTCGACGTACAGGTCGCCCGGTGGGCCGCCACCCGGGCCGACCTCGCCCTCGCCGGACAGCCGCAACCGCATCCCATCGTCGACGCCCGCCGGGACCTTGATCGTGACCGTGCGGCGCGCCCGCACCCGGCCGTCGCCGGCGCAGTCCGGGCACGGGCTGATGATCTTCGAACCTGTGCCACCGCAGTCGGGACACGGTCGCGCGGTGACGATCTGTCCGAGAAAGGACCGCTGGACCGACTGCACCTCGCCGCGGCCGCCGCACGTCGCGCAGGTCTGCGGGTGGGTGCCGGGAGCCGTGCCGGCCCCGTCGCACACCGAGCATCGGACCGCGGTGTCCAGCGTGATCTCGCGGCTCGCGCCGAAGGCGGTGTCGTGAAGGTCGAGCTCGAGCCGCACCAGCGCGTCGGCGCCTGGACGCACCCGGGACCGCGGTCCACGCTGACCCATCCCGGTCGCGCCACCGAAGAACGCGTCCATGATGTCCGCGAACCCGCCACCGAACCCGCCGGCGGCGGGACCGCCACCGCCACCGGGAGCGAGCGGGTCACCGCCGAGGTCGACGATCTGTCGTTTCGCCGGATCCGAGAGCACCTCATAGGCAGCCGTCACGTCCTTGAAGCGTTCCTGCGCCTCCTCGCTCGGGTTGACGTCAGGATGCAGCTTGCGCGCAAGACCGCGATACGCCTTCTTGATCTCCTCAGGCGTGGCGTTCGGCGGCACCCCGAGGATGCCGTAGTAGTCGCGTGGCGGCATGGCGAACTATGCCTCGGCCAGGATCTGACCGACGTACCGAGCGACGGCGCGCACTGCAGCCATCGCGCCTGGGTAGTCCATGCGCGTCGGACCGACGATCCCCAGCGATGCGACGGCGGTGGTGGCGTCGGCGCCGTACCCGGTGGTCACGACCGACGTGGTCTGCAGGCCTTCGTGCGGGTTCTCGCCCCCGATGCTGACGTGAACGGTCTGTGCGTCCGTTCCCTCGCCGAGGAGCCGGAGCAGTACGACGTGCTCTTCGAGCGCTTCGAGCACGGGGCGGATGGTTCCTGGGAAGTCGAGAGCACCGCTGCGGGCGAGGTTCGCGGTGCCGGCCAGCGCGACACGCTCATCGACGCGCTCGACCAACGTCTCCAGCAGGGTCGACATCACCGCCACGAGGTTGGCGCGGGCGGCCGGATCGACCGTCTCCGGCAGGTCGGTGACGAGCGACGCCGCGTCGGCGAGCTTGCGACCGGCGATCCGGCCGTTGAACGCCGTCCGCAGGCTGGCGACCTCGTCCTCGGTCACCGCCTTGGGCAGCTCGACGATCCGCTGCTCGACGCGACCTGTGTCGGTGATGAGGACGACCATCAGACGGGTCTCGGAGAGCCGGACCAGCTCGACGTGGCGGACCGACGAGCGTGTCAGCGACGGGTACTGCACGACCGCGACCTGGCGCGTGAGCTGCGCGAGCAGCCGGACGGAGCGGTTCACGACGTCGTCGAGGTCGACGGCACCGAGCAGGAACTCCTCGATGGCACGGCGTTCGGCCGTCGAGAGCGGCTTGACGGTCGAGAGCTTGTCGACGAACAGGCGGTAGCCCTTGTCGGTCGGCACCCGGCCGGCGCTGGTGTGCGGCTGGGTGATGTAGCCCTCGTCCTCCAGCGTCCCCATGTCGTTGCGGATGGTCGCCGGAGAGACGCCCAGCTGATGCCGCTCGACGAGGACCTTCGACCCGACCGGCTCGTTGGTGGAGACGTAGTCCTCGACGATCGCGCGCAGCACATCGAGCTTGCGGTCGTCGAGCATGCTGCACCTCCCTGGCACTCGGACTGACTGAGTGCCAAGTCTACGCGGCGGCAGGCCGATCCGAGGTTGTGACAACGAGGACACGAAGTCGTAACCAGCCATCCGCATCGTGTGAGTACGACGACGATGAGAGGACGCGATGGGACTCCAGCTACGGGTCGCGATGCCCGACCAGCCGGGAGCGCTTGCCCGCATCACCCAGGCGATCGCACAGGTCGGCGTCGACGTGATGTCGGTGTCGGTGCTCGAGTCGGATGGCGGCCGGGCGATCGACGACATCAGGCTGCGCTGGCCGGACGGCCGGTCGACGACAGAGCTGGTCTCGGTCGTGTCGGGGCTGCGAGGTGTCGACCTGCTGGGCTGCCGCCGGACTCGTTGGCTGCTGGACGGCCGACCCGAGCTGGACCTCCTGACGTATCTGATTGCTGTCCCGGAACGAGGAATCGAGACGCTCGTCGACATGGCACCGACCGTGCTCGATGCGGACTGGGCAGAGCTGCGCGCGCCCGCCAAACGGTTCCCAGCACTTCACCTGTCGGGACCGACGGCGCACGACCATCGAGCGCCAGCCGCCATGCCGGTCCGCGCCTGCGCCTTTCTCGACGAACGAGGGTCGTGGGCGCACCTCCCCATGCCCTCCCTGCACTCGGTACTCGTGATCGGACGCGAGGAAGGTCCGGCATTCCTGCGAGCGGAGCTCGCCCACGCTGAGCGGGTGCTCGAACTGGCGACCCGCACGATCGCGCGGCTGCGAGAGCCGTCCGCGGTGTCTGCCTCGGCCTGAGTCCGGCCGGATCGGCAACGTCGAAAGGACACCCGCCGCGCAGCACCGAATAGATGGGTGTGCCTCGGTTCATCATCGCTGCCGTCGCGGTCGCCATGACCATCAGCACGGCAGCCCCCGCCGCAGGCATGCCGCCCCTGACGCACCGCAGCGGCTGCGCTGCCCACCTGGCAGATCGCTTCGCGCCGGCGACCGGAACGACGAACCGACACGGCGACCTGCGGGTGATCGGAGTCCAGTACAAGCAGGACGTCGCGAACGTCCGGTCGTACCGGTCCTTCCGTACGACGATGCGCTGCCTCATGCGCGAGCTCGTCCTCCCGAACGAACGCCGCGGGGAGAAGACGCTGGTCGTCTTCAACGAGGACATCGGTCTGATGACCGCGGCGACCGGAGCCCGCGGGAAGCTCGTGAGGCAGCAGGCGACGACCGGCGCGCCAGCCGGCGACGGCGAGCCGGTCGATGCTGCCACGGCGCTTGCCGAGCTCAACGCCGAGTACGCACCGCAGATCGCGGCGTACCAGGCACGGTTCGGACCGATCGATCCGCGCAAGCAGCTCTTCGTCGGTGCGACCGACACGTTTGCGCGAGCCTTCTCGATCACCTTCAGCCGGCTCGCACGTCGGTACGGCGTCTATGTCGTGGCGTCCAACAACCAGCCGCGGTACCGCCAAAGCACCGATCCCGCAGACATCGCCATGTTCGCCGACCCCGCGATCGCGAAACCGAAAGCAGCCTTCGTCGCGACCAGCCAGACGGTGCACAACACGACGTACCTGTGGGGTCCACACGTCGTGAAGCCACACGCACCGCAGGGCGAGCGCAACCTGTTGTTCCGCAACTACAAGGTGCCGCTCACGGATCTGGAAGCCACGTTGCTCGACCTCGATCCGGGGCCATCGACGGGGAAGGCGGCGATCCGCAACGCCCGCGGGCACGTCGTCGCCGGCCACCGGCTCGGCTTCGCGACCAGCCTCCCGGCGTTCGTCTACGGCTACCCGATCGGCCAGCGGCCGAGGCACTTCAAGCCGTGCGCCGACCTCTCCGTGACCTACATGGCCTGCATGGACAGACTTGGTGTCGACACGCTCGTGCAAGCCGAGGCGAACCCAGGGCGATGGGCGGCGAACGGCGGCGCCAACGACTGGCAGCCACTCGACTGGATGGGCTCCGCCTGGCGTGCCGTGGCCGACCCGACCGTCCACTTCCGCTACGCGATCAACCCGATGATGGTCGGCAACCTGCTCGACCTCGACTTCGACGGGCAGTCCGCGATCCTCGCTCGCCACCGGGACGGCCGCCGCCAGCACTACGTCGGCGACGCGCATCTCGTCCCAGGTGACGGCGACCCGGTGACCGCCAAGCCATACATCGGTGGCAAGTCACAGTTCCTCGCCCTGGCACCCTGGGTCATCGCCGACGGGTCACGCGCAAAGCTCCGGGCGGAAGGTGCCAGGCTCGCGGCAGGCTCGGGAGACCCACAAGAGAACGACTACCTCGAAACCGCCGTGTATGCCGACCTGACACCTGACAAAGGACATCGATGACAGAGCTCTCTCGGCGCCGGCTGCTGGCCGGCAGCACGGTCGGCGCGGCCGCGACGCTGTTGCCTTGGGCGACGAGCGCCCCCGAGTCCGAGGCCCGTCCCGCCCGCGGCACGCTGCGCGCCGACGTCATCGTGGTCGGGGCGGGGTTCGCGGGCATCACGGCCGCGCGCGAGCTGAAATCCCACGGCCTCGACGTTCTTGTCCTCGAGGCGCGGGACCGCGTTGGCGGCCGCACGCTGAACCACAAGATCGACTCCCACCACATCGTCGAGGTTGGTGGCCAGTGGTTGGGACCCGAGCACGACCTGCCCGACCGCGGGCTCGGTGATCCCTCCAACTATCCGACCGACGACGCCGTCACCGGCCAGAGCCAGATCTGGAAGCTCGCCCGCAAGATGGGCGTGCCGCGCTACACGACGTACAACGACGGTCTGTACGTCGACTATCGCCGCGGCACGCGATCGACGTACTCCGGCCGCATCCCCACCGACACGCCTGCTGGCGCCGTCGAAGCCGGCGAGGCGATCCTCGCGATCGACAAGCGCTGCCAGTCGGTCCCGCTCGACAAGCCCTGGGCCGCGGCGAATGCGGTCGAATGGGATTCGATGACCGTCGAGACCTGGATGAAGTACGGCGACTCGTTCAGCAATCAGCCGTTCACCGGGCTACAGACCGCGGACGGTCACCACCTGCTCACCCTGGCGGTCGAGGCGGTGTTCTCGGCGGAGCCACGCGATCTGTCGATGTTGCACTTCCTCTTCTACATCCACTCGGCAGGCAGCTTCGGATCGCTCATCAACACCGACAAGGGCGCTCAGATGTACCGCCTGCACGGCGGCTCGCAGACGATCGCGATCCGTGCCGCCAAGACACTCGGTCATCGGGTGCACCTGTCCTCGCCGGTACGCGAGATCGACCAGACGCAGCACGGCGTGACGGTCAAGGGCCCTGGCTTCGAGGCACGCGCGAAGCGTGTCATCGTCGCAATTCCACCCACCCTTGCCGGGCGGATCCACTACTCCCCTGCCATGCCGGCCCTGCGCGACCAGCTGACGCAGCGGATCCCGATGGGCACGGTCATCAAGGTGCAGTGCGTGTACGACGAGCCGTTCTGGCGCAAGGACGGCCTGGCCGGCCAGGCCACCTCGGACCGCGGTCCGGTCCGCGTCACGTTCGACAACTCACCGCCCGACGCGACCGACAAGCACGGACCCGGCGTGATGATGGGATTCATCGAAGGAACCGACGGTCGCCGAGCGCTGTCGATGTCGCACGCAGAACGTCGCCGCGGAGTGATCGAGAGCTTCGCGAGGTACTACGGCCCGAAGGCCAAGAAGCCGGTGGAGTACGTCGAGCGGTCGTGGGCCAGCGAGCCGTTCACGCGCGGTTGCTACGCCGGCTATTTCCCACCCGGTGTCTGGCTGGACTACGGCCATGCGCTGCGTCGACCGGTCGGGCGCATCCACTGGGCCGGCACCGAGACCGCGGAGATCTGGACCGGCTACATGGACGGAGCGGTGCGCTCCGGCGAGCGCGCGGCCGCGGAGGTCCGCAGGGCTCTCCGCGGCTAAGTCGGGCCCACCGACAGCTCAGCGCAGGTAGTGGTCGGGCCGGCCTTGCCACGGCGCGAGATCGATGGAGTACGGCTGGCCGCTGCGACCGACCAGCCACGCCAGCATCGCGCGGCGGTCCCCCTCGTCGAGTCGTTCGGGCAGCAGGCGGAGGCTGATCGCGAGCTCCCGCTCGACGTAGTCATCAGGCCAGTCCGACGGCCGATAGCCGAGCCCGAGATCGACGTGATGGAGCTCGACCTCGCGCCACCTGTGGAAGGGCATCGCCGCGCATGGCCACACCTCCCCACCGGCGTTGCGACCGTGGCTGTCCCACGCCGCCGCGGTCATCTCGTCATAGGTGTGATCGAGGGACGTGCAGCTCGCGACGATGTCACCGATCAGGTCGGTGGCGGATCGCCGCGCACCGGCCTCGATGGCTGCCGTTCGCTCCTCGTGGCCGCCCTCGTACTGCGTGGTGGGTTCGCCTGCGATCGCACCGTGCAGGATCCGAACGTGGGAGTCGGCGTTGCGGGCGATGTGGGTCAGGACGTGTCCGATGGTCCACCCGGGCAGCAGGGACTCGCCGCGCGCTCGTTCGTCGGTCAACGACGCGATTGATTCGATCAGGGTCTGATGCGCGCGGCGTACGCCGGCAACGCAGTGTTCGATCTCCGGAGTTGCGCCATCCACCGGCGCATCATGACATCGCGGCGGGCCGTCCGGACGGCCTTGACCCGCACTATGTACCGGCCACCGTGCGGGAAGACCCACACCTCGCGCGCACCGGCTCGACGTGTCACGTGGTAGCGGGCGCCGCTGACCTCGATCCGGCCGCGGTAGGTCGCGGGGACGTCGATCAGAGCGGCGTGCCGGCGGTCCCCGAATCGCACGTGAGGTGACCGGCCAGCGACGATTCCAGCACGGCGGCGCACGTAGGTGTGCGTGCGCAACAACCGGCCGGCCGTGACGATCGGATACACCCGCGACGTGAGCTCAACGCGTTGCGGCTGCGGGACGCCGCGGCGCGACTTGCCGTTGAACGGCGGGCCGTAGATCCCCCAGAAGGTGTTCGCGATCGTGTCGTTCGCGTTCTCCTTCCACAGCCACATCGTCCCGCCGATCCGGCGCCGTTCCTGCTGTCGGTAGTGCTTTGCCAGCACCGTGCGATCGCGCTGTGGCGGGCCGCCGTACTCTCCGATCCAGAGTGGCAGCCCGAGGGCCTTCGCGTCTCCCGCTGCCGCGTCGTAGTCGGAGTTGAAGGTTGCCACCTCGGGGCCACCTGTGATCGCCCCGAGCGTGAAGACCTTCGTGTAGACGTGCGGCGCGTACACCGCGTTCGGGTACGGCGAGAACGCCGACCAGGGCGTGAAGAAGACTCGCTGCGCGGTGGTGTTGCGCTCCACCCCCGGCTCGAAGAACAGCAGCTGCCGGAACGTCGGCACTGTCGTCGTGATGGCGCGAGCGACCTTTCCGTAGAACGGCAGGAGCTCCGCAGTTGCCTCGGCCTGTGGCAGGAATCCCGGCTCGGGCTCGTTCATCAGGTCATAGCCCGCGACCGCCGGATCGCGCGCAAACCGCTTGGCGAGCACGGCCAGCGCGTGGGCGTAGTGCTCCTGCAGGCCGACGCCATCGGGCGCATCGAGGTTCGTCCAGAAGTTCTGCGCGTCTTGCTGCACGGCGAGGTCGAGCTCCCGCGTGTTGTCGACAACACAGGCGGGTAGCCGCGACTGCGATGCCCAGCGCGGCGCGCCGTCGAACCCCCGCGTCGGTCCGAAGCCCGGCGGGCAGCTCGCTCCGGGTTTCGTGAACACGTACTTGCTCCACGCATCCTGATGCATGTCGATGACGACCCAGAGGCCTTGCGTGCGTGCCCACCTGACGACCTGCGCGATCCGCCGAACGTACGTCCGACTGATGCGACCAGGTTTCGGCTCGAGCAGGGACCACGAGATGTTGAGCCGAACGTTGTCGTAACCGAGCCGCCGCATCTGGCGGAAGTCGAACCAGCAGATCGGGACCCCTTCGACCCGGACGTCGTCGCGAGGGCAGCGATGGTGCCGGTAGGCGGACGGCCGGATCGGGTACGGCGTACGCAACGACGGCTTCCAGTAGTCGACCAGCCCGTCGATGTTGACGCCGCGGAGCAGGACCGATCGCCCGTGCTGGTCGACGATCTGTGCGAGCCCTGCTGGCCGCTGCTCGACGTGCAGGAACTCGAGCGGTCGTGATGACCCGTGGCTCACCGCGATCGCCTGTGACGGGAGAGCCGGGACAACGATCGCGGCAAGGAGCAGCACCACCGGCAGCCGACGCACCTGACAATCTTCGCCTGCTGGCGCGGCCGGACCTGCCTAGGACTGCGGCGCAGGCAACAGGTCCGCCGGTCCGTCGAAGTAAAGACCGTCGGGATCCGACAGTCGGAGGCGGGCGGCGGCGGGTAGACCCGCATGATCGGCTTGGACCTTCACCGCAGCGATTCCGTGCTCGATCTGCATTGGATCCCAGTGCGCACCGTCCATCGAGAACTCAGCACTGTTGGTCGCAGGCTGCCCGACGACGACGAGCCAGAAGGTGTCGCCGTCCTCCTTGCCGTTGTCATATGTCGCTGAGGTCATGAACTCGTTGGCGACATACGGGAGACGGTCCGAAGGGGCCGGCGCCAGATTCTCGGCCAGTTCTTCGCCGAAGATGACCTGCCCGTTGACTCCCATGTCGGTCGAGTACTTGTGTCCCAGCTGGGTTGCCTCGTAGTCGAATGCAAACTGCATCCCATCTGGCATCGTGCCACTTGCGATGGGAACCCAGGCGTCACCGGTTCGACCGCCCGAGAGAACCGCGGATCCCGGCTTGCTGCCGAAGACTCGATCATTGGGCCAGGTCGACCAAGCGGGGACGTTGTGCACCTGACCGCTGTCCCCGCCGCTCGCGGGCGGGATGACCCGCTGCGTGGTGGTCGAGCTGAAGGCTCCCGTCGCGGTGAGCGAAGCGACAACCACGCCGGCGGCCGACAGCAACGAGGTCGCGGCCAAGCCGGCCCGGCGCCGGCGGCGCAGCCGTCGACCGGCCGACATGCTGCGCGCGGCAAGGTCGCCCGAGGCGTGATGGGTCGAGGCATCCACTTCGAGCGCGTCCCGGACGAGAGTGTCGATGTCGCTCACGGCGTACCTCCAGGGGTGGTGATCAGTTCGGCCAAGTCGCAGTGACCGCGTAACGATGCGAGCGCACGGGAGATCTGGCTGCGGACGGTGCCGACCGAGCAACCGAGGGCGGCGGCGATCGCTTCGTCCTCCAGGTCCTCGTAGTACCGGAACACGACGGCCGCCCGCTGTTTCGGCGGGAGTGATCGCACCAGGTCGCGCACCAGGTCCGCCGTCGCGTGCGACGACGACCCGTCGGCGATCGCGACATCGGGCGTGACCGCAGCGAGTCGCTCGCGACGGCGCGACCGCCACCACGAGATGTGCTGGTTGGCGATCATTCGACGGACATACGCATCCGGCGAGCCGAGCGCGGAGATGTGTGGCCACCGCGCGTACGCCTTGGCCAGCGCGGCTTGCACCAGGTCGTCCGCGTCAGCGTGACTTCCGGAAAGCAGGTATGCCATCCGGGTCAACGCCTGCCCGCGGCTCGCGACGTAGTCCTGGAAGGCGACGTCCGCGGTTTGACGGTTCGTCACGCTGCCTCCGATGCTCGGTCGATCTATCCCTTCAACGCATGGGATCGATCGGCCGTTGCATCAAAGCAGTAACGTTTTCGGTTAGCGCTCTTCCCACCAGCGAGCCACGGCCAGCAGGCCGACGGTGGCAAGACCGACGATTGCAAACAGATCAGCCATGCCTCAACTGTGCCCACCAGGTACGACAGTCTCACCAGCATCAGATGACACGCGGGCGAACATCAGTCGACGAGATCACGCACCACGGCGTCGGCGAGGAGGCGGCCGCGCAGCGTGAGAACAGCGCGACCTGCGGCGTGCGCGGCGGCTTCGAGCAGCCCGTCGTCGCGAGCCCGGGCCGCGGCCACCAGACCCGAGGGGTGCAGGACGTCGAGCGGAAGACCCTCCTGCAGCCGGATCCGGAGCAAGATGTCCTCCGCTCGGCGCTCGGCCGGCGTCAACGTCTCCCGGGCAGCCGCGGGCGAGACACCGGCGGACAGCCGCGCGGCGTACTCACGCGGGTGCTTGACGTTCCACCAGCGGACTCCGCCGACGTGACTGTGTGCCCCAGGACCGACACCCCACGAGTCGCCGCCGGTCCAGTAGAGGAGATTGTGCCGGGCGCGGTCGGCTTCGCCGCTCGCCCAGTTCGACACCTCGTACCAGCCGAACCCTGCCTGCGTGAGCAGGGCTTCAGCGATCAGGTATCGATCGGCGAGCACGTCGTCCTCCGGCATCGGAATCTCGCCACGGGCCACCCGTGCCGCCAGCCGCGTGCCTGGCTCGACGATCAAGGAGTACGCCGACACGTGGTCCACGCCGGTCTCGATCGCCGCCGTGAGCGACCTCCGCCAGTCCTCGTCGGACTCGCCCGGTGTGCCATAGATCAGGTCGAGGCTGATCCGGTCGAACCCGGCCGCGCGGGCCTCGCTGACGGCAGCAGCCGCACGCCCCGGAGTGTGCTGACGGTCCAGTGTCGCGAGGACGTGCGGTGCGGCCGATTGCATGCCGAAGCTGATCCGGGTGAAGCCGCCCGCGCGCAACGCGGCGAGGGATTCGGGCGTCACGGACTCGGGGTTCGCCTCGGTGGTGACCTCGACGTCAGGCGACAGACCGAACTCCCGGTCGACGGCAGCCAGCACGCGCGTCAGGTCCGCCGCCGGCAGCAGAGTCGGAGTACCGCCGCCGAAGAACACAGTGTCGACCGGTCGCCGCAGGCCGAGCACGTGTCGTGCGAGACGGACCTCGGCGATGGCAGTGTCCGCGTACGACGCGGCCGAGGCGCCGCCACCGAGCTCGGTTGCCGTGTACGTGTTGAAGTCGCAGTAACCACACCGGGTGGCACAAAACGGAACGTGGACGTAGATGCCGAACTGGCGGGCCTCGAAACCGGCAAGGGCAGCCGCCGACAGCTCTCCGGTTGGCGGAGCGGGGTCGCCGTCAGGCAGCGCGGACGGCACTCGCGGACCGCTACGGGATCAGATGCGCGATCGCCGCGAGGATGCGGTCGGCGACGACATTCTCGCTCTGGTTCGCATCGATGACGTGCAGCAAGCCCCGCCCGCGGTAGTAGTCCACGAGCGGATGCGTTGCCTCGTCGAACACCTGCAGCCGGTTGTGGATCACCGCCTCGGTGTCGTCGCTTCGGCCCTCGACCTTCGCTCGGCCGAGGATCCGCCGGACCAGCTCGTCGCGGGACGCCTCGAGGTAGATCACGGCATCCGGGGTGGCACCCGCTCGCTCAGCCAGGCCGCGTGCGACCTGTGCCTGCCCGACCGATCGCGGGAACCCATCGAGGACATAGCCCCCGTTGTCGACCGCCGTCCCAACCGCCGGCATGAGCAGCTCGATGATAACTTCGTCTGGCACGAGCTCGCCGCGGTCGAGGTACTCCTTGACGGACTTGCCGATCGGGGTCTCGGCCTCCACCTCGGCGCGGAGCAGGTCGCCTGCGGCGATGTGGGCCAGCTGGAACCGGTTCGACAGCAGCTCCCCCTGCGTGCCCTTGCCTGATCCAGGCGGGCCGATGAGCAAGACGTTCATAATGGAAAGCCTCGCATGTCGACGGTCATGAAACGTGGCTCAAGACTTGGCCGGCTCGTTGGTCGACAACGCAGCAATGAAGGCTTCCTGCGGGACCTCCACCCTCCCGACCATCTTCATCCGGCGCTTACCTTCCTTCTGCTTCTCCAGCAGCTTGCGCTTTCGGGTGATGTCACCGCCGTAGCACTTTGCCAGAACGTCCTTGCGCATCGCGCGAATGTTCTCGCGCGCGATGACGCGTGAGCCGATCGCCGCCTGGATCGGCACCTCGAACTGTTGACGGGGGATGAGCTCGCGGAGCTTCGACGCCATCGACGTGCCGTACGAGTAGGCCTTGTCCTTGTGCACGATCGCACTGAAGGCGTCGACCGCCTCACCCTGCAGCAGGATGTCGACCTTGACGAGGTCCGAGACCTGCTCCCCGGCCGGCTCGTAATCGAGGCTTGCGTAGCCCCGCGTCCGAGACTTCAGCTGATCGAAGAAGTCGAAGATGATCTCGGCGAGCGGCAGGACGTACTTCAGCTCGACCCGGTCCTCGGAGAGGTACTCCATCCCCTTCAACGTGCCGCGCCGGGTCTGGCAGAGATCCATGACGGCGCCGACGTAGTCGCTGGGCAGCAGGATCATCGCGTCGACGATCGGCTCGAAGACCGAGCTGATCTTGCCGTTCGGCCAGTCCGCCGGATTCGTGACGACGACCTCATCCCCCGTCTCCAGCTCGACCCGGTAGACGACGTTCGGCGCTGTCGAGATCAGCGCCAGGTCGAACTCGCGTTCCAGCCGCTCTCGGACGATCTCCAGGTGCAGCAGGCCGAGGAAGCCACACCGGAAACCGAAACCGAGCGCGGCAGAGCTCTCGGGCTCGTAGACGAGTGCCGCGTCGTTGAGCTGAAGCTTGTCCAGCGCATCCCGCAGCAGGGGGTAGTCGCTGCCGTCGATCGGATACAGACCGGAGTAGACCATCGGCTTCGGCGTCCGATAGCCACCGAGGGATTCCGGCGCCGAGTGCGACGCGGTGGTGATGGTGTCGCCGACCCGCGCCTGGCTGACGTTCTTGACGCCCGGGATGACGTATCCGACCTCGCCGACGCCCAGGCTCTTGGTCGGGGTCGGATCGGGCGAGGCCACGCCAACCTCGAGCGTCTCGTGAGATGCGCCGGTCGACATCATCAGGCACCGGTCGCGGGTGGTGAGCCGGCCATCGACCACCCGGACGTAGGTGATGACCCCACGATAGATGTCATAGACCGAGTCGAAGATCAGCGCACGAAGCGGCGCGTCAGGGTCGCCGGTCGGCGGCGGCACCTGTCGCACGACCTCGTCGAGCAGGTCCCGCACGCCCTCGCCGGTCTTCGCGCTGACCCGGAGCACGTCCGAGGGGTCGCACCCGATGATGTGTGCGATCTCATCGGCGTACTTCTCAGGCTGTGCCGCCGGCAGATCGATCTTGTTGAGCACAGGGATGATCGTCAGGTCGTTGTCGATCGCGAGGTAGAGGTTCGCGAGGGTCTGCGCCTCGATCCCCTGCGCGGCATCGACGAGGAGAATCGCGCCCTCGCAGGCCGCGAGGCTTCGGCTGACCTCGTAGGAGAAGTCGACGTGACCGGGCGTGTCGATCAGATGCAGGACGTAGTCGTCGTCGCCGGACGTCCACGGCAGCCGCACGTTCTGCGCCTTGATCGTGATGCCGCGCTCGCGCTCGATGTCCATCTTGTCGAGGTACTGGGCCCGCATGTTGCGGCTCTCGACGATGCCTGTGAACTCGAGCATGCGGTCCGCGAGGGTCGATTTCCCGTGGTCGATGTGCGCGATGATGCAGAAGTTACGGATCCGGCTCGGATCCGTGCGCGCACTGTCGGAGGCCACGTTCCATGGTGTCATGACAGCCGCCGGTGATCACGAGATTGGTACGCCGCAGGGTGCCGCTGCTAATCTTTTTGACGCAGTTCACCCAATCCGAACGATCGAGGTAGCTTCCGCGTGGCCAACATCAAGTCGCAGATCAAGCGCAACCGGCAGAACGAGGGCCGGCGGCTGCGGAACAAGGCTGTGAAGTCGGAGCTGAAGACTGCTGTTCGCACCTTCCGCGAGGCCGCCGACTCAGGCGATGCCGCGACGGCGAGCGATGCAATGCGTAGCGCATCGCGCCTGCTCGACAAGGCCGCCAGCAAGGGTGTCATCCACAAGAACCAGGCCGCCAACCGCAAGGCAGCCATGGCGCACCGCGCCAACTCGCTCTAACTCTTCGTCGCTTTCGGCCGTTTCGCCGGTGTCCGCGCCGGCTCCTGGGCGAGGTCCGGTTTCGGTGGTTTCGGAGATTCCGGCCGCTCAGTCATTGGTGCCTCGCTGTCGCTGGGTGCGGCGATCGCGCCCGCGACGAGGTCGTTGAGCTTTACCAGCACGGCGACGACGACGGGCAGCGCGGGGATGGTCCAGACATTGGCAGCGCCGGCCAACACCAGAACGACCGCGAGCGCGAGGACGCCCTCGATCAAGACCGCTCGCTGCCATCCGTTCGGCCGCACGTGACGTAGCCGCAGCATCCGCCAGTACAACGGCAGCTTCGGGGGCCGCGCCGCATCGTCAGCCGGTGCGCCAACGGCACCGGCCGCGCCGGCTTCGGCGGCTTCGACGGTGCCGACGTCGACCATGGCGTCGTTGGGCGTGGCTCGCCGTTGCTTGGACGATCGACGCCGCCTCCCCGGCCTGGCCTCAGGCGGCTGCGACTTCTCGAGCGCCTCGGGCTTCGACTCCTCCGACGCCTCGGGTTCGTGCGGCTTCGACGGCCCTTCCTGCTGCTCTGGCGTGTGGGGCGCGGCGTCGACTGGCGGCGCAGCAGCCACCGCCGCGGCGGCCTTGCGCTCCCGTCGGCGCTCACGCCGGGACGGGGTGGCGTCCGCTCGCTCGACCGCGTCGTCAAGCGGAACCGGATCGGGGACCGGGGGCGCCTCCGGCGCGGCGTCGCCCGACGGCGCAGCAGCCACGACCGCAGCGTCGGGCACCGCTTTGACCGCAGCCGCGCGATCGCCCGCCGCCTTCGCCGTGACGGCATCGGCCACGGCCGCCTTCGCTGCAGCCTTGCGCTCTCGTCGGCGCTCACGCCGGGACGGGGTGGCGTCCGCTGGCTCGACCGCGTCGTCGAGCGGAACCGGATCGTCAACCTCGGGCGCCTCCGGCTGCGCGTCGCCCGCCGGCGCAGCAACCACCGCCGCGGCGGCCTTGCGCTCCCGTCGGCGCTCACGCCGAGACGGGGCCGCGTCCGCTTTCTCCACCGCGTCGTCGAGCGGAACCGGATCATGGACCGCGGCCGCCTCCGGTGGGACGTCGCCCGACGGCGCAGCAGCCACCGCCGCGGCGGCCTTCGCCTGTCGGCGTCGCTCCCGCCGCGAGGTCGGCGGCAATGCCGTGCTGGGTGAGACGAACCCCGAGCGCTCCGCTGGGACCGGCGGGAGCTCAGCCTCGATCGTCGAGGTCGGGGTTGACTCAACCGGCGGGTCGACAGAGCTCGGCGCCATGACTGCCACGAAGTCCGGCTCGGGTTCCGGCTCGGGTTCCGGCTCCGGCTCCGGTTCTGGTTCTGGTTCTGGCTGCGGCTCGGGTTCCGGCTCCGGCTCTGCTTCTGGCTGCGGCTCTGGTTCTGGTTCTGGTCGGACCGCTACCGGCGCGAAGACGTCAGCCTCCTCGGGCCACCCGGTGGGAATGGGTGGGGGCGCCGTATCACTCCCGGCGCGGAGCTGGTCGACCGCGGTCGGTGGCGCAACGGGGTTCCGGTCCCCGTCCTCCGGCTCGGTCCGGCTGCGACGCGGCAGCCGTAGATCAAGCTCGAGCTCGGGCAGGACCCGGCGCCGCGGGCGGAGCTTGAGGGGCGGCAACGGCGGTCGCTCGTCGTCCTCGCTCATGCGGCGGCGTTCACCACGCCGGCAACGATCATCACAGCCCGCTCGACGGCGTACGCCGCGTCGTCACCGGCGCCCTTGAGGTCGGCGTCGGCGGCCGCGACCGCACGCAGGGCCTCACCGAGTGAGTCCGGGCGCCAGCGGCGCAGCCAGCCTTGCGCCCGTCGGATCTTCCACGCCGGCATCCGCAACGTCGCGGCGAGCGAGTCGGGTGAGCCCGGACCGGCGGCGCCGACCTCCGCGATCAGCCGGAGATTCGCCGCAAGCGAGCTGCTGACGAGGATCGGGTCCAACCCGGTGGCGAAAGCCCAACGAAGTGTTTCCAATGCGGCTGCGAGGTTGCCTTCGACAGCCCGATCCGCGACGGCGAAGCCGGTCGACTCGGCGCGGCCTCGGTAGTACGTGGCGACGTCCTCCGCCGAGATCCGCCCGCGCACGTCGGCAGCGAGCTGCGCACAGGCGGTCGCGAGCTCCCGCAGATCGTTGCCGATCGCTGAGCACAGATCCGCGGCTGCGTCCCGGTCGAGCGATGCTCCGGCGGCTTTGACCTCATCTACCGCGAACTGCTCCCGGTCGCGCGGACTCTTGATCCGCCCCACCTCGAAGACCCTCGCGCCGACACCTTTGAGCGCCTCGAGGGTCGCCTTGCCCTTGGCACCGCCCGCGTGGACGCCCACGATCGTGACGCCAGGCTCGGGGGACTCGGCGAACTTCTCGAGCGCTGCCACAACGTCCTTGCCGAGGTCCTGGAGGTTGCGGACGACGATGACACGGTCCTCCGCGAACAACGACGGCGAGAGCACTGCAGCCAGCTCCTCGAGGGTGCAGTCGCCACCCTCGACTTCCTGGGGCACAGCAGTCAGCTCCCCGGGTTCCACCTCGACCGCGCTCAAGGCTCGCGTCACAGCGCGCGCGACGAGGAGGTCCTCGTCCCCGACCACAAGGGTCAACGCCGTCATGGCCCCAGAATGTCACGAGCGCGTGACCAATTTTGTGCCATGACGCACTCATCCCCAGATGGGAAATCGTCGGCGTTATTCGGGACAAGCCGGATAGCGGTGAGCACCAACCGCACCTGCGCACCTACCGGCGTCCGCGAACGGTCCCCGTGAGTCTGATGGGGGATTGAAGACGGAAGAGAGCCTGTTGCTCAAATCCCTGATGGTCTTGTTGCGTGGTGTCGCGGTGGTGTGCTGCTGGCTGTCAGGCTGGTTGCACTCGGTGGAGTCGGCGCAGGTTGAGGGCTGCGGCTGACAGGTGCGCTTCGGCGTTGTTCGCGTTGAGGCCGCGGCGGGAGAATCGGCGGAGCCCGATTCGGTCTTTGAGGTGTCCGTTGACGGGTTCG
>JAFAZI010000025.1 GCA_019239875.1 Frankiaceae bacterium
CTCGCACGCTCTACCTTCAGGTCGGGATCGGGAGCGGCGACAACCACTCGTACTACGGCGACCACGACCTGTGGCGACTGCCGGAGGCCGACGACCACGACCGCAAGGCGAAGGACCGGTTTGCGGCCGCACACCGGCCGGTGTTCCGTGCGGCGGCGCCGGGCCATCGAATCAGCCCGAACCTCGCCGGCCGGGTGTCGGCGGCATTCGCGCTCGCCGCCCAGAACGATGCCGCGACACCCACCCGTGCCCGACACGAGCTCGCCACCGCCATGGCGATCTACGGGCTCGCCAAGACCCGCCACCCGCCGCGACCGCTCATCACCGCGAACCCCGTCGGCTACTACCCCGAGGACTCGTGGCGCGACGACATGGCGCTCGGTGCCACCGAGATCGCGGTGGCGAAGGCGGCTCTCGGCGACAACGGAGCGCACTACACGCACGCCGCCGGGCACTGGGTGATGGCGTACCTCGCGCATGAGGCGAGCACCGAGACCTTCAACCTCTACGACACGAGTGCGCTGGCCGAGTTCGACCTCGCGCAGCTATCCGCCGCTCACCCGGTCAATCACCCGTCCATCAGCCGGTCCGCGCTGCTTCGTGGGCTCGAGCGGCCGCTCGCCCGTGCGGCGAAGCGCGCAGGCAGGGATCCGTTCGGCGCCGGCGGCTACTACGACGAGTTCGACGTTGACTCTCACACGTTCGGACTGATCGCGGTCGCACAGATGTACGACGTCGCGTCCGGCTCTTCCGTGTACCGGACCTTCGCGACCGAGCAGCGCGACTGGCTGTTCGGTGCGAACGCGTGGGGCGCCAGCTTCATGGTGGGCGAAGGGCGGAACTTCCCCCGGTGCATGCAGCACCAGATCGCGAACCTTGCCGGTTCGCGGAACGGCGCGACGCCACTCGATGTCGGCGCGGTCGTCAACGGGCCGAACGACCGGTCGCTGTTCCGCGGCGGACTCGGCAGCCTGCAGGACGGAGTTCGCCGGTGTCCTGCGGACCGGTCGGACCCGTACGCGGCGTTCACCGGCCACGGCAGCCGCTACCTGGACGACGTCCGATCGTGGCAGACCAGCGAGCCCGCAATCGACATGACCGGCACGGCACTGCTGGCCGCCGCCTTACAGTTCTGAGACCGCTATGGATGAATCGGGCAGCACTGTCAACCGTTCCGGTCGTTGTGACGTTGTTCGAGGCATGAGGCCGCGCAAACCCCTGATCGCGGCCGCAGTCGCCGCTGCGCTGACCATGTTCTGGCTGGTGGGGCTCGGCACATCAAAAGCGTCGGCCGCCCAGCCAGACCATTTGGTCGTCCTGGCCGGTTCCCCCCATTTCGTCGCCTACGCCGACTTCCCGGTCCCCCACGCCGGAAAGCCGGACTACGCCCACGGCGAGCTTCACGTCTTCAGCGACAAGGGCCGGGACCGCGACCTGGGGCCCGGATTCGGCAACGTCGACCCGGCCACTCCCGCGCCGTACCGGTTCTCCCTGGTCGACACATCGCTGACCGGCTACTCGAGCGCGGACCCGACCCACGTGAAGTGGTGGGACCTCGCGTCCAACACGAAGGGCGTTGCGACGCTGCCGTCCGGCGCCAGCTGGCAGGGGTCGGCACCCGGCGGCTGGGTGATCGTGGCCGCCGACCACGAGACGGTGGCCGTCGAGACCAGTGACGGTACGACGACGTCGTACGGGACGCCGATCCCGGCCGAGGCAGCAGCGCTCGGCTCGATCGCGACGCACAGCGGGCCGAGCGGCTTCGTCGCGTTCGGAGCGACGACAGGCAGCGCGATGTATGAGCGCTGGGACTCGATCGGCCAGACGACGTCGCTCGACCTCGGCAGCAGCGCGGGGTCGAGCACGCTGTCTTGTAACAACGTCACCGGCGCCCTCGTGGGCTGCGTCGACGTCCCGGCAGCGGGCGGCCGTGCCGTTCACCTCGCGGTGCCCTTGGACGGGTCTGCACCACGTAGCTATCCGGGGTGTTCGGTGCCCTCGGTCGCGGTGCAGTCCAAGCTGGCATGGGTCTGCCCGGCGCCACACGCGACGCCGAGGTTCGCCGCTGGCTCGCACGTGCGCAAGTCATCGGTGCTCACGACCGACGCCACCGGAGTCAGCGGGCTCGGCGGATTCGTGACCCTCGGACCGAGGCAGCGCGCGCTGATTGCGGTGCGCAACAGCCACAGCGTCGTCGATGTCCTGGTCGCCATCCCCTCCTTGATCATCAAGCTCGACGACGGCGACCTTCGCGCCGCCGCCAACGACCTGGCGGCCCTCGCGGTCTCGAGCGGCGCACTCGAAACCGCTCCGAGCGACAAGTTCCCGGCGCAAGTGATCCAGACCTCGACCGTCGCGCTCCTTCGGGCGGCACTGGCCCGCGACCCGTCGCGCCAGCCGCGGCGGACGACATCGATCATGGGGCGGGTGCCGCACAACCTGCGGCACCATGTACGGCATCGGCCAGGTCACCGCCACATCACGCGGACCCGCGCGCTGCGTCCCTTCCGCCATGCCGTTCCTGACCCCGGATCGCCCGGGATCGGTGTTCACGCGGTCCATGGTGGCTCTACCGCAGCGCCGTTCCGCGCCCCCGACGGCGTCTACGTCCAGCCGAAGCTGGCAGCCATCTCCGAGCCGACGATCGGTATGGTCGCGCTGCGCACCGCCCTCGGCCGCATCGGTCAGCCATACGTATGGGCCGGTGGCGGACCGATCACGTTCGACTGCTCAGGTCTGACCCAGTGGGCGTACGCCCACGCAGGGATCCATCTGGTTCACTACACCGGCTCGCAGTGGAACCAGGGTCGGCTCATCAAGCCACGCCAGATCCTGCCGGGTGACCTGATCCTGTTCAGCAGCTGGTCCGGCGGGCGCCAGCTGATCCATCACGTGGGCATGTACCTCGGCGCCGGTTGGATGGTGAACGCGCCGTACACCGGCCAGTACGTCAACGTCGTCAAGGTGCCGTCGGGAATCGCCGGGGTGGTCCGGCCCTGACCCACCGCTAAATCGCGACTCTCGGGGTAATTTCCATCGCATGCCAGATCATGACGCCGAGCGGGACTCGGACGTAGCCGAGGACGATGAGCCAACCCGCGGCGAGAGCGAGATGGAGCGGCTCGACCGCAACTGGGAGGACCTGCTCCAGGAGCTTCGAGTCAGCCAGACCGGCGTTCAGCTGCTCACCGGATTCTTGCTGACCTTGCCGTTCCAGCAACGGTTCGGTCAGCTCGACGACCGATCGCGCGACGTCTACCTCGCGACGGTCTGCTGCGCCATCACCGCCACCGCGTCGCTGATCGCACCCGTGGCCGTGCATCGGATGTTGTTCCGACAGCATGCGCGAGAGGCGATGGTCGCCGCCGGCCACTGGTGCGCAGTAGCGGGCCTGGCCATGCTCGGTCTCTCGGTCTGCGGCGTGGTGAACGTCATCCTGACGCTCGTGGTGTCGGATACCGCCGGATTCATCGCCTCCGGGGTGTCGGCGGTTCTCTACGTGTTGGCCTGGCTGGTGCTCCCGCTGCTGCTGCGAGAACACAGTCGGGAGATAACGCCGTGAGGTTGAGCGCTACCGTGCGGTCATGCGGATCTTGGTGCTCGGTGCCGGATTCGGCGGACTGGAGATCGCCACACTTCTCTCGGACGAGTTCGGGGCGGACCTCGACCTCACCCTGATCGACAAGTCCGAGGGCTTCATCTTCGGATTCTCGAAGCTGGACGTGATGTTCGGCCGTTCGACGCCCGATCATGTCCTTCATCGATATGCCGAGCTGGTGAAGCCCGGCGTGAGGTTCGTGCCGGCGACGATCCGCTCGATCGATGTCTCGGCCAAGCGGGTGTCGACCGACGCCGGCGACTTCGGCGCCGACATCATCGTCGTCGCGCTGGGTGCCGACCTCGATCCGGCTGCAACTCCGGGGCTGGTGGAGGGTGGCCACGAGTTCTACTCGGTCGCCGGCGCCTTCGCACTCCGCGACGTGCTCGCCGACTTCAGCGGGGGTCACGTGATCATCGCTGTCACCTCGACCCCTTTCAAGTGCCCACCGGCACCTAGCGAGACCGCGCTTCTGATGCATGACCTGATCACCGAACGCGGCCTGTCCGACCGGTCGAGCATTTCGCTGATGGTGCCGATGGCGGTCCCGATCCCACCGTCCCCGGAGGCGTCCCGGATCCTGCTTGACACCTTCGCCGAGCGCGGCATCTCCTTCCACGGCGAAACCCTCGTCCGCGGCCTCGACCCGGACCGCAACGTCGCCCGCCTGTCGGGCGGCGACGAAGCGCCGTACGACCTGTTCCTCGGTGTGCCGGCCCATCGAGCGCCGCAGGTCGTCGTCGACGCCGGCTTGACCGTCGATGGCTGGGTGCCGGTCGATCCGCAGACTCTCGAGACGGCCTATCCCGGGGTCTATGCCGTCGGCGATGTCACGAGCGTCGGAACACCGAAGGCCGGCGTCTTCGCCGAGGGGCAGGCGGTCGTCGTCGCGCACCGGATCGCGGCGCAGCTGCGTGGCGTCGACCCGGATCGCAGGTACGACGGGCACGGCCTGTGTTATCTGGAGTTCGGCAACGACGCTGTCGCGAAAGTCGATGTCACTTTCGTGGCCGGACAGCCACCGGCCGGATCGCTGATCGGCCCGTCACCCGACCTTGTCACGGACAAGATCGAGTTCGGAAGCACCCGGATCCACCGATGGTTCGGCAAGCAATGGGATGGCGCGACGAGCTGACCCTCAACGGTTAGCCCATCAGGGTGTACCGCCACTTCATTGCTGCGCACCTCTTCCGGATTTCCGGCTCACCCCGCACAATGGCCTTCCGCGCACGGCACGGCATAGGTGAAACAGAAGATAATCCCGCGAAATGATCTCGGGACAGGAAGTCCTTCGGTGGGCGGACCGTATAGTTGGCAGACGTTACGGTGGAGCCGTGACCAGACGAAGGGGGCCGGATGAGCCAGCGACATGAGACCCATGTACCTCCCGACCAGGTACATGCGCGGCTGTCCGAGCATCTGCTCGTCGACGGGTTCCGGCTCGTGCTCGACGTCGAGCACAGCCATGACAGCTGGTTGGTCGACGCACGGGACGGCACCGAGTACCTCGACCTCTACACGTTCTTCGCCTCGGCACCGCTCGGCGCGAACCCGCGAGGCATGGTGGGCGACCTCGCCTTCATGGATTCCCTCGCCCGCGTCGCCGCCAGCAAGCCGGCCAACCCCGACATGTACTCGACCCATCTGGCGGAGTTCGTCGAGACGTTCGTGCGCGTCCTCGGTGACCCAGCCCTCCCCCACCTGTTCTTCGTCGAGGGCGGTGCGCTGGCCGTCGAGAACGCGCTGAAGACCGCATTCGACTGGAAGAGCCGGCGCAACGAGGCGGCCGGCCGCTCGCGCGACCTCGGCACCAAGGTCCTGCACCTCACCAAGGCCTTCCACGGGCGCTCGGGCTACACGCTGTCGCTGACCAACACCGATCCGAACAAGACGGACCGATTCCCGAAGTTCGACTGGCCGCGGATCGACAGCCCAGCGGTGTCCTTCCCGATCGCCGACCACATCGTCCAGATCGACGCGCTCGAAGGCATGTCGCTCGCGCAGGCCCGGGCCGCGTTCGAGGCCAACCCCCACGACATCGCGTGCTTCATCGCCGAGCCGATCCAAGGCGAAGGCGGTGACAACCACCTGCGTCCGGAGTTCCTCCAGGCCATGCAGGCCATGTGTTACGAGTTCGACGCGCTGTTCATCCTCGACGAGGTGCAGACCGGCGTTGGCCTGACCGGTACGCCGTGGTGCTACCAGCAGCTCGGCCTCTCGCCGGACATCGTCGCGTTCGGCAAGAAGGTGCAGCTCGGCGGCATCATGGCCGGCCGCCGGGTCGACGAGGTACCCGACAACGTGTTCGCGGTGTCGAGCCGCATCAACTCGACGTGGGGCGGCGGGCTGGTCGACATGGTCCGCTCCCGACGGATCCTCGAGATCATCGAGGCCGACGACCTGTTCGAGCACGCCGCCAAGATGGGCGATGTCTTCCAATACGGGTTGCTCGACCTCGGCGAGCAGCACCCCGGCCTGGTGAGCAACGTTCGAGGTCGTGGCCTGATGTGCGCGCTCGACCTGCCGGACGCCGCAACTCGCGACCGTGCGATCGCGAAGCTCCGCGAGGAACGAGTCCTGGTGCTCGCCTGCGGTGGTCGCTCCGTCCGCTTCCGGCCAGCGCTGTCGGTGCGCGAGGACGAGCTGCGGATCGGGCTCGCCGCACTCGGCCGCGTCTTGGCCGACCTCGACACGAATCGCTGAGAGGGACGATGACCCGAACCATCAACTCCTACGTCAACGGAGCGCCGGTCGGCGCCGCGCCGGGCGGCACCGTCGAGAACCGCAATCCTGCGAACCTCGACGACCTCGTCGGCACCGTTGCCATGGGCGACGCGAACACCTTTGTCGATGCGGCGCGGGCCGCCAAGGCGGCGCAGCCGGGCTGGGCCGACGTGCCTGCACCGATCCGCGGCCGCGCCATCGCCCACATCGGGCGGCTGGTCGAGGCGAACACCGAGGCGTTGGCGCGCCTGGTCACCCGCGAGATCGGCAAGCCCTACGCCGAGGCGCTGGGCGAGGTGCGCGAGATCGTCGACACGTGCGACTTCTTCGTCGGCGAGGGCCGCCGCCTCTACGGTCAGACGGTTCCGAGTGAGATGCCGGACAAGGCCCTGTTCACCTTCCGCAACCCGGTCGGCGTCGTCGCCACGATCACCGCAGGCAACTTCCCGGTCGCCGTACCGGCCTGGTACCTGGTTCCGGCGCTGCTCTGCGGCAATGCCGTCGTCTGGAAGCCGGCTGACTACTCGCCCGCTTGCGGCGAGGCGCTCTACGAGCTGTTCGTCCGCGGCGGCGGCCTGCCGGAGGGCGTGCTGAACCTTGTGATGGCAGACGGCGAGCAGACGTTCGCCGGCCTCGAGCAGTCACTCGAAGCAGGACTGGTCGACAAGGTCGGGTTCACCGGGTCGAGCGCGGTCGGCTCGAAGATCGGTGAGCTCACCGGACGCCATCTGCAGTCGGCGTGTCTCGAGCTCGGCGGCAAGAACCCGATGGTGATCACGCCGAGCGCCGATCTTGATCTCGCGGCCGAGGCAGCCCTCTTCTCCGGCTTCGGTACGGCGGGACAGCGGTGCACGTCGCTCGGCACCGTGATCGTGCACGAGTCGGTGCACGAGGATTTTCTGGCACGGTTCGACAAGCTGACGCAGCAAGCGCCGGTGGGCGACCCGACCCAGGGAGTGGTCTTCGGCCCGATGCTCGATGAGAAGTTCGCCGAGCGATTCGAGGACTACCTCGGCTGGATCCAGCCCCATCACACGGTGCTCGGCTCCTCAGCCACCGGACGCATCACGGCGACCAACCCGCGCGAGGGGTTTGTCGGTGATCCGGAAGCCGGCGTCTTCTACCACCCGACGATCGTCGACGGTGTCCGCGAGGACGATGAGATCTTCCGCAATGAGACGTTCGGCCCGATGGTCGGCGTCACGACCTACCGTGACTTCGACGAGGCGCTGCGGCTAGCCAACCTGCCCGGGTACGGGTTGTCGAGCTCCATCTACACCACGGACGCCAACGACGCGTTCCGGTTCCGGCGCGGCATCAGCGCCGGCATGGTCAGCGTCAACAACTCGACGTCCGGCGCGGAAGCCCACCTCCCCTTCGGCGGCAACGGGAAGTCGGGCAACGGCTCGCGGCAGTCCGGGATGTGGGTGCTTGACCAGTTCACCCGCTGGCAGGCCATGAACTGGGACTACAGCGGTCGGCTGCAGAAGGCGCAGATGGATGTCGCCGACCTGACGGCAGACGAGTCGTACCGGCTTCCCGAGTAACCCTCGCCGATGTCCGACCTGACCCCGGAAGCGGCCCTCGACGATCATTTCCGACGCGCCGTCGCCGGGCTGGAGTCGGGCGCGGCGAAGGACGCCGAACTCCCCGTGCGCGAGGGTTCGCGGCTGACCGGTGCGATGGCACTCGCCCTCTACGAGGCGCAGGTCGGAAACCGGGCGCTCGACATCGAGGCGCGTCGGCTGCGCGCAGCCGGGCGGGGCTTCTACACGATCGGCTCCTCCGGACACGAGTCGAACGCGGCGGTCGCGGCAGCGGTGCGCCCCACTGACCCGGCGCTGCTGCACTACCGCTCCGGCGCGTTCTACCTCGCCCGGGCGGCACATGTGCCTGGCTCGACGCCGATCCGCGACGTGCTGCTCGGCCTCATCGCGTCCACCGAGGAGCCGATCGCGGGTGGCCGCCACAAGGTGTTCGGGCACCGCGACCTTGCGGTGATTCCGCAGACGTCGACGATCGCCTCCCACCTTCCGCGCGCCGTGGGCGTCGGGTTCGCGATCGATCGAGGCCGCAAGCTCGGGATCGCGACGACCTGGCCGTCTGACGCCATCGCGGTCTGCAGCTTTGGCGATGCATCCGCGAACCACTCGACTGCGGTCGGCGCGATCAACGCCGCGAGCAACATCGCCTACCGCGGACTGCCGATGCCGGTGCTGTTCGTGTGCGAGGACAACGGCATCGGGATCAGCGTGCCCACTCCGGCCGGATGGGTCGCAGCGGCGTACGGCGACCGCCCTGGTCTGCGCTACTTCGCGGCCGACGGCGAGGACCTCCCTGCCACCTACGACGCTGCGAGAGAAGCGGCCGAGCACGTCCGCTCGACCCGGTCACCGGCGTTCCTGCACCTTCGCGTCGTACGTTTCATGGCTCACGCGGGCACGGATGCCGAGATCACGTACCGCAGGCCGTCGGAGATCGCGGCGGACTACGACCGTGACCCGGTGCTCGCCACCGCGCGGCTGCTCGTCTCGACCGGGGTCATCACGCCCGAGCAGGCGCTCGCGCGTTACGACGCAGCGACGCAGGCCGTGCAGGCTGAGAGCAAGGCGAGCGTCGGACATCGGCAACTCGCGAGCGCCGAGGAGATCGTCGCGCCGCTGTCGCCACGGCACCCGGTGCGCGTCGCGGACGCGGCCGCCCGCAGCGGCTCGGATGCGGATCGACGTGCGGCGTTCGCCGGCAAGCTGCCGGAGGCGGGTGAACGGCTGACGCTGGCGGACAGCATCAACCGAGCGCTGACCGATGCGTTGGTCACCTACCCCCACGCCCTCGCATTCGGCGAAGACGTTGGGCGCAAGGGCGGCGTGTACGGCGTCACTCGCGGGCTTGCCAGGCGCTTCGGCGCCGGCCGGGTCTTCGACACCCTGCTCGATGAGCAGACGATCCTCGGTCTTGGCCTCGGGGCCGCAGTGTCCGGCCTGCTGCCGATTCCCGAGATCCAGTACCTCGCCTACCTGCACAACGCGGAGGACCAGCTGCGCGGCGAGGCCGCGAGCCTGCAGTTCTTCTCGAACGGGCAGTACCGCAACCCGATGGTGGTGCGGATCGCCGGACTCGCCTACCAGAAGGGATTCGGTGGGCACTTCCACAACGACAACGGCGTCTCGGTGCTGCGGGACATCCCGGGCCTCGTGGTTGCGGTGCCATCGAGGGGTGACGACGCTGCGGCGATGCTCCGCACGTGTCTCGCGGCCGCGTTGGTCGATGGCACGGTGTCGGTGTTCCTCGAGCCCATCGCCCTCTACCACTCGCGTGACCTCCACGAGCCGGGCGACGACGCGTGGCTGTCGGCGTACACCGGGCCGGAAGGCTGGGCCGCCCACCACATCCCGATCGGTCGGGCGCGCTGTCACGGCGGCGGCCACGACGTCACGATGGTCACGTTCGGCAACGGTGTGCCGATGTCGCTCCGCGTCTCCCGGCGACTGAGCGAGGCTGGCGTCGCGTCACGCATCCTGGACCTGCGCTGGCTCGCACCACTTCCGGTCGACGACCTGATGACGCACGCCTCCGCCACCGGACGGGTCCTCGTCGTCGACGAGACCCGCTCTTCCGGCGGGATCTCCGAAGCCGTGATCACGACCCTCGTCGATCGTGGCTTCGGCGGCCGGATCGCGCGAATCGCCGCGACCGATTCGTTCATCCCACTCGGCGACGCCGCCAATCACGTGCTTGTCTCCGAGACGGCGATCGAGAAGGCCGCCCACGAGCTGCTGAGCCGCTAGCGCGTGACACGATTCCGGTCATGACCGACCGGCAGGAAGTAGCCCGCACGATCGCTGCGGACCCCGCGACGATCTTCGACGTGCTGCGCGACCCCAAGGGCCACGTCGCCATCGACAGCTCCGGCATGTTGCAGTCGTTCACTGGCGAGCCGGCGACCGGGGTCGGCGACACGTTCGTGATCCACATGGACCGCGAGGCGCTCAACGACTATCCAGAGCTCGGCAAGTACGACGTCACCTGCACGTTCACGACCTACGAGCCGGACCGTGAGATCGCGTGGACGATCCTCGGCCAGCTTCGTCCGCAGATCGGGCACGTGTACGGCTACACGCTGGAACCGGTCGAGGGCGGCACGCGCGTCACGTCGTACTGCGACTGGTCGAACATCGATCCCGTGTACGCCGGCCTGCCGTGGCCGATCGTCCCGGAGTCGGCGCTTCGGGCGACCCTCGGCATCCTCGCGCGAACCGTCGAGCGTCACTGAGCGGTCGAACAAGTAAGCGGACCGCACCGAGCAAAGCGAAGGGCCGCACCCCCGTTCGGGAGTGCGGCCCTTCGGCGTCGTCAGGTCAGGTCAGACCTTCGCCTTGACGGGCTTGCTGTGCGACGCCTTGTAGTGCTTCGACTTGTGCGTCGCGATGCGGTACTTGCCGTTCTTCACGTGCTTGTACGCGACCTTGCCACCCTTGTGAGTCTTGGCAGAGTCGACCATCTTCCAGTGACCGGCCTTGCGCTTGTCGAGCTCGGTCTTCAAGCCCTTCACGCCCGAGCCACCCGACGTGACCTTGCCGGTGATCTTGTCGCTCTTCTTGTGGAACTTGGCCGTCGTCTTGGTGGCGGCGGGCGGCGTTGTCGCATGGCCCTTGACGAAGGCGAAGCCCGCGGCACCGGAGAGGTCCGGGTTCTCGCCGCTTGTGTCGGTCGTCGCAGCCACCAGGCACGGGGTGCCGACCTCGCAGGTGCTCGAGGTGTCAGTGCCCTGCTGCCCGGTGTGCAGGGTCAGCGGAACCTTCGAGAACTGCCCGCTCGCGCCAAGCTTTGCGAAGACGATGTTGGTGCCGCAGGTCGTCTGACCAGGCGGCAGCGCGCACTCGGTGACGATCAGGTCGGCACCCTTCTTCGAGTCGAGGAAGCCGTAGCCGCTGACGTTGACCGTGGTGCCGTCCTTGATGTTCTTCGACGGGGTCAACGCCACGACCGGCGCGAACGTGATCGGGGTGAAGCTGACCGCGGCAACGTCGGTGGGGTCACTGGCATCGGTGGTGGCGACGAGGTAGCACTGATCAGACTTCGTCAGTGACGGGCACGTCTTGCCGCCCGTGCCGATGGCGCCGGTGCGGACAGTGACGTCCGTCGCAGGGATGTTGCCGTCCGCGTCTGTGGTGAACGTTGTCGGATGGGCGAAGTCACAGTCGCTACCGTCGGGGTTGAGGCCGGAGCACTCGACGATCGCCGTGTTCGTGGTGACGCTCGGCTTCTGGTTGGTGCCGGTGACCGAGACGGTCTGGCCGCCCTGCAGGCCGTCGTTCGGCGTGGCGCTGATGGTGGGTGTCCCGGCAGCATGCGACGTCGTCGTCGGGATGGCGATCGCGGCGACCGCGATGCCGAGCGCGCCGATCCGCGCTGCGGTTCTTCCGGTGAAACGCATCTGTTGACTCCATTGTCAGAATGGGAGAACGGGGTTATCGCTACCCAATCAGAGCGGCCCGGTGAGGGAAAGCGATTCCACGAAACCGTCCTTTCTGACTAGGTCCGCACCGGCCGTCAGGGTCAGCAGGTAGAAACGAAGAATGTGCGGGCGCTATGCGAACTCACGGCATGACGGCGACCTGCTGCGCGAGTTCCAGGTCGCCTCGGTCGTCGACCCGGAGCCCGACCCTTCCTGGAACGTCGCACCCACCGACGGCGCTCGCGTGGTGCTCGAGCGCGTGGTCAACGACGAACCGGATCGACAGCTCCGTACGCTGCGCTGGGGCCTCGTGCCGTCGTGGGCGAAGGACGTCAAGATCGGTGCCCGGCTGATCAACGCCCGCTCCGAGACGGTCCTCGAGAAGCCGGCCTTCAAAGCCGCCGCGTCACGCCGCCGCTGCCTGGTGCCGGCAGATGGCTACTACGAGTGGATGAAGACCACGGATCGCAAGGTCCCGATGTACCTGCACGGTGACGGGATCCTCGCGTTTGCCGGGCTCTACGAGATCTGGCGCGACCCGAACGACGACGACGGCTGGGTGCGGAGCTTCACCGTGATCACGCGGCCCGCGCAGGACGCCCTCGGGCACGTTCACGACCGGTGCCCGGTCGTCGTACCTCCTGATCTGCGCGACCCGTGGCTGGATCCGTCGGTCACCGAGCCGGATGCGGTCGGTGACCTGCTGGCCGCGATTCCGGATCCGTCGCTCCAGACGTATGAGGTCGCGCCTCTGGTCAACTCGGTCAAGAACGACGGGCCGGAACTGATCAAGCCGGTTTAGCCAACCCAGTTCGCCTGCCGAAGCAGGCTAGGCGCGACCCGGCGTGCGTGACGCGTCGTACTGACGCGGGAAGGTCGCGAGGAGCTCCGCAACTTGGTCGGGGGTGCCCGGGCGGCCGAACAGGTATCCCTGGGCCTGGTCGCAGTCGAGATCCTCGAGCACTCGCAGCGCACTCGGCGACTCGACGCCCTCTGCGGTGACGGTCAGACCGAACGCGTGCGCCAGGTCGATCACGGCCGCGACGATGCGGGCGGCGGACCGGTCGCTGCCGAGGTTCGACAGGAAGCTCTTGTCGATCTTGACGCCGCTGACCGGCAGCTCCGACAGCCGTGCGATCGACGAGTGGCCGGTCCCGAAGTCGTCGATCACGGCCCGGACGCCCGCATCACGGAGCTCCATCAGCAGCTTCTTTGCGATGTCCGGACTCTCCATCACGGCGCTCTCGGTGATCTCGAGATAGATCAGATCGGACCGAACCCCCGACCGGCGCAGCGCACCGAGCACCTCGTCGACCACACCCGGGTCGGACAGCTGGGTCGGCGAAACGTTGACCGCGATCGGTACGCCGACACCGGCTGCCTCCCATGCCTTCGCCTGGGCGAGAGCCGCCTCGAGGACGTGGCTACCGAGCTGCCCGACGAGTCCGAGCTCCTCGGCGAGTGGCACGAAGTCGGCGGGCGAAACGGCACCGAGCTCTGAGTGGTCCCACCGGAGCAGGGCTTCGGCGCCACACCACTTGCGTGACGCGATGTGGAGCAACGGCTGGTAGACGACCCGGAGGCTGTGCTCGCGAATCGCGCGCCGGAGCTCGCTCTCCATCGCCACCCGGGCGGTGGCGCGGTCGCGCAGCGCGGTGTCGAAGACGGCACGCCGACCCGGGCCGCGGCCCTTCGCCGCGAACATCGCGGCATCCGCGTCCCGGATCACCTTGTCCGGGTCAGACGTGCCGCCGTCGGACAGCGCGATTCCGATCGCGGTGGTGAAGAAGAACTCGCCGCCGTCGAGCATGAACGGGTCGAGCAGTGCCGCGTCGATCGCGTCCGCGATCCGGTGGGTGAGCTGCAGCGTCGCGTCCTCGACCAGAATCACGAACTCGTCGCCGCCGAAGCGGGCGAGCGTGCAGCCTTCGGGCAGCAGCAGCCGGAGCCGGTCGGCAACGGCCACCAGCAGCCGGTCGCCTGCGGCATGACCGAGGCTGTCGTTCACGAACTTGAAGCCGTCGAGGTCGAGCAGCATCACGGCGCACGCCGACAGCGACTGCCTCGAGTAGTTGAGTGCGTACGCCAGCAGGTGGTTGAACATCGAGCGGTTCGCGAGCGAGGTGAGCGGGTCGCGCTGAGCTGCCTCGGTGAGTGCTCGCTCGGTGCGGAACCGCTCGATCGCGAGGCCCGCGATCCCCGCCAGCGATGCGACACCCGCCATCTCTTCCGCGTCGGGCGCATAAGGATGGTCGCGATAGAGCGCGAACGTGCCGACCACCGCGTTCTGTGCGTCGAGCAAGGGAAACGACCAGACAGACCGGAGCTTGTGCTGCTTCGCGACGTCGAGGAACGCCGCGGTCTTCGGGTCGGTCAGCGTGTCCTCGACGACGACCGGCCGCAGCGTCGCGGCTGCCGTACCGCAGGCACCGACACCGTCCCGGATCGGGAGACCGTCGATGGCCTCCCGGAACTCGCGCGGCAGGCTCGGCCCGGCGGCATGGCGCAGCACACCGTCGCTGCGATCGGCGAGCAGCACGGAGCACCGGCACCCGCGGTATCGCGCCTCGACCTCGAGGCAGACGCGGCGCAGCGTCTCGTCCAGAGAGACGCCGCGGGCGATGCCTTCGAGCATCTGCTGGTGCCAGGCGAGCCACTCCACCGCACCCGCGGCGCGCTCCGGGTCGACCGGACTGCGGTGCGCGGCGACCGATGCGGTGATCGACAGCATGCTGACCACTGAGAGGTCCTCGAACTGGAGCTCGTCAGCCGCCGCTGAGGAGATCGCGAGCAGCACGTCACCGCCGGGCCACTGTGGCATCGGGACGATGCCGTATCCCGGCGTCTTGAAGGCGCGCGCAGCAACCGACATCGGATGGCGGTCCCGGCTGGTGTTGGCAACGAGGATGGGGTGCACCGGCGCCTCGGCAAGCGGCAGCGGGAAGCTGATCGGGCGCTCGGCTGCGCCCGCCACCGCGATCCGGATCCAATGCCCGCCTCGCAGCTGGAACATCGCGGCGGCGTTCGCGCGGGTGCTGTCGACCGCTGACGCGACCAGAACGTCCGCGATCGCCGCCACGTCGCCGACGGCGCCCATGAGGGCCGCGCTCGCACGGGCCAGCTCCGACGCGCGGCCGGGGAACGGATTGTCGGCGACGTCTGCCACCAGAGGACCCCCTCGAGGCTGGGTGGGGACTACTCCTCATTGCCTAGTCCGAGGCTAGACGTGCCCCGACACACTGTCGAGAATGCAACCCGAAGGGGCTAATCCGCAGCAAAAGCGCAAATCGGGTCAGCTGGCGGCTGCGGTGACCCGTTCCGCCGGTGCGGCCGCACCTCGGCCGAACTCCATCGTCCCGTCGTCGACGTTGCCCTTGCCGAGCGCGAGGCGGTCGTAGAAGTAGTTCATCCGCGTCTTCCACGGCGCCTTCGAGCCCGCGCGAGGGAACTGGTCGATCGATCGCTGCACATAGCCGGACGAGAAGTCCATCAGCGGCGAGCGCTCGATCGACGTGTCGCGCAGGCGCGGCGCGCACCACGTCGTACCGGTCGCGTCCATGTGCTTGAGCAGCCGCCACACGTAGTCGTATGTCAGGTCGATCTTGAGCGTCCACGACGCGTTCGTGTAACCGATGCCGTAGGCGAAGTTCGGCACGTCGGAGAGCATGATCGCCTTGTAGGCCATGTGGTCCGGCAGGTTCACGGGCTTGCCGTCGACGGTCAGCTTGACGCCGCCGAACGCCAGGAGGTTCAGCCCGGTCGCCGTGACGATCACGTCCGCGTCGAGCTCCTCGCCGGAGACGAGCTTCACGCCGGTCTTCGTGAAGGTCTCGATCTCGTCGGTGACGATCGAGGCGTCACCGCGCTTCATCGCGATGAAGAGGTCACCGTCCGGTACGACGCACAGCCGCTGGTCCCACGGGTTGTACGACGGGGACAGGTGCGGCTCGAAGGCGTAGTCCGCCGGCATCACCGTGAGCTGCATCTTGCGGATCAGCCGCTTCATGACCTCGGGCCGGCGGCGGCTGAGCTGGAAGCTGATGGTGACCATCACGACGTTCTTGTAGCGGGTGATGGCGTAGGCCCACTTGCTCGGCAGGAAGCGCCGCAAGGTGTTGGCGAGCTTGTCCTTCTCCGGCAGCGGGACGATGTAGGTCGGTGACCGCTGGAGCATCGTCACGTGCGCCGCACCGGCCGCCGCCATCGCCGGCACGAGAGTCACGGCAGTGGCACCGCTGCCGATCACCACGACCTTCTTGCCGGTGTAGTCGAGGTCCTCCGGCCAGAACTGCGGATGCACGACGGTGCCTTCGAAGTCCTCGACGCCGGCCCACTGGGGGGTGTAGCCCTCCTCATAGTTGTAGTAACCGCTGCAGCAGAAGTAGAAGCCACAGGTCATCTGGGTGATCTCGCCGGTTGCGACGTCCTCGACGTCGACGGTCCAGCGGGAGTCCGGCGTCGACCAGGATGCCGAGACGACCTTCTTGCCGAATCGGATGTGCTTCTCGACGTCGCCCTCGCGAGCCGTGTCCTCGACGTACTTCAGGATCGATGGCCCGTCAGCGATCGCCTTCTCCTCGACCCACGGCCGCCAGCGGTATCCCAACGTGTGCATGTCCGAGTCCGAGCGGATGCCCGGGTACTTGAACAAGCTCCACGTGCCGCCGATCTCCTGGCGCTGCTCGAGGATCGCGTACGTCTTGCGCGGGAAGTGTTCCCGGATCTGATGGCCGGCTCCGATCCCGGACAGCCCTGCGCCAACGATCAGAACATCTACATGATCTACAGCCACGCAGGGCATTCTTCCACGAAACGGCCCGAGCGGTACACGCGAGTACCAGCCTGCCCCGGCTACCGGACCTGTAGTGCCTCATCTGTGACGTCGAGCGCACTCGCCTGCTTCGGTATCCCAGCCAGAATCAGGCTTGCCTGCTCCGGCGCCACCTGCGGGTGGGTTCGCGCCAGACCGCGAACCACGCCCTCTGCCAGGGTTCGCATACCGGCCGGCGCATCGGTCAACGCATCACGGAAGTCTTCCGCCGACACGCGCAGCAACGTGCAGTCAGTGACCGCCGCGACGGTCGCAGTCCGCGGGACACCCTCGATGATCCCGATCTCGCCGAAGTAGCTGTCCGGCCCGAGCATCGCCAGCAACTCGCCGCGCCGACCGCGACCGGCAGTCACGGCAAGCGAGCCGTCCACACACACGTAGAAGGCGTCCGCCGGATCACCCTTCTGCACGACAACCATTCCGGCGCCGACCTGCAGCCTTGCGGCCGCGGCCGCAAGCCGTTGCAGCGTCGAGGCAGAGGCACCGGTGAACACGGTCAAGGTCGAGAGCACGCGCACGGTCGGCTCCAACGCCTCCACGGCACCCGCGGTCCGCTGGTCAAGTCTCCGTAGGACGGGTAGGCACGCGAGCGTCGCGGCGATCGACAGACCGCCCAGGATCACCAGGCTGGGCCGCGTGCCTGCGGCCTTGAGGACCGGCGCCGCGATGAGAGCGCCGAGGACCATCCCCCCGACGGTGATGCCGTCGTAGGAGGCAAAGATCCGACCCATCAGTTCGCCGGGGGCGGCGCGAGAGATCGCCGTCTCAGAGACGACGTCCGAGATGACCATCCCGGCACCGGAGATCAGCGCGACGGCGATGGCCAACGCGACCAACGAGGTGCTGGCGAACATCAGTTGGCTGCCGGTGAACACGATGCCACCGATGATGAGCGGTACGGCGATCCGAGCGCGGGCCGCGAGCCGGTTGCTCACCGTGGCGCCGATGACACCGCCTGCGCCGCTGGCTCCGAGCAAGTAGCCGTAGCCATCGGCGGACAGGCCCAGTTGATGCTGCACGTAGACGACGAGCTGGACGGTCTGCGCGCCGTACGTGAAGGCGCCGATGAACGTCAGGAACGTGACGACGGGAACGTACGGCGTCTCCTTCACGGCACGCATGCCGTCGGTGAACTGCCCCCACGCGTTCGGTGCAGTGGTGTGGTCGAGCCCGGGTACGCGGGTGCGGATGCAGGCGAACGCAAGCGCGCTCGCGAGGAATGAGGCCTGGTTGAACGCAAACGCGTAGACGGGCTTGCCAGTGAGCAGCACCACCGAACCGAGCGCCGGACCGCCGACGATGCCTACGTTCGCGACGGTGTTGAGCAGCGCGTTCGCCGGCGCCAGCCCCGCCTCCCCGACGAGGGTGGGGATCGAGGCCATCGCCGCCGGACGCGTGGCGGCGCCGGTCATGGTGTTCAGGCCAGCGAGCAGGATCACCACGATTGCCGGCCCGTCATGGGCAACGACCACCGCCATCACCGCCATCACGAACCACTGCAGCAGCGAGGACCTGATCATCACGGTGACACGGTCCCAACGATCGGCGACCACGCCCGCAAATGGTCCGAGCACCGCGATCGGCACCAAGCGGATCATCGTGGCCAGTGCGACCCACGTTGGCGAGTGGGTCTGGTCGAAGACGTAGACCAGGAGTGCGACGTTGTAGAGCCAGTCGCCGAGTTGGGAGGCCATGAGTCCGCACACCAACGCGCGGAAGTCGCGGACCGCCAGGATGCTTCGATAGGTCGCGCTCGAGCGCGCATGCGCGGCGCTCATGAAACACCGACCGGCACGCGCTCGTCGGCACCCATCAGCGTGGCGAGCTCCGACATGGAACGCACCGCGCCGAGTTCGGCGAACGCCGACCGCGCGAGATCGAACAGCGCCGCGGCCTCCGTCTCCTGCCCGTGCTCGAGCAGCCAGGTGCCCAGCTCGAGGCGGGTTCGCGCGAGGTAGAACGGCGCGCCGTACGATGCGAACTCACGCTCCGCCTTCGTCAGGAGGTTCACCGGATCCTCACCGCTTCTCATCGCGACTAGGCCGTGCAGGCGCGCCGCCTGCGCCTGCGCCAGCGGGCCGCGCGCCCGTGTGTTCAAGGCCGGCGGGAGAGCAAGCAGTGCTTCGGCGGTCGCGACGTCTCCGATCGCGAGCTGCATCTCGACGACCGGCGCCCAGGAGACCTCGAAGTCGTCGAAGACCGACCCATCCCCGTAGGTGCGGCGCAGCGACGCTGCCGCGTCCGCTGCGGCGCCGACAAGATCGCCGCCGGCCTCTCGCAACAAGGCGGCAGAGAGCCGAGCTCCGTGCTGCTCGTAGACATCGTCACTGTCCGGGTATTCCGTCGTCCGCAACGGAAGGTTCATCTCCCGCGCGGCAAGCATCCGAACGACTCCGATGGTGCCCCACAAGGGGGTCGGTGTGTGGGTGTCGAACCACTCGTCCGCCGTCGTCATCAGCAGGTCCCACCTGCACCCGAGCCACGAGGCGATGGAGGCGTTGGTCAGAGCGTTCTCGGTGTACTGGCGGTCGCCGGCCTGGCGGCAGGTGGCCACGGCTTCGGGAGCGAGCTCGAGGGCGGACGCGAGATCGCGGGAGTAGAGCTCGGCCAGGAAGTTCCCCAGTGAGCGGCCGAGCTCAGCCACGAGGTGCTCGTCTCGAGCGATCTGGATGCAGTGTTGCAGCAGCGCCATGTACGCCGTCGGCCCGCCGCGATCGATGAGATTGATGGCGACGGCATTGAGCGCGGTCACGAGCCGAGCCGGGTCGCCGATCCGCTCGGCCACCTTCATCAGCGTCATCGTGACGCGATGGTCGTTGTCCATGTCGCCGGCGCCGCGGTAGGCGCTGCCCAACCGCCGCGTGAGCTCGAACAGCAGATCGTCGATGTCGGACCGGTCGGCCAACTGGTCATAGATCGGCTGGAGCAGCTGAATGGATTCCTCGGTCCTTCCGGCGAGCCGCACCGCGTTGGCCTGGTCCACTGTGGCGCGGGCTCGGGCCACCTCGTCACCGAGCGAGGCATAGCCGGCGGCTGCTTCGATGCCCAGGGTGACCGCGCGCTCGTACTCTCCAGCTTTCGCGGCCAGCCGCGAGCCCCGCTCGTGCAGTTCAGCAAGCTCCCGCAGTGGTGGCATGGGCTCGAGCGACAGCGCGGCGAGAGTGGATCGGAGCGCCTCCTCGGAGGAGCCCAGTGCCTCGGCTCGCTCCGCAGACACGATCAGCAAGGTGCGGGCACGACCGGTGATCTCGGGTCGATCCGGTTCGGTCGGTCCGCTCGCCTCGAGAGCGTCGAGGAGGTGCTGCGCGATGATGCCCGCGAACGTCTCGGTTGCCTCGCCGTCGCTGGCGAGATGGTCTGCCGTCGCGAGGTGGCGGGACTTCCGGTCCTTGCGCGCAAGGGTGCTGTAGGCGACCTCACGTACGAGAGCCTGGAGGAAGCGGTACTGACCGAGCTCAGGTGAACGTGGGTCGAGCTGTGCCTCGAGGACGCCCTTGCGCACCAGGCCGAGCATCGCGATGTCGATGTCAGCGGCCGGCAGGTCCGACAGCTTCTCGACGCCTGACTGTCGAAATGACATTCCCAAGACGCTGGCGTCCTGGACCACCCGACGCTCCGCGGGGGTCAGGGCGTCGAGCCGCGCCGCGATGAGGGTGTGCAGGCTGGTCGGAGCGGCGAGCTGCGCCAAGTCAACCTTGGAACCGTCCGGGTCATCGAAGACGTAGTGCCCGTCGCGTGGAATCACCGCGTCCTGGTCGATCAACGACCGGACGGTTTCCACTGCGTACAGCGGCACGCCCTCTGACCGCGTGACGATGGCGGTCCGGGCGCGCGGCGGGAGGTCGGCAACAAGACCGTCCACCAGCTCCGCCATCGCGAGGTCGTCGAGCGGTGAAAGTGTGATCAGACTGCGATGGTTGCCAGACCCGATCGAACCGCGCCGCGCACGCAGGTCGGGACGACCGCACACGATGAGGAACAAGCGCGCATTGCTGTTCTCATGTAGGTAGTCGACGAAGTCGAGCATGCCGGCGTCGGCATGCTGCATGTCCTCGAACAACAACACGATGGGGGTGGTGCCGCCCCACCGTTCGAGATAGGTGGACCACGCGGCGAACAGGTCCGAGCGCTGGAAGCTCTGCCGGTCCTCATTCGCTCCGAGCAACGCCATCAGCCGTGGCGTCAGCCACTCGACCTCTGAACGATCGGCCGCCACGGTCGCCACGCCCTCGCGTACCTTCGCGGCCACCTGCGCGTGCTCGTCGTCCTCGAGCAGTCCGAATCGGCTGCGCATCATCTCGGCGAACGCCCAGAACGCGACCCCGTCGCCGTAGCTCAGGCTGCGGCCGTTCTGCCAGAAGAACAGACTCGACAGTCCGTCGACGTACTTGAACAGCTCCCATCCGAGCCGCGTCTTGCCGGTACCGGCGTGGCCCTCGACGAGGACAAGCCGGGACCGCCCGTCCGCCTCCACCGCGTGAAACAGCTCCTTGATGGCCCGAAGCTCGCGGTCGCGGCCGGTCAACGGCGCTTCCAAGCCGTCGACGCGTTGCGCCCCGCCGATGCCGGCGATCGTCGCGTCCGCGCGGAACAGCTGTACGGGCTCGGCTTTGCCCTTGAGCTCGTGTGCGCCCATGTCGGAGTACGCGATTGCGGATTCGGTCAGCGACCGGGTCTCCCCATCGGTCCACACCGTGCCTGGCTCGGCGACGGACTGCACTCGTGCCGCGGTGTTGACCGCGTCGCCGGCGACCATGCCTTCGTTGACTGCGCCAAGGGTCACCGCAACCGATCCGGTGACCACGCCGACTCGCATCGCGAGCCCCGTGGCGCCGACGCTCGCGCCTAGTGCTTCCACCTCGGCGGCAAGATCCAAGCCGGCGCGCACCGCGCGCTCAGCGTCATCCTCGTGTGCGACCGGTACGCCCCACACCGCCATGACCGCGTCACCGATGAACTTCTCGATCGTGCCGCCGTAACGCTCGACGACCTTGCGCGCCACCGCGAAGTACGCCGACAGGAGTTCGCGCACCTCTTCGGGGTCACGCGCCTCGGAGAGGGTGGTGAAGGAGACGAGGTCGCCGAACAGCACGGTCGTCGTACGACGTTCCGACACCGGCTCGCGAGACGACGGCGTCGATTGCCTCGGGATGCCGGTCGCCGCAGCGCCGCCGGCCAGCGGCGTGCCGCACTCGCCGCAGAACTTTCCAGCGCCCGCCGTGCCGCATTGCGGGCAGCAGCGGGCGAAGGGGGTGCCGCACTCCAGGCAGAACTTCGCACCGTCGGGGCTGACCGTCTGGCAACTCGTGCACTGGAGCGGCATGTCGCAGGCTCCTACTCTGGCTGGGGACCACGCGGCGAAGATCGGGCAGCACGGACTTTATGGGCGGATCTCGTCCCCCGGTGACGATTCGGCCTGAGATCGCCTATCTGTCCGCACAAATAGGCACAATTGACAGGTCGCCGCTAGTCCGCCTTGCCCAGTTCGGTGCCAGCCTGAGGAGATCGAGCGGGCCCAACCCGTCACGCCACGAAAGCAGGCGCTACAGGATCCCGGGCGTTGCGATCGCGGCGAGCCGAGCCGAGACGTTGAGGCCGTAGGGCACCAGCACGTTGGTCGGCGACTGCATGGGCACCTCGAACCGCCACTGCTGACCGTCGACCTCGTCGGTGCTGCTGGGGCCGAACGTGTTGTCGCTGTCCTGGGTCGCGAGGAAGTGCACGCCGTGCTCCGCGATCGCGCCCTGGAACGGCATGATCTGCCACGGCGGCGTCGTCCGGCTGGCGAACGGATTGCCGTTCACGGCCTTCGCGGGGTCGCAGACGAGGTCGGTGTAGTCGGTCGGCCGCGCGAACTTCTGCACCCGGGGATGGCTGTCCCAGTAGTGCTGCCAGTACTCGACATAACCCGCTCGCACCCTCGGATCGGTGCTCGCCTCGCCTGGCCACGGCCGCTGTGCCGGCGAATCGCCGGTGCCGTCGTCGAAGCAGGCGTCGTCGCGGTAGTACGGCAGGATCGCGACGTTGCCTGCGGCGGCAGTAGCTCCCGTGAGCTCGAACTCGTAGACGAGGCCGAATCCCTTGCCGGCCACCTCTTCCGGGTTGTCGACCGCGGAGCAGATGGCGAAGCTCGGGTCACAGACGTTGGTCTCGACATTCTGGTCGCCGACCTTGTCGATCTCGCCGACGTTGTCCGCCTGGCCGTCGATCGCCACGCCGCCTGAGGTCATCAGGTTGTAGTACTTCGTCGCGATGCCTGGGCGGTAGTCCCAGTCGGTGTAGAGCCCGTCAGGCGGGATCGGGTGCACCCGCAGGTGGTAGTTGAAGACGTCGGCGTCGCGGTAGTAGAACTCCGTCTTCGTCGTGTTGGTGCCCGAGTCGGCACCCCACACCTCGCGGATGGCGCGCACCGGCCCGGACCGCCAGCCGAGCAGCGAGGAGTTCATCTCCCAGTTGACCTGCTCGTCTTCGAAGCCCACCAGCGACACCGAGGAGTCAGGACTCTGCTGGAACGCGCGGCCCTTCCACCGGGCGATGACATTGCTCCCGTACCGGCCGGGCGTGCCAGGTCCCGCGACGTGCAGGCCGTTGACGAGCCAGCGGCCAGCCGTCCGGATCTGATACGTCGGAGTGCTGACGGTGAAGTTGTCACGCGGGTTGGCGTCCGTGCTGGCCCGTGCAGCGTTGCCCGCGGGATAGCCGCCGTCGTTGCCCGGGGCGGTGTCGCAGACCCACTCCGGCAGGTTCGGGCCGTAGCCGCCGTTGCTCAGGCCGATCGCGTCCGGGGCGCCCTTGGCGAAGGAGTAGCGGTCGATCCACTTGCCGGAACCGACGTTCGGCGTCATGTGGACGTAGCCGGTGCGTGCGGTGAACGCCGAACCGCCAGGCTGGGTGAACAGGTAGACGTACCGGGTCACTTGTGTGACCGGGTCGACGACCGTGACGGTCTGCGCGTTGGTCGCGCCCGACGGCGGAGCCTGGCCGATCGGCGCCTGCCCACCCGCGTCGCTGGCCATGAACGACAGCTGGTCGTCGGTGTCGAACCACTTCTGCGGGTCCGACGCCGATGACAAGTAGTCGGCGGCCGTCTCACCTGCGCCGAGCGTGATCAGCCCGGCATCGATCGCGGCGTTGACCTCTTTGATCGAGCGAGCGAACCGAGACAGGCACGCGCCGTTTGCTGGGGCGGGATCGACCAGGGGCGAAGGGAATAGTCGCTTCCACGACTCGGCACCCACGTCATGGGCATCGTGCGCCCAGGCGTAGGTCAGCTCGGTGTCGGTGCCGGAGTAGATCCCGAAGGACGACCGGCCGTTGGCGAGGAAGTTCGGGTACATCTCGTCGACCTGCACGGGCACCTGCTGCCACCCGGTGCTGGTCCACGTGTAGGCCGCGACCTGGCTCGGGTTGATGTCCGGGACGCCGGGCACGTTCGGCGGCACCTCGATCGTGCCGTTGTGAGCGGAGCGCAGCCCCTCGCCGGGCAACGCGGGCGCACCGTTCCCCGTCTCGTCGGAGATCCCGGACGGGTACGGCGCCGCAACGCCCACCGCAGCGGGCTGCGCCCATCCAGCGATCTGCGCACCGTTGAGGACGACCGGCGCGGACTTGCGGGCTTGCGCGACATCGCTGACCGTCACGCCAGATGGCAGGCTGACCGCGTTCGAGCTCGGCTGGCCGAGAGCGGACGCCGGGTGGGTGACAGCAAGGCTGCCCGCGGTGACAAGCACGAGGGCAGCAGCAACGAGGGAACGTGTCTGGGGCACACCGTAGAAGTTCGCGCCCCGCTGTCCGATTCCTGCCCGGGTCAGCGAGTCCGGGGAAAGCCGAGGTCGATCTGCGACTCGGCCGGGTCTGGCCAGCGAGAGGTCACGACCTTGCCCCGCGTGTAGAAGTTGATGCCCTCTGGTCCGTACATGTGTTGGTCGCCGAAGAGCGAGGCCTTCCAGCCACCGAAGGAGTAGTAGGCCACGGGAACCGGAATCGGGACGTTGATCCCCACCATGCCAACCTCGACGTCGAACTGGAAGCGTCGCGCCGCTCCCCCATCGCGCGTGAAGATCGCGACGCCGTTGGCGTAGGCGTTGTCGTTGATGATCTCCATCGCGTCGTCGTAGGTCTCGGCTCGTACGACGCACAACACCGGACCGAAGATCTCGTCGCGATAGACCGACATCTCGGTGCTCACGTTGTCGAGCAGCGTCGTACCGAGGAAGAAGCCTTCGCTCGGCACCTCAGCATCGCGGCCGTCGACCACGACCGTGGCACCGGCCGCAGCACCTGCGCCGATGTATCCAGCCACCCGGTCGCGGTGCTCCGCCGTGATGAGCGGTCCCATGTCGACGTCCGGCTCCGCACCATTGCCGATCTTCAGCTTCGGCAGTCGAGCCGCTATCGCGTCGACCAGGCGGTCACCGACATCGCCGACCGCGACCGCCACCGAGATCGCCATGCAGCGCTCACCGGCGGCGCCGTACGCCGCCGACACGGCGGCGTCAGCAGCCATGTCGACGTCGGCGTCCGGCAGCACGAGCATGTGGTTCTTCGCGCCGCCAAGCGCCTGCACCCGCTTGCCGTTGGCGGTGCCCGTCTCGTAGATGTACCGCGCGATCGGGGTGGAGCCGACGAAGCTCACGGCCGCGATGTCTGGATGCGCGAGGATCGCGTCGACCGCCACCTTGTCGCCCTGCACCACGTTGAACACGCCGTCGGGGAGCCCGGCGTCCTTCCACAGCTGGGCCAGGAACAGCGACGCCGACGGGTCCTTCTCGCTGGGCTTCAGGATGAAGGAGTTGCCGGTGGCGATGGCGTTGGCGCACATCCACAGCGGCACCATGACGGGGAAGTTGAACGGCGTGATGCCGGCGACGACGCCGAGTGGTTGCCGGATCGAGTACACGTCGACGTCCGTGGCGGCCTGTTCGGAGAAGCCGCCCTTCATCAGCGAGGGAACGCCGGTCGCGAACTCGACGTTCTCGAGGCCTCGAGCGATCTCACCGAGCGCGTCGGCGAGCACCTTGCCGTGCTCCGCGGTGACGATCGCGGCCAGCTCGGTCTCGCGGCGGTGCAGCAGCTCGCGGAAGGCGAACAGCACAGCCGCCCGCCGGGACAGCGACGCCCGGCGCCACTCCTTCGCCGCCACAGCCGCCGTCGCGACAGCCGTGTCGACCTCGCCGAGGTCAGCCAGCCCGACGGTGCCGGTCTGCTCGCCGGTCGCCGGATTGAAAACTGGCGAGGTGCGCCCAGACTCGCTCGCGACGGCTTTGCCGTCGACCCAATGCGTGATGGTGATGGGCATGGCATCGAGCGTACGGCGCTCCCCACCACTGCGATGGGCGCACGCCGTAGGGTCTCGTCATACCCGTCGGAATTGGGGGCGAATGTGGCGACCAAGACTGCTTTGGTGACCGGGGCATCCTCCGGAATCGGTGAAGCGACTGCGCTTCGCCTCAAGGAGCTGGGCTTCACGGTGTACGGCGCGGCGCGGCGCGTGGAGCGCATGACCGCGCTGGCGGATGCCGGGGTCAAGGTGCTGAAGATGGATGTCACGGATGACGCGTCGATGGTCGCGGGCAGCGAGCAGATCGTCGCCGAGACCGGTCGGATCGACGTACTCGTCAACAACGCGGGCTACGGCTCCTACGGCGCCCTCGAAGACGTGCCGATGGACGAGGCCAAGTACCAGTTCGAGGTCAACATCTTCGGCCTCGCGCGGCTGACCCAGCTGGTGCTGCCGCACATGCGCGCACAGGGTGACGGCTACATCGTGAACGTGTCCTCCGTCGGCGGGAAGATCTGGGAGCCGCTCGGCGCGTGGTACCACGCAACGAAGTACGCGGTCGAAGGGTTGTCGAACTCGCTGCGGGTCGAGGTGAAGCCGTTCGGCATCAAGGTCGTCGTCATCGAGCCGGGCGCGATCGCCACCGAATGGAGTGCCATTGCCGCCGACGGGCTGGTGAAGACCTCGGGTCACACCGCCTACGCCGAGCAGGCGCGCGACAGTGCAGCCATCCTCAACTTCACCGACGGCAACCCACGCCTCGCCTCGCCTCCGAGCGTGGTCGCCAAGGCGATCGGGCGGGCTGTCTCTCGGCGTCGACCTCGGGTGCGCTACGCCGTCGGTGGTGGCGCGAAGCCGGTGCTCCTCCTCCTCGCCGTGCTCCCCGATCGCGGCTTCGATGCCGCAGTCAGCTGGGCGTTCCGGTTCGTCGGGAAGCGATTCGGCAAGGACCTGCCAGCGCCCTCCGCCGCGGACTGATCGCCCGGTTTGCGAAGTTTCGCACCGCAATCTGTCTGATCCGCGACAGCAAACACGTCGCCGAAATGCCCCTTTTATCCCGGCGGTCCACCATGGCCTCTGATCGACGGCACGCTGCCTACGTGATGCCGCATCCGGGGAGGGATGAAGCCCATGCATCAAACCAAGTTCCGACGCGGTCGGCGCCTCATTGCGCGCGCCGTGCCCGTCACGATCGCCGCGGTGGCCGTGACGGCCTTCGCGCCGAGCGCCTTGCTGTCGTCAGCGTCCGCGGCCGGAGTGCTGACCACCAACACGACCGTCTCGGCGAATCCGGCGACGTCGAACGTCGGGCAGAACGTCACCCTGACGTCGTCGACCACCATCACCGGCCTGAACAGCGCTGGGGTCACGCCGACCGGCACCGTCACCTTCTCGGTCGATGACACCGTGCTCGGTACGTCGCCGATGGACTCATGTGTGTTGACACCGTGCGTCGCGACGTTCCAGACCACGGCGCTGCCGCGCGGTGACCACACGGTCACCGCGACCTACAACGGCGACAGCGTGACCAGCGGCAGCAGCGGGACGACTCCCGTCTCGGTGCACCTGGTCGCCACGGAAGGCAGTCAGAGCCACACCACGTGTGCGGCCGGCCAGCCGTGTGACACCGGCACCCTGTACGCCGATGACGGCTCCGCCACCCTCCGGGTGCAAGCGACTCCGTCCAGGGGACAGGACACGATCGACGCCTACCTCGGCGGCAACGTGCTCCCGTGCACGACCCCCAACGCCGGAGAGCTCGGCAACTACACGGTCAGCGCGAACGACGTGCAGAAGACGATCTCCTACTCCATCTTCGGCAACGCGGCGACGGCGTTCCACAATGCCCACCCGACCACGCCTCCGCCGCACCTCTGCTACCTGTCCACGTTGCGGTTCAACGGGTACTACCCGTCCAACGGTCACTGGACCGGTACGTCCAGCGACTACGCCGGTGGCGTCCGCCCAGTGCCGTACAACAGCCAGTACCACGGGTACCTGGGCCTGCTTCCGCAGTGCAACGCCAACCGGTCGAACTCGCCGTGCGTCATCAGCCAGACGTACACCCCGGCCAGCGGCAGCAACCCGCCGCAGGTGAGCTGGGTGCTCGATGAGGAGCCCGTGAACCGCGACTGCGACCCGCACATCGGCGGCTGACAGCACCACCGGCCGCAACCGCGTGAGCCCCGGCCATCTGGCCGGGGCTCACGCATGTCGTGCAGAGTTTCGCCGGTCGCGAGCGGCGATCAGGCGTTGGCGCTGACTTCGACGAGATCGACGTCGGGCTCGTTCGACACGATGCCGAGCAGCCGAGTGAGCTCGTGGTGCTCACGGATCCACGCGCTTCGCTCAGCACCTGAGGACTGTGCGGAGGTGCGGAGCAGTGCGTCGAGGGCAGCCGCAATCTCGTGCTTCGCCTCGCGCCGCCGGGCGTCGAGCAGGCTCTCCCGCAGTGCGAATCGGCCGAGGCGAGGCTCGCCCATTGCGACCAGCGCTTCGCCGCGCACCCGCAGCAACAGCGGTGTGCCCGGCCCGCCGCGACCGTCGGCCGTTGCCAGCGCTGTCTCCGCCGCCTGCAGCGCAGCAACAACATCGCCGCGACGCAGGTGGCACTGGGCGATCACGCTGTCGATCGTCGCGACCTCGTCGATCTCGCCGAGACCGACGCAGAGCATCCGTGCCTCACGAAGGTGGCCGAGCGCTTCGGTGCACTCGCCGCGCGCCAACGCGGCGCGACCGAGCAGCACGGCACCGAACGCCAACGCACTGGTCGCTCCAGTCGCGATCCAGACCTTGGATGCGGCCGACACGATCTCGGTCACCTCATCGAGATTCCCCTGCTGCACAAGGACTTCGGCCCGGTTCGCGGCGTTGACGGCGGCGTCGTACTCGCGGCCGACGCGCCAGTACGCGCGCTCCGCCTGCACGTAGAGGTCAACCGCGTCGTCCCACCGTCCGGCGTAGTAGGCGCAGGCCCCATACCGGTTGTAACAGAGCGCCTTCGCCGGCAGGTCGCCCAGCTCGTGGTAGACCGCGAGGGCGTACTCGAAGCTGGCGTCCTCCCATGGCTGGCCGGACGTGGCGGCTGCGAGAGCTTCGAGCTCGAGCCCACGCGCCTCGGTGCGACGGTCACCACCACGCTTCGCCTCGGCGACGGCGATCGCCGCCCATCGCATCGAGGATGCGTAGCGGCCTTGCCGATACCGCGCAACGGCGGCGATGTCGGCCAGCCGTGCGCGCAGCCGGCTCGACTCCGGATCCTGGCGGCCACGCAACATGCCATTGGTCTTCGTCACCCAGCGCAGCGCGTCGTTGTACTGGCCGGACTGCTCGCGGTGGTTCGCAGTCTTCACACGCAGCCGCGTGAGCCAGTAATGGTCGTCGCGCACATAGCGCCGGCCATGCGCGAGCGCGTTCTCAGCGAGCGCGTACTCCCCCAGATCGATGTAGACACCGGCCAGCGCCTCGTCGACCTCGGCGATCTCACCGCTGTCGACCTCGTCGAGCCGCTCGGCCGCTTCGATCGCGCGGGTGAGGTTCTCCGTCGCCTCCGTCAGCGCGTAGTGCTCGCGTGCCCGCATCCCAGCGATCCGGCTGTAGTGCCACGCGCAGGAGTACCGCTCGCCGTAGAAGCAGTGAACCGACAGCAGGTTGGCGTAAGTGTCCTCGCGTCCTTCCGCCCGAGCCTCGAGGATCGACGCCGTCTGCGCGTGCAGGCTCGCGCGGCGCCGGTACGGAAGGCCCTCGTAGGCCGTCGCGCGGACCAGGTGGTGAACGAATCGCCACTTGCCGTCGCCGTCCGGCGCGAGGAACTCGTCGAGCTCACCGATGAACTCGGCATCGACCTTCTCCTCATCACCCAGCACCTCGGCGAGCAGGTCGGGGTCGACCGTCATGCCCAGGACAGACGCCGATCGAAGCCGTCGCCGCCGCTCCGGCGGGAGCCGGTCGATGCGCATCGCGATGACACCCTCGACCGAGTCCGGCAGGCTGTCGAGGTCATGACCTGCCATCGCGCCGGCGATCAGCTCTCGGAGGAACAGCGGGTTGCCACCAGCCCGCTCGGCGAGCTGACGCACTCGGTGGGGCGGCAGCGGCATCCGGTCGTTCGCAGCCGCGAGCAACTCTGTCGCCGACTCGATCGACAGCGGCTCGAGCGCGATCCTGGTGACGCGCTGTGACTTCGTGAACGGACTGGACGAGTCCGGCCGACGGGTCGTCACGATGACCCACGGCCGGTCCGCGACGTCGGCGGCCAACCGCTTCAGGAAGTCGACCGTGGCGTCGTCCATCAGGTAGAGATCGTTGAAGATCATGACGATCGGCATCGTCAGGAGCCGCCCGAGCAGATCACTCGTCACCGACTCGAGGCGGGCCTTGCGGATCTTCGGGTCGAGCGCCGCGACCTCGTCGGTGTCCGGCAGGTCGATGCCGGCAACGACTCCGACCAGCGGCAGTGACGGCAGCAGGTCCGGCGCAGACCCGGCCGTCAGCTCGGCGAGGAAACCGGCAATCGTCAGGTCGTCGACGTCCTCCGGAAGTCCGAGCGTGTGGCGGAGCAGCTGTTGCATCGGACGGTACGGCGTGGTGCCGCCGTAGATCTCGCCGTTGGCCCACATCGGCCTGGCGCCGGATCGCTCGACGAACTCCTCGAGCAGCCGAGACTTGCCGATGCCTGGGGCCCCGACCACCTCGACGACGCTGCCCCGCCCCTCAGCAGCGGCTGCCGCGAGATCGAGGAGCTGTGCCAGCTCGGTGTCGCGGCCGATCAGCGGGATCTGATCGGTCCGCCCAACCCCGCTGACGTGCTTGAGATCGCCGACCAGCAGCGCCTCGATCGGATCGCTCTTGCCCTTCACGTGGAACGGCAGCATCCGGGTGGTCTCGAACGACGTGCGCGATTTCGCGATGACTGCGGGCATCGCGATGATCTGTCCCGCGCCGGCTTTCGCCATGAGTCGAGCCGCGAGGTTCACGCAGTCGCCGGTCACGGAGTAGACGCGTCGGTAGTGCGGGCCGTAGTCGCCGGCGAACACGGCGCCGGAGTTGACGCCAGCGCGCAGGAACAGCCGGCCACCGGGCCGCACGACCCGCCGTACGGTCGACAGAACACGCGCCTCGTCGTCGCCGACCGCACGCGGTGCGCCCGAGATCACGATGATCTTGCCGCCGTCCTCGCAGAGGTCGGTCGAGAGGACCGCGACGTTGTTCTCCGCCGCCGCCTGCTGCACCGTGTCGACGACGTGGGCGACCGCTTCGGCGAGCGCCGCCGGGCCGTCACGTCGAGCCAGCTCGTCGGCCCCGGAGAACTCGATGAACCCCACGGTGATGTTGCGGTGCTCGTGGTCGACCATGCCGCTCTCGAGATGCTCGCGCATCGGCTCGCAGAACGCCTCCCCCAGCGAGACCGCAGAGCGCTTTCGCGACCGGTTGGGCGACTGTGGCACGTCAGGCGGGCGGGTGAGCCGCCAGCCGTCGAGCACGGACGTCGTGGCGCAGTGCGGCGGGAGCTGAGCTTTCGTGGCGTCGCTGAGGATGATCTGCCCGCGGCCGGCAACCTTCTCCATGTGCGCAGTGAGGGTCGCGGCCGGTCCGGTGACGATCAGCTCGCGATACTGGCTGCCGACCAGCAGCATGTCGAACTCGCCCGTGTGGATGCCGATCGACATGCCGAGCCGCACGACCCCGCATGAGGTCTCCAGCCGCCCGATCCGCTTCATCGCTTCCTGCATCGCCCAGCTCGCTCGGGCCGCTCGCGTCGCGTGCCGGTCGCCGTCGAACAGCAGCAGTACGGCGTCGCCGCCCCACTTCACGAGGTTGGCGCCGTAGTCGTAGGCCGCCGTTAGGAGGTCGTCGAAGGTCCGGTTGAGCAGCTCGCCCATCTCCTCGGCGCCACCCTTGCCGCGCTTGGCGAGCCGCTCGGTCAGCTTGGTGAACCCCGAGATGTCCGCGAAGACGCAGGTGCCGGGAACGCTGCGATAGACCTGCTCAGGATGTTGGTCCAGCCAGTCGACGACGAGCCGCGGCACGTACGGCGCGAGCGCCGACTGCCGGTCCGCGACAGACCTTCCCCCTGCCCCCATGCAGGCGACGGTAGAACTCGGACATTTCGGATCACTAGCCGCAGCCGTCACATAGTCAGAAATCCGACAGGTGGGGCACGAGCGCGCCTTTTATCGGCGTGAAATCTCGATCTTGGGCTCAGCCAGCGGGATTCGCGACCCGAGCCAGGAACAACGGCGTGTGGGTCGTCGTGTCCTGCAGCACGAGGAGGAAAGGCCGATCGAAGGTGACGACGGTTGGCAGACCGATCCGCGCCGACTCGGTCATGACGACGCCGGTCGCGGCGGCCGCCTTGGTGCCCTTCTCGTCGACCTTCATCACGACCTTCTGGATCACCTGGCTGATCTGGTTGATCCCCTCGCCCAGACCGGTGTAGTCGCCCATCAGCGGCAATCCCATGGCGGCGAGTGTCTGGGTCAGCGGGAGCGTCTGCGACAGGTTGAACTTCGGCATCACAACGCCCACGCTGGTCGACGGCCCGGAGGTGAGGTCGGTGAGCGCTTGCGTGGACGGGGCAGCGCACGGTGACAGACCAGCGCCGCCCATGCTTTCCGACGTACCCGCACCAGACGCGTCCGGCAGGATCGCCACCGCCTCGAGCTTGCCGCCTTCGTACGGGAGGGTGACCGAGGTCCAGCCACCCGCGGTCCGGCTGGCGAACGATCCTTCGGTGTTGTCCATCATCGGCGTCGTGACATCGCCATCCGACGCGTGGAAGGCGCCCGGCTGCGAGTCCGAGAACGGTTGGGTCCACTTCGCGTCGAGCAGGATCGCGTTCGCCAGCACCGAGCGGGTTGAGGCGTCGAGCGGGCCGTCGAACAGCTTGGGGATCAGGGCATCCGTGTCATCACTGATCACCTTGTTGATCTGATCCGTGGCGGCTGGCTCATCCGCGAAGTCGAGCTGTCGCAGATCCGCGTCGTACGCCGTCTTGAGATCGTTCAACGTCTGTTGGGTCGGCACGACCCCCCTCTGCTCGAAGACGTGGTTGCTCACCTTCACCTGGTTCACGTCTGACAGCGCAGCCGCCTGCGCGTGCAATGCGGCGACCAGGTCCGGGCTCCACGACGGGACGTGCAGCATCTTGGCCACGGCTTTCTGGGTATCGCCACCGGCCCCGGCGTCGACCATGCCAAGCGCTTGGGCGGCGCTCGCCGGTGAGACGACGAGGTTGCCGTTCGGCGACTTGGCGCAGAGCTTCGCGAACAGATCGAGACCGAAAGCCGTGTTCGACGCGGCGACGTCCGAGGCGGTCAACGAGCCTGGCTTGACCGGCTGCGACTTGCCGACGAGCACGGCATTGGGCTCCGTGGGCACCGGTCCGCCGCCGCTCGATGAGCCGCCGCAGCCCGCCGCAGCAAGCAGTGCGGCGATGCAGGCGGAAGCGGCAACTGAGCGATACGGCGCACGGCCGGAGGTTGCGGTCATGTGATTTGGACGCGCCGTCGACCGGCACGGTTCTGCCCTGTCCCGCGAAATCTGGCAGAATTGTCGCGCCCGGGGGAATGACGGTGAGTGTGACGAGGAGTGGCGGCGTGACGGAGTTGCGCGCCACCCGTTTCAGCGCAGTGGCGGCGCGGGTCCGCGCCGTCCGGCCGCCACGCTGGTGGCAGGAGATCGCGTTCATCGCGATCGTGTACTTCCTCTACTCGCTGGTCCGCAACGCCGTACCCAGCCACGAGGCGGGTGCCTTCGACCGGGCCCGATGGATCCTTTCCTTCGAGCACTCGTGGGGCTTCGACATCGAGCGATGGCTCAACCACGTCGTCGACCATCATGCGTGGCTCGCCTACGTGTGCAACTACTACTACTCGACGCTTCACTTCGTCGTCACCATTGGCGTCCTCATCTGGCTCTACGTGAAGCACCCGCTGCGCTACCGAGCGATCCGTTCGGTCCTGCTCTTCACGAACCTGGTTGCGCTGATCGGGTTCTGGCTCGTGTCCGTCGCGCCGCCGCGCATGCTCTCGGGCTATTTCGACACCGTGATCGACTTCCAGACCTGGGGCTCCCTTGCCTCACCCGGTCTGGCAAAGGCCTCGAACCAGTTCGCCGCGATGCCGTCGCTGCACATCGGCTGGTCGCTGTGGTGCGGCATCGCGATCGTCGTACTCGCCAGACGTCCCTGGGTCCGGGTTCTCGGCGCGCTCTATCCGCTCGCGACGCTGTTCGTGATCGTCGGTACGGCAAACCACTACATCCTCGACGCCGTGGGTGGCGTTGCGACACTGCTCGCCGCGGTCGCCATCCAGCGACTCATCTCGGGGCGCAGCACCTACCGCAACACGACGATCGTGCTGCCGGAGCCTGCCCCGGAGCCGACGCTCGTCTCGGTCTGACTCTCCGCGTTCGCGCGGGTTGTCCGAACGTCACGTGGCCCTGACCGCGCTCACTTCGCCGTCGCCTAGCGGCCGTCGGCATATCAGGCGCAGCTGCACGACGAAGCGACCGGACTGGCTGCGGAATCGGGAGGATCTATCGCGAGCTCCGTCGCGAGTCCTGCCGAACCAGGTGCGCAAACCGCTTGCTGACGTTGACACCGAGAAGACCGTCCGCACGACCGCGGGTGACTTCGGACACGTCGCACGATCCTGGGGTGGCGATCGCCCATACCTGGCGCGCCGAATGGACCTTCACGCGGTAAGCGACGTGGGGTCCCTCGATGGGCGGCGGGGAGCAGAGCCACGGCGGCGCAATCCATGAGTTGTCGAAGGCAAGTGCGAGCGGCTCGGCATGGGCCACATGCACTGACCGCTCGCTGATCACCCGGTCGCGTCTCGAATACTTGGTCCGGATGAGCTTCGCGGTCGCGCCAGCTGGCGGGATCCGCTCGGCTTTGGGCCAAGCCGGATGAGGGACCACCCATGTGAACTCCGACAGCAGAGTCGGCTTCTTGGCGTAGCCCTGAATCTCAATGATCAACTCACCGTCGACCATTGTCGGTGGACGATCAACGCGATCGAAGCGCACCGATGCATATCGACGACCGTTGCCGCCGGCTCCGACGTCGCCATATCCGCCAAGGCGCGAGCTGGTAACCGTCGCGGCCTTCAACTGGGTGAACACGTGGTGCGCGGACTCGTGAATCGTTGCGTAATACGCCTGGCCGAACCGGTTGGACGCCGCGGGCCATTCGTTCGGCTGTTGAAAGCGCTTCGGAACAGTGCCCGTGTACGCGGTCTCGCCGTCGAGCACCGGGCGTTCGTCGAGGATCTGCTGGGAGTAGGCGACGGTCTCGGCGTGGCGCTGCGCAGCGGTGTCGTTGTCGACATACGGCCCGCCTGTCGTCGCGTCTCGCGAATTCGCGCCGGCCGCGCCGCCGTTGAAAAAGACAGCAATGACCACCGCTCCCACCAGCGCCGCGCGCATGCTTACAGAGTATTGCTCGCTCGCTTGGGGACGACGGCCCGCGTGTTTGGCCCCACGGGGCATCGCGCCGCGTGCTTAGTACAGGGGGCTGTAGGTGTGGGCGTTCATGAGCTCGGCCCAGTTGGCGCAGGCGTCTTCGTAGAGGGCGCGCGCGAACCCGTCGCAGTACTCGAGGAAGTCCTCGGGTGACAGCGGAGGGAGGTCGGGGAGGGGATCGTCGGGTCTGGGCGGGTCGGGGTCGGCGCTGAGCAGTTCCTCGGGTGCGTCGGCGGCGATGTGCCCGTCGTCGGGTGGTTGCACCGTTTCGATCGGATAGGGGTCGGGCGGCCGTCGGAAGGTGAACCCGAGCGCGGTTCGCACGGTGTAGCTGCCGTCGGGGTTGTGGTCGACTTTGAACAGCCGTTTGGTCTTGAGGTTGTGATGGAACACGCAGAGCGGGTCGAGGTTGTCCAGGTCGGTTCGGCCACCGTCGCGGCGTTCGTGTCGGTGGTCGATCTGGCAGTTGCGGGCCGGCCGGTCGCAGCTGGGCATGATGCAGGTCGGTTTGAACGCGACGACCGCGTCGCGAAGCGCCTGGGATGGCCGGTATCGGGTGCGCCCGAGATCGATCGCCTTGCCGCTGATCGGGTCGGTGAGCATCCGTCGCATCGCAGAGTCGTTCGCTAACGCTCGCGCGGTCTGCGCGGAGATCGGGCCGTAGCCGTCGAGCCAGCCCGGCTTGTCGTCGATGCCGAGGTAGGTCGTGGTGTCCATCCTGAGCAACGCGTCGCGCCGCGCCGGCCGGCGTCTGGTCCGCCGCCCGGTCCGCCGCTGCCTGCTGCGCTGGT
>JAFAZI010000159.1 GCA_019239875.1 Frankiaceae bacterium
GCCCGTGAAGGCCAGCAGGTCCTCTGCGGCGTCGGTGAGCATCGCCGACACCTCAGGAAACTGTCCGTCGAGCATCGAGGCGACCTCTGCGAGCTGAGCTCGGACATGGGCCGGGTCGGGCTGAGCGAAGATCGTGCGGATCGCGGCGGCGACCATCTCCGCTGAGGCCTTCGGCACTCTCGCGAGGACGTTGCGCATGAAGTGCACGCGGCAGCGTTGCCACGCCGCACCGATGAACACCGACTCGATCGCATGCTTGAGGCCGAGGTGCTAGTCGGAGATCACAAGCTGCACCCCGGCGAGACCCGGGCGCGGAGGCTCTTGAAGAACGAAGTCCAGAACGCTCCGCTCTCCGAATCACCGACCGCGACACCGAGCACTTCGCGATCACCGTTGATCGTGACGCCGGTGGCGACCACCACAGCTCGGGACACCACGCGGCCGTTGACCCGGCCCTTCACATGGGTCGCATCGGCGAACACGTACGGGAACGCGACATGGTCGAGGGGCCGGTTCCGGAACGCCTCCAAGTCGCCATCGAGCTGGGCGCAGATGCGAGACACCTCGCTCTTGGAGTTGCCCGAGCCGACGCCGAGCGCGGCGACCAGGTCATCGACCTTGCGGGTCGACACGCCATGGACCCAGGCCTCCATCACCACCGCGAACAGGGCCCGGTCGATCCGGCGACGTCGCTCGAGCTAGCGCCGGGAAGAACGTGCCGGTCCGCAGCTTCGGGATCTGCAACTCCCCGCGGCGGTCGACAACAGGCGCCGGCGATGACCGTTGCGCTGCGCAGTGCGAGCGTCGTGCGCTCATGCGGTGCGGCACCGATGAACGCCTCGGTCATCTCGCCGGCCTTGAGCGCGGCAAGCAGTTCGGACAGGTCGTGATCAGAGGGCCACCGGTGAGTTCTCCTTACGTATCCCGGCTAGGACACGTCGAGGCTCTCGCCGGTGGCCCACCCACACGTGGATGGTCCCTCTATGTCCACTTGTTGGTGGCCGACGGCGGCTGGGGATCCCCTCCGACAGGCCGCTGCACCGTGGCCCGCAAGCTGCTGCGGTCATGTCCTCAGCCGACGGGAAGAACCAATGCAACGCTCGCTACTCCGAGAATGACCAACACCGCGAACAGGTCCCGATACCCGGACCAGATCAGATGGAGGAAGCGGTAGCAGTGAGTCGCCCGATCAGGCTTCATTAGCTCCCAGTTGATCCAGGCGGTCCCGCACCTGCTTCGCCCGATCTTCGCCGAGGAGTTCTATGAGCACTTCCTCGCCAGTGGAAATTGACGCCTCAGGGGTCACTATCCCCCGCGAGGCGAGCCGGAGGTAGTCGGCACGACTGAGGATCGCGCCGAGTTCATCGGCCAGGGGAACGACCTCGGCCGGCAAGCCGAGTTCGAGGCGGAGACTTGCGTGGTCCAAGGCGTCCTCGTCGGTGACGGTCTTACCTCGGAACACGGCGACGCGGGCGACTGCTTCAAGCACATCTCGCGTCCGCGCTGCGGTGCTTCGAACCGATCCGGCTGCTGATCTGTCTCGGTAGTGCTGCAGGAGGTCGGCCTCGATCTCCGACATGCGCATTGCACTCATGAAGTACAGGCAGGCCGTGGCACGCTTCGTCCGCTGCAGCGGATCGCCGCCCCCGACATGAAGACCCGACAGTAACCGATCGCTCACACCCAGTTGCTGAAGAGTCATCGGCCAGCGCTGTTGTTCCCGACGTGACTTCTTGTTTGCTGGAATCCAGAGCTGATCGAGCTCGACGGTCACCTGAGCCAGGACCACGATGTCCCCAAGGGAGAGGCTGTCAGGTGCGAAGCGCAGGAGCGAGGAGACCTGCGTGATCGAGCGGACCTCGATGCCCGATTCGCCGGCGAACCTGCCTAACTCGGTGAGAGTGAGGCTGCCGTCCGGCTCGCGGTCGAGAAGTTCGCCCTCGACGAGAGCGTTGATGTCTCGGGCGAGCTCACCAGTGTCCCAGCCGAGCTGTCCCGCCTCCTTCCTGAGCCAGACAGCAAAGCTGTTGTCGAGAAGCTCCCTCAGATCGTCCTCAGCCACCGAGCCTCCGAGCGCAACGAGGCATCGGAGTGTCAGGGTCTGCTCGTCCGTTGTATCGGACATGAAGTGGGATTCGATCGCTTCAGGCTCACCGAGCACATACGTAGACCAGGCCGCGATCGGTCCGGGATCGCTTGCGGCGACGATGTAGGCCTCGCCTGCCTCGACATGGCCAGGTCTCCCGGCCCGTCCAGCCATGTTCTTGTACTCCGCCACCGAGTACGGATCGCCGAACGGATGACGCAAACCGGCGATGACCACAGCTTCGGCCGGAGTGTTCACCCCCATCGCAAGCGTGGTTGTTGCCACCACGACCTGGAGGCCAGAAGACGGATCGCGAAACGCTGTCTCGACGGCAAGCCTCTCGGTTCCGTCGAGGTCGGAGTTGTGGAAGGCAACCCCGTGCTGGAGGTCCTGCCGTAGAGCTTCCGACGCGTCGGCACGATCACCATCGGGAAGCAGCGCTAGTGCTGCGGCGGCCGCCGGCAGCCGGAGGTCCTGCGCCAGATAGCGAGCGGCACCAACCGTGTCCCCGCGAGTCGCCCGAAACACTATGACCTTCTTGCCTTCGGAGACCAGCCGTCGAACCAGAGGAATGATGTAGGGCTTGTTCGACTGGCTGCCGCTAACGAGTTCCGGCTGGATGTAGCCGGGCTCCGTCCGTTCCGTTCCGTCCGATTCTCGGATGCGTAGCCCGCCGGCGGCATCCACCACGGCTTCTCGGAGCGGGACTGGACGCTCAAGTGTTTCGAGAAGCGAACCGCCGAGCCATCGCTCCATCCCGCGGGTGTTGCCAATTACTGCCGACAGCGCCACGACTTGTGGCGAGGTCGTGCGACCGTGGCCAGATCGCAGCAGTGTCAGAAGGAATTCAAGGCTCGGGCCTCGATCGGGCATCGCAACGGTCTGCACCTCATCGACGACCACAACGCTAAGAGAGCGCATGATATGCGGGTAGCCCAGTATGAGGTTGAGGAACTTCTCGTAGGTGAGGAGAGCAACATCAAACTGACCGTTCAGGATGGCGCCTACCTCGTCGCCGAACTCGCCCGTTGCTCTAACGGTGACCACAGAGTCGCCGTAGACACGCCGCATGTACTCGTACTTGTCGTTGACGAGTGCTCGTAGCGGAAGGAGCACGACTGCTCGGGTGTGATTGGACACAGCCTGGACAGCGGCGAGCTCACCGATCATCGTCTTGCCGGCACCTGTGGGTGCCACGACCAGAACGGACTCGCCGTCGAGCACGCCGTGGTGGTTGATCGCCTCAGTCTGGAGAGCGTTGAGTCCCGGCATCTCCGCTGACCAGAGATTGAGGAACTCCTGTCGTACTCCATACGGCTCGAGGCTTGACCAGGCGTCAGTAGCCGGGGGGCGGACCCGATCGGGAAACGCAGCGGCGTACCGGCTTCCAGCGACAAGCTTCTGAAGCGAGGGGGCTCCCTCGATCGAGCCGTAGGTCGTCGGCGTCTGGACTCCCCGCATTCGCTCGGCCGCATCGAGGACGCTCTGCATCACGTACGAGAACAGGTCGTTCAGCGGAATCCGGTCGTCCGCACCCAGATCGCCGGTTCCTTGGAGGCCCTTGATCATGAAGTAGGACAGCAGACCGTGGCCGAACTCAGCAGTCTCGAAAGCAGGCTCCCCAGCGCCCGACGCAGTGATGACGATCCGCCCGCTGCCTTGAGCGAGTCCGTCGAGGCTGGATCGATCCTCGATCGCTGAGCGGCTTTGTGCGGGTGCAAACACGCGACTCCCGCCGAAGCCGCCGGAGAAGCAGCAATCAAGGACAACGATTAGATGCTTGCTGGGTATCCGGTCGAGGGCTTCAGCAATTGAGTCGAGCGAGATGCATGAGCCAGCGAGATCCGTTGGGTCAACGTCGAACGGGACGAGCTCATGATCTTCTGTGCCATGGCCAGAGTAGGTGATGATTACGACATCATCAGGATCCGCTGATTCCAAGCCGGCGAGCGACCGGAGGATGTCCAACTTGGTGGCGGCATCGTCGACGAGCTCCCGGATCTGACCCTGATGGGTATCTGCAAAGAGACTTGCTAGGGCGATGGCGTCGGGTACGGCACAACTGAGACGCGTGACGGGCGCCTTGTAGGCATTGATACCGATGAATAGCCCCCGCAGCATGTCTTAAGTGTATCATCGCTGTCGCCAGTATCTGCAGGCCCAGACCGGCAACTGGTACGATGTCGTTGTGATCTTGCGAGACTTCTTGTACCTAGACCGCGACCTCGTTCAGGACTTCCTGGCTCAAGCTGAGGGCGGTCTAATCGATGAGGCCACGGAGCGCCGGAGTCAGTCAGGCAGGGGTGGCTTCGGCGGGAAGCTTGGCGCTGGACCGCTTGAAGTGTCCGGCGAGAAGGGGAAGGAACACTCGGTGGAGACCGAGACGGTGGTCCACCAGTCACCTGCCTCCGAGTTCGACCGGCTCTACACCCTTCTAGAGGGTGATGATCTGGTCGTGTTGGACGAGGTCTCGAACGATGAGGTGATCGGCCAGATTCAACGGAAGCAGATGTTGGAGGTGGACGGACGCGTCCAAGTTGCCGGACTTCACCAACTTCTCAAGCTGATGGGTACGATCGGCACGCTTGCGCCCCTCATGGGAGAGCTCAGGGGAGCCTCTGACGTCGATCAGGAGACGTTGGATGCCATCAAGGCCATGACAGCGCTCTCCGGCGGGGAATCGCGACTGCCGGTGATCGCCACGGTTCCTGGCACGAGCGGTCTGCGGATCGCCCTCGAGCTGAACCCCGCGTTTGTGCAGACCGAGGACTGGGACGTCGACGCTTCCGTGCTGCTGAAGGTCCAGCGCCTGCTCAAGATCGATGAGACGTACACGGTCGGGGACCCATTTGGTGGCCTGATGAAGCTAATGCCCGATTCCGATCAGACGAACATTCTGGACTCGATGGATGCGGATGAACTTGCCAAGCTTGGAATTGGCGAAGCGTCGATAGAGGCGCCAGGGATTCTGGCGACTCCTATTGCTATCTATCGATAAGCAGCAGCGAGCTGGCAGGACTGGAAGTCACACCGCCGATGATGATGTTGTAGGTCGACATCAAAGAGAGCCACAGTCGGAGACTCTCAGTCTCGCTTCAAGAGATAAAGTCGTTAATCGCTTGAGCGACGGCGCCGGCTCGCTTGCGGGACAACTTTACACCGAGGAAGCCGCGTCGGTGACGGATCGCCGCCGACGCAATCACAGGTGGTCGTCTCGCACAAACGGATGTGCCTGCACGAACTTTAAACTCTGAAAGGCTGAGCTAGCATCCGCGAAGGGCACACTACACCACTCATCGAACAACAAGTCGCCGCGTGTCTTCCGTCCGGTGAAGTAACCGCCGTCAAGCACTTCGCCGTGGCTACCTGAGAGCCACAGGTCAGCCGCACCTCGGTGAACTGCACTCCTGTCCTGAATAGTGGGCCGGGGCTGATTCGTGTACAACCAACTGATTCTCCAGCGCCCGTCAGCTTCTTTGGAAAGGCGGCCTTGCTCGGTCGTTGACGTAGACTCCGAAGTAAACTGAGTCACGAAAAGCGTCGTGTCAGTTTGCCGAATCCGAATAACTGTTGGGATGGGCGGCACGGGCTCAGACTTGCCGGGAGGGACGTAGTCCGACTTTAGGGTGCCGCGCCAGGTGCCCTCGAGCAGTGGCTTCTTTGTGAAGTACCGGACAGCCTTCCACCGCCAGAGCCACTTCTCGTACAGCAGCAACAAGATGGTGACGACCGAAGCCGCAAGCGAGAAGGCCCTCAGAGAAACCTCAGCGACCCCTTCGGGCCCACTCACGAGTGCAACCACGAACCACACGGCAGCGGTGATGCCAATTATCACCCGGGTGCGTGCGGTCTCGCCCATGTCAGATATCGTCCAACTTGAGCTTTATCCAAACTTCAAGCGCAAGCTGCCTTGCATCAGCGCTGGACCACTTCTGCCCGTTACCGAAGAGGGGCTTGATCTCATTGGGTTCCAACCAGCGCTCCGCCGAGCCGTCATCCGCGGCAGCGAAGATGTAGGCGATGCACCGTCTAAGATCTACCGATAACCCTGATGCACTCGCGTCACCAAAGCGATCGTTTGGAACCCTATACATCAGGCATTCCATGAAATAGCTTGGCAGGGCGTTCATACGGCCAGCGTCAACGAGGTCATTCTCAAGTCTCTTCAAAATGCGGACGAGCTGCTTATACCTCGTGGCCGTGTCCTTGTTCTTCTGGATTCCGTTGCGAAGCTGCTGGTCAGGGTAGTTAATCACCGTAGTACCGTCGGTTCTATAGACGATCTGACCTTCGTGGGTGGCCACGCGGCCCCATGGGTCGTAGCAATACATAACGTGCGAATACGATGGCACAATGTCAGCACGGACTCGGCCGCTGTTCTCTGCCAATTCTATTGCCGTGCTCCCACTCGTATCGCAATCAGCACCAAACTTCCCTTTGAGGTAAGTGGCCATATTGATGCGAAAGTTGACGCCCTCGAAGTGATCGATCGCGACCGACACATGAGTAGGTCTGTCCGCTGGCCTCAGGACTGAGTCATCCCTGTAGTGGAGCCCTCCGTGAAGTACAGCAATATCAACGTCGCTATCAGTGCGAACGTTGGTATTATTCGCGTACGATCCTTTAACCGTATAGCTCACGGGTACTTGTTGTTCCGCCGCCCAAGCGTCTACTGCGGTCCTAACCATACGCTCCGCCCGGTCCTGCTTATCCTTCTCTGTAGTACTAGAGGGAT
>JAFAZI010000015.1 GCA_019239875.1 Frankiaceae bacterium
CGTCCTTGGCCGGGCTGGTCACCGTGATCTGCGAGTCGGAGTCCACCATGAACGACGGCGCGACGGCTGATCCGAAGTGGACCTTGTCCACGTTCGTGAACCCGTGACCGGTGACCGTCACCGACGTGCCGCCGGCGGTCGGGCCGCTGCCCGGTGACACCGAGGTGATGACCGGGATGACCTGCACCGTGATCGGCACGCTCGGCGCCGAGGCGGCGTTGGAGCTGTCACCGAGGTAGTGCGCGGTCACATGGTTGACCCCGGTCGCCAGGTCGGCGGTGTTCAGCGTCGCCGTGTACGGGCCGGAGCCCGTCACGTCAGCATTACCGAGATGGGTGCCGTCAGCCGAGAAGCTCACCTTCCCGGACGGCGCACCACCAGCTGGTGAGGTCTGCACCGTGGCCTTCAACGCCACCGAGTCCCCGGCATTCGAGGTCACGCGCGGCGGCGCCACCGCAACGCCGTACGGGCCGGACACGCCGGTGTCGACCGTGGTCTGCGGGCCGCCGCCCGCCGGCAGCTTCACTACATGGCCGAGGTCGGCGTCGGCGATGTAGACGTCACCCGCAGCGTCAACCGCCACCGCGGCTGGGGAGTACGGACTGGTGTCGACAATGGTCTGCGCGCCGCCACCGGCAGGCAGTATCACCAGTCGGTTCTTGGCGCTTTCCGCGATGAACACATCGCCCGCGGCGTCCACCGCCACCCCCTTGTTAAAGGAAAGGCCGGAAGCGACCGTGGTCTGCGGGCCGCCATCGGCCGGCACCTCCACCACCCGGTGGTCGACGGTGTCGGAGACGAACACGTCACCCATAGCGTCCACCGCCACCCCGTACGGGTCGGAGAAGCCGTTGCCGACCGTGGTCTGCGGGCCGCCGTCCGCCGGCACCTTCACCACCCGGCTGTTGCCGGTGTCGGCGATGAACACGTCACCCATAGCGTCCACCGCCACCCCTTGCGGGTAGGACAGGTCGTTGCCGACCGTGGTCTGCGGGCCGCCGTCCGCCGGCACCTCCACCACCCGATCGTTGAACTGGTCGGCGATATAGACGTCTCCCGCCCCATCCACAGCTACTCCGAACGGGCTGTCCAGGCCGCTGCCGATCCCGGTCTGCGGGCCGCCGTCCGCCGGCACCTTCACCACCCGGTTCTCGTCCCAGTCGGCGATGTACACGTCTGGGGCCGGCGGCGGATCCACCGACACCGTCGTCCCCGACGGCGCCGGCGGTGGTGTCACCTCGACAGTGATCGCGTTGCTGTCCGACGAAGCGGCGAAGTCGGTGTCGCCGAGGTAGTGCGCGGTCACGTGGTTGGTGCCGACCGGCAGTGCCGTGGTGTGCAACGTCGCGGTGTACGGACCGGTGCCAGTGATGGCAGCGTCACCGAGATGGGTGCCACCGGCGTCGAAGCTCACCTGACCGGTCGGGGCACCACCGGCCGGTGAGGTCTGCACTGTGGCCTTCAAGGCCACCGAGTCTCCGCCGACAGAGGTCACCGGCGGAGCTCCCGCCGCGACCGCCCATGGGTAGTACAGGTTGGCGCTGACCGTGGTCTGGTCAGCGCCCCCCGCCGGCACCTCGACCACCCGACTGTTATTGGAGTCAACGATGAACACGTTGCCTGCCGTGTCCACCGCCACCCCCCGCGGGGAGTCCAGGCCAGAGCCGACCGTGGTCTGCGCGCCACCACCCGCCGGCACCTTGACCACCCGGTTGTTCCCGTTATCGGTGATGAACACGTCACCCGCAGCGTCCACCGCTACCCCCCACGGGGCGTCCAGGCCAGAGCCGACCGTGGTCTGCGTGCCACCACCCGCCGGCACCTTGACGACCTGGTTGTAGCCCGCGTCAGCGACGAAGACATCACCCGCCGCGTCAACCGCCACCCCTGTCGGATCGCCCAAACCGGAGAGGACGGTCGTCTGCGCACCGCCGTCCGCCGGCACCTCCACAACCCGGCCGTTCCACGAGTCAGCAATGAACACGTCACCTGCGGCGTCCACCGCAACTCCCGACGGGCCAGCCATGCCCGATCCGACTGACGTCTGCGCACCGCCGTCCGCCGGCACCTTCAGGACGCCCTGGTATTCGTCGGCGATGAACACATCCCCCGTAGCGCTGACCGCGACCCCCTCGGGGAGGTACAGCCCGGTACCGACGGCCGTCTGCGGCCCGCCATCTGCCGGGACCCGCCACACCCGGCGGTTGTTGTTCGGGTCCGCGATGTAAAGGTCCGGTGCCGGCGCCGGGTCCACCGACACCGTTGTCCCGGTGGGCGTCGTACCAGTGATCGCGAGTGCTGACGCGGTCGACGCCGAGCCGGCGTAACCCAGCAGCGCCGCGGTGCTCACTGCGACGACCGCACTCCGGCGCAGAAGAGTGGACAAGCGAAAGCTCCCCGTGATGGTCATCAAGCGACCTTTCATGATCAACAAGACATGGCGGAACGAGCGAGGTCTCGGCACGCTATGTGCCAGCAGAGCTCACGACCATGACCAAATGGGACAGAATCTCCCTAGTCCGATATGAACAGATCGCACTGGTCGATCCCATCGACACCGCTAGTTGCGCGTGCGGTCCCTCGTCATAGCTTCGTCACCGGGGCGTAGCGCAGGAGCAGTCGCTTGGTGCCGAGATCGGCGCCGAAGTCGACGTCCGCTTCCGCGGAGTTGTCGGCCCCGCGCAACGCAACAACCGTGCCGAGACCAAAGGCGTCGTGCGTGACGCGGTCGCCGACCGACAGCGCCGGGATCGGCCGCAGCCCGGTGCCGGCTGAACGACCGCCCGCATTGACCCGCGAGATCGCTCGCTGCGACGGCGTCACCTCGGTCTGGCCCTGCCAACCGATGAGCTCGGCGGGAAGATCCTCGAGGAACCGCGACGGCGGGTTGTACGACGGGGAGCCCCATGCCGATCGCACGTTGGCGCGGCTGACGTAGAGCCGCTGCTCGGCGCGCGTGATCCCGACGTACGCCAACCGTCGCTCCTCCTCGAGCTCCGTCGGATTACCCAACGAGCGCATGTGCGGAAAGACGCCATCCTCCATGCCGGTGAGGAAGACGACAGGGAACTCCAGCCCCTTCGCGGTGTGCAGCGTCATCAGCGTGATGACGCCGTCGGAACCGTCGGGCGACGGCACCTGGTCGGCGTCGGCGACCAGCGCCACCTGCTCGAGGAAGTCGCCGAGCCCGCCCTCCGGCCGCGTCTGCTCGAACTCCCGGGCGACGGACACCAGCTCCTCGAGGTTCTCCACGCGGCCCTCGTCCTGCGGGTCAGCACTCGCCCGAAGCTCGGTCAGGTATCCGCTCTGGTCGAGCACCGCCTCCAGCAGGTCGCCCGGCCCGGCTTCGACGAGCTCGGTGAGCCCGTCGAGCATCCTGACGAAACCCTCTACCGCGTTCAGCGAGCGGGTCGCCAGGTTGCACTCGTCCGCGCGATGCAGTGCCTCGAAGAACGTGATCCGCTCCCGCTCGGCGAAGTTGGCGATCGCCGCCTCGGTGGTGTCGCCGATGCCTCGCTTCGGCACGTTCAAGATGCGTCGCAGCGACACGGTGTCAGCGGTGTTGAACAGCACCCGCAGGTAGGCCAAGGCGTCACGGACCTCGCGCCGTTCGTAGAACCGGACGCCGCCGACGACCTTGTAGGGCAGGCCCACGCGGATGAAGACCTCTTCGAAGACGCGGCTCTGCGCATTGGTCCGGTAGAAGATCGCGACGTCGCAGGCACGCACGCCGGCCTCATCGGACAACCGGTCGATCTCGCCGGCAATCCACGCGGCCTCGTCGTGCTCGTTGTCGGCGACGTACCCCACGATCTTCTCGCCGTCCCCCGACTCCGACCACAGCCGCTTGGGCTTGCGATCCGGGTTCTTGGCGATGACGGCGTTCGCCGCCGACAGGATGGTCTGCGTCGAGCGGTAGTTCTGCTCGAGCAGGATCGTGCGGGAGTCCGGGTAGTCCTCCTCGAACTGCAGGATGTTACGGATCGTCGCGCCCCGGAATGCGTATACCGACTGGTCCGCGTCACCGACGACACACAGCTCGGACGCACCCTCACCGGAGCCGACCAGCTCGCGGATCAGGACGTACTGCGCGTGGTTGGTGTCCTGGTACTCGTCGACCAGGACGTGGCGGAACCGGCGCCGGTAGTGCTCGGCGATGTCGGGAAACAGCTGGAACAGCGACACCGTCGTCATGATCAGGTCGTCGAAGTCGAGCGCGTTCGCCTGCAGCAGCCTCGCCTGGTAGACGCCGTAGGCGTCGGCCACCATCTTCTCGATGTGCCCGTCCGCCGTGGCCTTCGCAGTCTCGTAGTCGATCAGGTCGTTCTTCAGATTCGAGACCTGCGCGGCGACGGACCTCGGCGACATCCGTTTCGGGTCAAAGTCCAGGTCGCGGCACACGGTCGTCATGAGCCGGCGCGAGTCGTCGGCGTCGTAGATCGAGAACGTGCTCTTGAACCCCAGCCGCTTTCCCTCGGCGCGCATGATCCGCACGCAGGCCGAGTGGAAGGTCGAGACCCACATCACCTTCGCGCGGTTGCCGACGAGGTTGGCAACCCGCTCCTTCATCTCACCGGCGGCCTTGTTCGTGAAGGTGATGGCGAGGACCTGGCCGGGCTGGACGTGGCGATGCGCTAGCAGCCAGGCGATCCGCTGGGTCAACACGCGGGTCTTGCCGGAGCCGGCGCCCGCGACGATCAGCAGTGGCGAGCCCTCGTGTACGACGGCCGCGCGCTGCTGCGGGTTGAGCCCTTCGAGCAACGCCTCCGGGTCCGTCGCCGAGCGTGGCCGATCGTCTGCTGGGCGGTCGTCGGTAGCCGGCTCGGTGGCCGCGGAGATGTCGTCGAAAAGGGTCATGATGGCGTCTCGTCGAGCCTATGCCGCCCGTCCGTCAGCCAGCGCCGCGCGTGACGCCGATTACGCTCGGCGACGTGCTGGATGACAGTGAGATCGAGCGAGTCCTTTGTGTCATGGCCCACCCCGACGACGTCGACTACGGCCTTGGCGGCACCGTCGCGAACTTCACCGACAAGGGGTTCGAGGTCACCTACTGCCTGGTGACGAGCGGTGACGCCGGCGGGTTCGATCCCGACGTACCTCGCAGTGAGATCGCCGGGATCCGCGAGGCGGAGCAGACCGCGGCGGCCAAGGTGAACGGCGTGACCGACCTGCGGTTCCTCCACTACCCGGACGGACAGCTCGAGGCGACCCTCGAGCTGCGGCGCGACATCGCGCGCGTCATCCGCGAGGTGCGGCCGCAGCGGATGGTGTGCCAGTCGCCCGAGCGGCATTGGAGCCGGATCCCCGCGAGCCACCCCGATCATCGGGCGGCCGGGTCAGCCGCCCTCGACGCGATGTATCCCGACGCCCGCAACCCGTTCACCTTCGCCGACGAGCTCGGGCAGCTCGAGGCCTGGTCGGTGCGTGAGACCTGGGTGATCGGCGGCGAGCGGACCAACCACTACGAGGACGTCACCGCGCAGTTCGAGCGAAAGAAGACCGCGCTGCTCGAGCACAAGAGCCAGATCACCGACCCCGACGGCTTGCACAACCTGCTCGACTGGTGGCTCGGCGGCAACGCGGCGGCCGCCGGCTGGGAGAAAGGCCGCTACGCCGAATCCTTCTGGGTGATGGCGACCGGCTGACCCTGGTCCGACCCCGAGCAGATCAACCCGAACCACCAGGCGCCACCCATCGCCCAACCGTCTCGAATCGTTGGTTTCAACCGTCGCAAACCAACGATTCGAGACGGTTGGGCGATAAAAGGGGGAGTCAGAGCTGGAGCAGCATCCGCGTGTTGCCGAGGATGTTCGGCTTGACGCGCTCGAGGCCGAGGAACTCCGCGACGCCCTCGTCGTACGAGCGCATGAGCTCCTCGTAGACGCCGGGCTCGACGGCCGTCTCGGTGATCTGACGGAAGCCGTGCCGCTCGAAGAAGTTGACCTCGAAGGTGAGGCAGAACACTCGCTGTACGCCGACCGTCCGCGCCCGGTCGAGCAGCGCCTCGAGGATGGCGTGCCCCACACCCTTCTGCTTGCAGACCGGATCCACGGCGACCGAGCGGACCTCCGCCAGATCTGCCCACAACACGTGGAGGGCGCCGCACCCGACGCCCACTCCGTCGACCTCCGCGACGACGAACTCCTGCACGTCCTCGTAGAGGGTGACCGTCGGCTTGTCGAGCAGGATCCGCTGCTCGGCGTAGATGTCGATCAACCGCCGGATCAACGGGACGTCCGCGGTCCGCGCGGAACGGACAACGAGCTCCATGGGTCGGCCGGCGCTCAGGCTTCGACAGCAACGGCGCCGTCGAGCGCCTCGTCGCACGAAGCGTCCCCGTCGGCTGCAGCGCATTGCTCGGCAGCCTCGCGGCACGCGTCGATGATCGGCGTCAGCGCGTCCGAGACGGCCGCCTGCTGCTGAGGCGTCAGCCAGTCGATGAAGTGCTCGCGGACCCCCCGCAGGTGCGTCGGGTACGCCGTCGTCAGTCGCTGCATGCCGCTGTCGGTCAGGCACGCGTAGACGACGCGGGCATCCGCGCCACATCGCTGCCGCTCCACCAACCCCTCGCGGGCGAGCTTGTCGACCAGTCGGGTGAGGCCGCTCGGCGTCAGCACTGCGTGTGCGGCGAGGTCCGACATCCGCAGCCGGCGTTCGGGCGCCTCGGAGAGGTGGGCGAGGACCTCATAGGCCGGCAGCGTGAGTCCTTGCTCCGCTTCGAGCTCGGCCTCCAGCCGGCGGACGATGCGGTTGGCGGACCGGATGAGGGCGTGCCACGCCTCCATCTCCGCGGTGGTGAGCGGCGCGCGCCCACCGCTCTCTGTGCCGGCCATGACCCCAGGATACGGCGACCGGCGAAATAGTTGCGCCCGCAAGGAATACGGCATACAGTCTCCGTAGTTACTTGCGTAGACAACTACTTCTGGAGGACGCCATGACCACCAACACCGTGACCACCCCGACCACCCTCACCGGCGACTACGACCTCGATCCGACGCACAGCCGGATCGGCTTCGGTGCCAAGCACGCGATGGTCACCACCGTCCGCGGCCAGTTCACCGACTACACGGCGCAGGTCCACCTCGACTCCGAGAACGTCGCCAACAGCTCGGCGCGGGTCGAGATCAAGGCCGCGAGCATCGAGACCGGCAACGCCGACCGTGACGCGCACCTGCGCAACTCCGACTTCCTCGAGGTCGAGGCCTACCCGACGATCACGTTCGTGAGCACCTCGGCAGAGAGCAAGAGTGACGACGACTTCGTCCTGCACGGCGAGCTCACCATCAAGGGCGTCACCAAGCCGGTCTCGATCTCGTTCGAGAAGACCGGCGAGGCGCAGGACCCGTGGGGCAACTTCCGGGTCGGGTTCGAGGGCAAGGCGAAGATCAACCGCAAGGACTGGGGCGTCAACTTCAACGCGGTGCTCGAAGCCGGCGGCCTGCTCGTCAGCGAGAAGGTCACGCTCGAGTTCGACATCTCGGCCGTGCGTCGCGCTTCGTAACCAGATCTAGACCCTGCATGACAGGGTGGGGACGTGGAGCTAGTCCTCACCCTGTCGTGCCCAGACCGGCCGGGCATCGTTCATGCGGTGTCCGGCTTTCTGGCTGAACGGGACTGCAACATCCTGGACTCCCAGCAGTACGGCAGTGCCAGGAGTACGACGTTCTTCCTCCGGGTGCACTTCGCATCGACGGTCGACCTCGACGACTTCCGCACCACCTTTGCCGCGCTGGCCGACGCCTTCGCGATGACCTGGCAGGTCGACGCCGTGAGCCACCGCCCGCGCATCGTCGTGATGGTGTCCAAGCAGGGGCATTGCCTGAACGACCTGCTCTACCGCTGGCGCAGCGGATATCTGCCCGGCGAGATCGCCTCGGTGGTTTCGAACCACCCGGACCTCGAGCCGCTCGCCGCCGCCAACGGCGTACCGTTCCTCCACCTCCCGGTGAGCCCCGAGACCCGCGCCGACCAAGAGTCAGCGGTGCTCGCCGCCGTCCAGTCCGTGGACGCTGAGCTCGTCGTCCTGGCCCGGTACATGCAGATCCTCAGTGCGGAGTTCTGCGATGCGCTGCCCGGCCGCATCATCAACATCCATCACTCGTTCCTGCCGAGCTTCAAAGGCGGCCAGCCCTACGAGCAGGCGTTCAACCACGGGGTGAAGCTCATCGGCGCAACCGCGCACTACGTGACGGCCGACCTCGACGAGGGACCGATCATCGAGCAGGAGGTCGAGCGCGTCGGGCATCAGCACTCCCCCGCCGATCTCGCCGCGATCGGCCGGGACCTCGAATGCCGAGCCCTCGCTCGCGCGGTGCAGTGGCACCTCGAGCATCGGGTTCTGCTGGACGGATCGCGGACGGTGGTCTTCTCATGACGGACGAGTGGGCGGAGCGCGCGAGATCCTTCGGCAGCGCGGCAGCGTCGTACGCCGCCGGCCGGCCGCACTATCCGCGCGAGGCACTGGAGTGGGGTCTGCCTGACGGGGCTCATGCCGTCATCGACCTCGGTGCGGGCACCGGCATCCTGACTGCAGACCTGCTCGAGCTCGGCCTCTCTGTCACCGCCGTCGAACCGCTTGCCGAGATGCGCGCCCTGATCCCCCGGGACGCGGTGACGCTCGACGGCAGCGCTGAAGCGATCCCCATGGACGATGCGAGTTGTGACGCGATCTTCGTCGGGCAGGCCTGGCACTGGTTCGACGTGCCGAACGCGTTGGTCGAGTGCCGGCGGGTGCTTCGGCGCGGCGGGCGGCTCGTGCTGCTCTGGAATCTCGTCGACACCAGCGACCCGCTCACCCGAACGTTCGCGGATGTCGTCGGCGTCGAGGAACGTGCCGACTCCCTGCTCAGCAATGACGAGGCGACGCCGCCGTACGACGAGCCCAGCCTGTTCGACGGTCACGAGCAGCTCCTCATCCCCCATGTGCAGGGGTACGACGTGAATCGCGCCGCGGACTTCGCCGTCTCACGCTCGTCGTCAATCCGGCTCGGCGACGGCGAGCGCGACGCGATGCTCGACGGCCTCCGCAGTGCGATGCCCGACGAGCCGTTCGCTCTCAACTTCTTCTGCGAGGCGTGGCGGGCGCCCGCCGTCTGATGAGACCGCCTCGCGATCAGCTCGTCTCCCTGGCGTGCGCCGCGCTGGCGCCGGCCGCCGCCCTCGGCGCCGTCCTCGCCTCGCAGAACGGCTCGTTGCATCCGAGCGCCCTGGTCAAGATCTCCGACCAGGACCCGATCGCCGGCTATGCGACCGCGGGCGACCCGCACTTCCACCTTGTCAACCTCGCGCAGCACTATGACGGCACCTATTACTACGCGGTCGCGCGCGACCCGTTCCTCGTCGGTCATGCGCACACGCTGATCGACCAGCCCGCCTATCGCTACGGACACCCGCTGCACGGCTGGCTGGCTGGCATCCTCAGCGGTGGCCAGGCACGTGCGGTCCCACTCGCCCTGCTCCTGCTGGGTCTGCTGGGCATGGCCATCGCCGGCTGGGCGATCAGCCGGCTTGCCGTCCACTACGGGCGGACGCCCTGGGCCGGGCTGCTCCCAGCCGTGAGTCCCGGGATTCTGTACAGCACGACGGTCGACACCACCGAGGCGCTCGGCGCCGGCCTGCTCGCGCTCACGTTCTTGGCGTGGATCCGGTGCCGATACCTCCTCGCCGCCGTGCTCATCGTGATGGTCTGCCTGGACAAGGAGCAGTACGTCGTCGTGCCCGTGGGACTCGCCCTGTGGGAGCTGGTCGAAGGAGCCCGCCACCGCCGGCTCCCCGGCCAGCTGCCGGCGAAGGCCCTCGCGGTCGTGCTCGGGCCGGCAGTGCTCGCCGGCTGGTACGTCTACGTCGACGGCCAGCTCGACAGCTGGCCGTGGAGCTACGAGCCCGGCAACTTCGGCGCGCCGTTCCTCGGGTGGCGGGACGCGTTCCGGATCGCCCACGACCTGACGGGCGGCACTTTCGACCAGGCGCAGATCGGCAACCTCACGCCCGTCGTCCTCGTGGCGATCGCGGCGCTCGTCCTCGTTGCGCTGATCGCTGCGCTCCGCCTGCAGACCGCGCTCGATCTCCCGATGATCGGGCTCGCGGTGATCACCAGCATGCAGGGGTGGCGAACCCTGCTGTATCCGCACGAGCTGTTTCGGACGACGGCGATCGCCGTGCTGTTCGCGATCGCCGTACTGTTCACCAGGTCCAGATCCTCACCACGTGCCACAGACGACGCGGACACCGCCTCGGTAGCATCCGGCCCATGTCTCGACACCCCCTGATCCGGGGCGCGGTTGCCGCGCTCGCCGCAAGCACCATCGCGATGACTGCCACCTCGCTGACACCGGCCGCCGCGAAGTCCACCGCTCAATCAGGACTGCCGAGCATGAAGTACCGCGCGAACGACTACGCGCACGGGCAGGCGATGAGCATCCTGCCGCCCGGCGAGAACGGGCTCGTCACGTCAGACCAGCTCGCGGCCTTCGAATTATCCGGCGCGCGCCCGCCACACAGCCAGGATCAGCTCGCGCCGTACGCGGACCTGCTGTACGGCTATCAGGGCCTTTCCAACAAGGATCTGCCGAAGTACTTCAACGACGAGTCGCTCGGCGTGCGTGCCAGCGACGTGATCTCCACCGAGACCCCGTCGGATTCGACGTACGCCGAGGGCAGCGTCGTCATCAAGCGCGACAAGCTCGACATCCCGCACATCTTCGGTGAGACCAACCAGGCCGCGGCGTTCGGTGCCGGCTACGCGCAGGCCGAGGACCGGCTGTTCCTGATGGACGTGTTGCGTCACTACGGTGCCGGCCAGCTCAGCGAGTTCATCGGGCCGTCGTGCGCTGACGAGGCGATGGACCACGATCAGCTGCTCCTCGCGCCGTACACGCCGGAGCAGGCGCAGGCGCAGATCGACCAGCTGCCGGAGGAGTACGGCCACAAGGGGCTGGTCGCGAAGCAGATGATCGAGGCCTACGTCGCAGGGGTGAACGCCTGGGTGGCGTATGTGAACAGCCCGGCGGGTGCATCGCAGATGGACGGCGACTACTCCGTGGCGATCCTCGACACGCCGCAGCCATGGACTCCGGGTGATGTCGTCGACATTGCCGGACTCATCGGCGGCATCTTCGGCAAGGGTGGCGGCATCGAGATCGCCAACTCGGCGCTCTACAAGTACCTCCGTCAGCAGCTCGGCGCGAAGGCCGGCGCGAAGGCGTTCACCGAGTTCAAGGAGCAGAACGACCCCGGCGCACCGACCACGGTGGTGGACAAGAACTTCCCGTACGAGATCACCAAGCACGTCAACCGCAAGCTGACGGCGATCCCGGACAACCCCCGCAAGCCGCTCAAGGGCGGCCCGACGAACACCACCTCCGGTTGCGGCGGGGTCGCCCCGAATCCCACCGTGCTCGCGGACATCGCGGCCCTCGGATCGATGCCGCAGCACATGAGCAACGCACTGGTGGTCAACGCCAAGGAGACGAAGTCGCACCACCCGATCGCGGTGTTCGGACCGCAGGTGTCCTACTTCTCGCCGCAGATCTTGTCGCAGGAGGAGATCAGCGCACCGTCGTACCACGCCGAGGGCGCGTCCTTCCCTGGCACCGGACTGGTCGAGCTCGGCCGAGGTGAGGACTATGCGTGGTCGGCGACCTCGGCGGGCAGCGACCTGATCGACCAACGGCTCGAGCTGGTCTGTGACCCTGACGGCAAGAAACCGACCGCCACCGAGCAGTACTACGAGTTCAAGGGCAAGTGCATCCCGATGACCGAGGAGCACTTCACCGAGGACGCGGTGAGCAAGCCGGGCGGCCCCGGACAGCCGGTGTCCATCGATCACAAGATCCTGCTGACCAAGCACGGCATCGTGCAGGGCTTCACGACGGCGGAGCACGGCAAGCCGGTGGCGGTCGTCAACCAGCGTTCGACCTTCAACCATGACGTGGACTCCGTGATCGGGTTCCTGCGCTGGGCCGACCCGCACAAGGTGCACAACGTCCACAGCTGGATGAAGGGCGCGACCGAGATCGAATACACGTTCAACTGGTTCTACGTCGACAACAAGCACACGGGCTACTACGTGAGCGGGCTGGACCCGCGGCGGGCGAAGGGCGTCAACCCCAACCTCCCGACCTGGGGCACCGGCAAGGCCGAATGGCAGGGCTACCTGTCGCCGAAGAAGCACGTCCACGAGGTCGACCCGAAGCAGGGATTCTTCGTCAGCTGGAACAACAAGCCGGCACCGAAGTTCTCAGCCGCCGACGAGCAGTACGGCTACGGACCGACGTTCCGATCCCAGATGCTGGTCACCCAGCTGAAGCACCAGATGAAGGTGCATCACCACAAGCTCACGCGCGCCAACGTCGTCACGGCGATGGAGACGGCGGCAAGTCAGGACCTCGATGGCCTGACCGTGCTGCCTCAGCTCCTCGCCTACGAGAAGGGGCAGAAGCAAAAGGCCGGCGTGAAGGCAATGCTCAAGGTGCTCGCGAAGTGGTACGCCACCGGCGCCCATCGCCACAAGGCGAAGCCGACCGCCAAGCAGTACAAGGACCACGCCGCGGTCGCGATAATGGACGAGCTGGAGCCGAACCTGATCGAAGCCGTGTACGACGGACTGCTGGCCAAGGGTGGGTTCGGCGGGCAGACCACCACCGGCGGCGCGACGACGTCGGGGTACTCGATTCTCCCGATGCAGTTCACGAACACGCCTAACAGCGGGGACGCTCATCTCGGCAGCGCCTACGACGGCGGCTGGGAGGGGTATCTGCAGAAGACGCTCCAGCAGCTTCGCGGCAAGCATCCGGCCGATCCGTTCACCTCGGTCATCATGGCGAAGTGGTGCAAGAGCGGGCCGGCGTCATGCCGGGCCGCCATCGGCACGGCACTCGCCAAGACCTACAAGAAGCTGAAGAAGATCAACGGGACGGCGAAGGTCCACACCTGGACCAAGAACACCGAGCTGGTCCAGGAGGACCCGAACGGCGGGACGACGATGCCGGAGTACGACGCCATCGGGTTCCGGCCGCTCGGTGTCGTCACGCAGCCGATGCCGGACTGGCAGAACCGTCCGACCTTCCAGCAGGTGGTCGAGTTCCCCGCCCACCGCTGAGGACCCTTTTCGCCCAACCGTCTCGAATCGTTGGTTTCGCCGTCGTCAAACCAACGATTCGAGACGGTTGGGCGAAAGGGTGGGGCTGGGTGCGCCGAGGCAATTCGACGGGTACGGCGTTACTTGGCCGAGAGGGCGAAGACTTCCAGCTCGTCGGGCACACCCTTCACCGACTTCATGAAGGCGAAGGTTCGCTTGCGCCGCGCGGCAACCGTGCTCTGGTCGAGCAGAGCGACGGTCGTCTGTGACGCGAGGATCTCGCCACCGGTCGCCTTCTGCGCCACGCGGGCCGCGATGTTGACATCGACCCCGAGGTAGTCACCGCCGAGCTTTCGCGGCGTACCGGTGTGCATCCCGGCCCGGATCCTCGGGCGGTACCCCGCGACCTTGATCGAGCTGAGGTTCTGGTTGGCCTCGACCACCGCGTCGAACGCGTTCTGCGGCCGGGTGAAGACGGCCATCATGCCGTCGCCCAGCCGCTTGACGACCTGGCCGCCTCGTTGTTTGACCGGCGGCTCGATCGCGACGGCGACCTCCCGGAGCAGTTGCAGGGTGTCGTCGTCACCTGCCTGAAGTGCCCAGGTCGAGAAGTTCACGAGGTCGGTGAACACGATCGTGAGCTGCACGTCGCCGTGGTCCGCACCGCGCGCCTCGAGCACGGACTGCCACACCTGAAGCGCACCGCGCCCGATCTCCCGCACCACGCCCGGTCGCGCTTCGGTGAGCTCTGTCCACTGCTCGTTCGCAACGGCAAGGTGCCCGAACCGCGCTGTCGACAGCGGGTCGCCGAAGTCCTTGTCGCCTGGCAGGTGCGTCCGCAGGCGGCGCACGAAGTTGAAGAGCCGCTCGTTGTTGTCGATCGCTCGCGCGGTACGGCGCAACGAACTCGCGCCTTCGACATCCTCATCGGGCTCGGCCACGTCACCGATTATCCCGAGCGGCGGATTGGTAGCGTTGCTCGGTGTCATCGACGACCGCCGATGCTCCCTCAGGGCTAGCTTCTCCCCGGCTGAGGCGTCGACTTCTCCGAGTCGTGATCGCCGTTGCCGCTCTCGTCGTACTCGGCTACCTGTTCGGCGCGTTCGTCACCATCGACACCAACCTGCTGTGGTTCCGATCGGTGCAGCACGAGTCCGTGTACACGCGGACCTTCTGGACGCAGGTGCTGCTGTTCGCACTGTTCGGCTCGCTCATGGCGGCGGCCGTCGGACTCAGCCTGATCGCCGTTTACCGCAACCGACCGGCGTTCACGCCGGATCCGATCCGGCAACGCTGGCGGTGGCGCTACCTACGGCTCGAGCCAAGGGTCCGCACCTGGGTGTTCGTGATCGTTGTCGCGTACCTGACGATCACGATGGGATCCCGCGCAGCGGGGAGTTGGCAGACCTGGCTTCTGTGGCGGCATGCCGTGCACGTGGGCGGTCCCGGCGACCCGCAGTTCCATCGTGACGCGTCGTACTACATGTTCGTCTACCCGATGCACCGGATGGTGCTCACCTACGCGTTTCGGATCGTCGCGACCTCACTCGTCGTCTTCCTGATCGCCGCCTACCTGTACGGCGGCCTACGGCTTCGCGGCACCGGACCACGCATGACCAACGCCGTGCGCACCCAGCTGTCAGTGATCCTGGGCGGCTACCTGGTGCTGAAGGCCTTCGCCTACTGGCTGGATCGCTACGCCCTCGTCACCTCCAACCGCGGCGTCGTCACCGGTGTCGGCTACACGGACGCTCATGCCGTGCTTCCCGGGCGCATCGTGCTGATGGTGATCGCTCTGGTCGCAGCCGCCCTGCTCTTCGCGAACGCGTTCCTCCAACGACCTCGCCTCATGTC
>JAFAZI010000064.1 GCA_019239875.1 Frankiaceae bacterium
GCGCTCGAGCCGCCGAGAATCGTGTCGTTGAAAGGCGAGCCGAGGATCGCGATGGGCGAGTTCGACGGGAAGCGGTCGTGGCCGTTGCCCCTGGCGACGCCTCGGGCAACGTCGACGTGCACCCGCTGCGGTGCGACGTCGTACACAAGTGAATCGGGAACGATCTCATCCGCGGGTCGCGTGTCACGGCCGAGGTGGAAGGCGTCGTTGCCCGGTCCGCCGCGGAGCGAGTCGCCGACGCGCTGCAGCTCGCCGTCGTTGTCGTACACCCGGTCCTTGCCGCCGTACAGCACATCGTTGCCGGCGTTGCCGTTCAGGTGGTCGTCACCGTCGCCGCCGCAGATCAGGTCGTCGCCGCCGCGGCCATCGACGAAGTCCTGGCTACCGAGGGCGGCGATGACGTCATCGCCGGCGGTTCCGTGCAAGACGTCCGAGCCCGCGGTGCCAACGATGGTGGCGATCTTGCCGTGACAGCGCTCGGTCGTGGCGTGGGCGTGGTCGGCGATGGCGGCGGTCCCGGCAAGCATCGCGCTTGCGACCGTCGCGACGATCGTCAATCGACGCATTTCCCAACCCCCTGTGCGGTTTCGGACACAAGATCACAGACTTGCCCGTACAACGACCCGCGGGCTGCGTGGGTTGACACCCCACCCATCGAATTCTCAAATGCGCTTCACTCCACGCCCGAACATGTCGATGCTTGCAGGATGGGCAGGTTTCGCAAGCGAGGCACGGACGCCGCTCAGACCGACCCGCAGGGTGGCGACCGACGTCAGGGTGATCGTCGCGGCGCAGGCGACCGACGACAGTCCGACCGCCGGGGGACGATTGACCTCACCCGTCCTCGGTACGCCGAGCGACGGTCGCCAGGTGGCTCTCGACGTCGCGACGAGCAGGAGGCGGTCGAGCAGGCGCTGCAGAGCGTGCCTTCGGCTGACCCAGAGGTTCCCGCCCCCGCAGCACCGGTCACGCCGGTGCCGCAGTCGATGGAGGATCTGGAGAGGCAGTTCGCCGGGCTGCAAGCCGCCATGGACAAACGCCTCCGCCTGATGCGGGACATGTCACCCGAAGAGTTCGAGGCGGTCCAGGCGCGCGACGAGGAGCTGGTTACCGCCTGGGCGGTCGCGCTACGTCGCGTGGAGTCCGAGATCGCCGAGCTCCGACGCGCCGCCGCCGGCTGACCGGTCACGCCAAAAATCGGACGAAGCAGCTGGAACCGCCCGGCGATACTGGCGGGGTGGACGCTGACAGCATCATTGGTCTGCTGGCCGATGACACGCGGCTGCGGGTGGCGGCTGCGGCGATCCTCGAGCCGACCACGACCGAACGGCTGGCGCGGATCGCGGGCGTACCGGCCCGTCGAGCGGTTGAGGCCCTCACCAAGCTCGAGAGTGGTGGCCTGATCCGCCGTACCGAGGACGGCATATGGCAGTTCTGGCCGGAGGTGCTCGCCGAGGTGGCTCGGGCCGCGCGCCCGGTCGAGGAACACGGCGAGGAGACGCCCGCTGAGACGGTGCTGCGGGCGTTCGTCAGCAACGGTCGGCTCACGCAGATCCCGGCGGTGCGCAGCAAGCGGCTCGTGGTGCTGGACCGGCTCGCGGCGGAGTTCGAGCCAGGGCAGCGCTACGACGAACGCCAGGTGAACGATGCATTGCGGGTGTGGCACGACGACGTCGCCGCACTCCGGCGCTACCTGGTGGACGAAGGCTTCCTCAGCCGCGACCACGGTGCCTACTGGCGAACCGGCGGGTCGATCGATCTGGCCAACTGACGCGCAGGGCGGTCGCCTGGCGTTAACCGAGTTGGGGCAGACTTGAGGGGTCAAGATCACAAAGCGGTGGGGGCCGATGAGATGCCGAATTCTGCGGACGGGGTGATCACGGCACTGGACTTCGTGCACTGCCTGTACGACGTCGGGACCGAGGTCACAGCGGCCCACGGTCGTGTCATGACCATGCTCGAGGAATTGGGGATCGGCGGATTCGACTCCTCCGACGAGGACTTCTTCCTGACGCTGGGCCTCGCGCTCAAGCTGCTGCTCCGGCACGCGAACACCGACCCCGCCGCGATGTTCGCTGGCGCGCGGGCCGACTTGGAGGCGCTGGGTGCTGCCTTTGACGCCGAGGCGGCGCGGACGACTGCTAGCCCGACGTAGTGCAGGGACGCGCTCGCCGGGCCCAACCTCCGGGGGGAGGGGTTGGGCGGGCCGGATCGGTAGCCACACCGGCGAGCGCGCCCTGCAGTTCCTTACCAAAGCGAACGAACCTGAAGACGCCCTGAAACCTGCCTGGCTAGGAGGTGAGGACGTCGCTCAGGGCGTAGGTCAGGGGTCGCTCGAGCTGGGCGAACGTGCACGAGGTCGGCGTCCGGTCGTCCCGCCACCGCCGGAACTGCGCGGTGTGCCGGAACCGCATCCCTTCCATCTGGTCGTACGCCACCTCGATCACCCGCTCCGGCCGTAGCGGCTCGAACGACATGTCCTTGCCGGAGTTCCAGCGGTTCGGGATGCCGCCGGGCCCGAACTCGCTACCGATCCACGGGTGCTCCTGGTCGGCCCCTACGCGCAGTGGTGCCAGCTCTTCGACGAGCTCTGCCCGGCGCTTCATCGGGAAGGATGCCGCGACGCCGACATGCCGGAGCTGGTCGCCGTCGTACAGGCCGAGAACAAGGGATCCGATCACCGGACCGCTCTTGTGCCAGCGGAATCCCGCGAGCACGCAGTCGGCGGTCCGGGCGTGCTTGATCTTGAACATGACGCGTTTGTCGGGGGAGTAGACGATGTCGAGCGGCTTGGCGACGACCCCGTCAAGTCCGGCGCCCTCGAACTCCGTGAACCACTGGGTGGCGGTGGTGACGTCGTCGGTCGCCGGGGTGACGTGGACGTCGGCAGTGCGGGTGATCGCCTTCTCGAGTGCGGTACGACGATCGCGGAACGGCTTGTCCATCAGCGACTCCTTGCCGACAGCCAGCAGGTCGAAGCCGATGAACTGAGCCGGCGTCTCCGCGGCGAGCTTGCGGACCCGGGACTCGGCCGGGTGGATCCGCTGCTGCAACGTCTCGAAGTCCAGTCGGCCGTCCTGTGGGACGACGATCTCGCCGTCGACCACGCACTTCGGGGGCAACGCGGCTTTGACGGCCTCGACGATGTCGGGGAAGTAGCGCGTCATCGGCTTCTCGTTCCGCGACCCGATCTCCACCTCGTCGCCGTCGCGGAAGATGATCGAGCGGAAGCCGTCCCACTTGGGTTCGTAGAGGAAGTCGCCGGTCGGCATCTCAGGAACGGACTTCGCGAGCATCGGGGAGACGGGCGGCATCACAGGCAGGTCCACTCCGCCATCAAAGCAGCCGCCCCCGACTTGTCATGCGCACGCAGGGTGATGACCCTGCCTGCGCAGGACAAGTCATGAGACCTGCCGGGTTCGTCAGAAGTCTGCGATGCCGTCGGGCGTCCCCCAGCCGGTCGGGCCGTCCCACCCTCGACCGGCATGGCACCACTCCTTGGAGGCGCAGCTGCCGTTGGAGCCGTCGTTGATGTCGTGGAGGTGGCTGTGGTGGTCCCACAACCGGCTGGCGTCGGCGTGGTCACCGAAGTCACCGGCGAGCGCGTAGATCCCGGCGATGATCGGCGACGAGGCGCTGGTGCCACCGAACGTCAGCCAGCCCGAGGTGTCGTCGAACACATAGCTGTCGAAGACCGCCACGCCTGTCGCCGGATCCGCGACCGCAGCGACGTCGGCGACCGCGCGGCCGTCGCATCCGGTGACGGACCTCGGCTGCCAGGTCGTCGTGTTGTCGGTCGAGCATCCGCTGCCGCCGTCGGTCCAGGCGGTCTCGCTGAAGCCGCGGGAGGACGACGAGCGGGCCAGTGTCGTGCCCCCCACAGCGGTGACCCACTTCGACGACGCCGGATAGGACACGCCGTATCCGCTGTCGCCGGATGACGCGGTGATGGCGACGCCGGGGTGATGGAAGTAACGCCCGTAATAGCGATCCTTCGCATCCGCCCCGCCCCAGCTGTTGCTGACCGCATCGGCGCCGAGTCGCACCGCCGTCCGCTCAGCGGTCCCGAGGTTCGTCATCGAGACCGTCTTGGCCTCGACGAGGAGTAGGTCGCACTTCGGGCATGCCGCCGAGGCCATGTCGAGATCGAGGGAGATCTCCTGCGCCCAGCCACCGTCCGGCTCCGGGTAGTCGTCGCCACCGTCCTGGTCGACCTTGCGGAAGCACTTGTTGGCCGTCGTGCATGCCGGCAGGCCGAACTGCGCCCGGTAGACCGCGAGGTCTCGCTCCGCAGCCGGGTCGTCGTACCCGTCGACGATCGCGACGGTCTGGTGGCGGCCGCCGGATGTCGGCAGGGAGTACGCCTTCTGGATGTCGGCGGGGGTGTAGCCGATCGGAGTGTCTGAGTGCCGGACCCGACCTCGCCGCACGCGGTCGACCCGGATGGCGAGACAACGCGCGCGGGCGTTGTGCACGTGTTTGCAGACCACCTCTTGCTCCCTGGTCGTTGTCGCAGTCGGCGATGCGTGGGCAGCGGGCACGGCGAGCAGTGCCGCGAGTGGCAACAGGAAGAGCGCGAGGCGACGGCGCATGAAAACCTCCAGGTCGGGTGAGTGACCCGTCGAGGTTCGTGGCCGAGAGCGTCAGGCGGAGCCGTTCAGTGCAGCACTGTGGAGGACGAGCGGGGCTCGCGAGATGTGGACGATCAGGCAGCGCGGTGCATCACGAGCGGCTTGCCGCTCTTCGAGCCGACGGCGAACACCGACCCGTCGCCGGCAAAAGTTACCGCCGTGAAGTAGCCGAAGGTCGGGCCGATGTTCTGTGGCGACCAGCCGTTGGGACCCCGGACCCCGACCGCCGGGCCGGCGAACGACGTACCTGGCACGGTCGAGGAGCCGGCCATCACCACGCCGTTGTGGCCGGTCGTGCCAGCCGCCCAGTACGACTGCGACGACGGACTCGGAATCAGCTTTGCGGGTCGCGGGTAGACGCGCAGCACGGCCGGGCCGGAGCCGTCGCTACCGACTGCGAAGATCCTTCCGTCAGCGTTCGACGCGAAGCCGTTCAGCTGCACTGTGGGGTACTCGACCGGGCGGACGATCGTCTTCCACACAACGCCGTCGTACTTGAGCACGAAGCTCTTGTTGGGTCCCGACTCGCAGCGTCCAGCTGCCCACACGGCGGTCGGACTTGCCGCGTACACCGACACCAGGTCGGCGTGGCCATCGCAGTTGCTCGGGCGTGAGACAGCCATCGTTTGCCAGCTTCCGCCCACGAGATGCAGGACGAGAGGGTCGTTGTAGAACCCTGAGGTTGAAACGCCCACAGCGAACGCCGTGGTGCCGGTGACTGCGATGTCGTTGAGCTCGTTGCGCACTGTTCCTGGGTTCGGGCTGAGCATGGAGGACCACGACGTGCCGTTCCATTTCAGGATGCGCGTCTTGTTGGTGTTGGTCGCGTGATCACGGGCCGTGCCGACGGCCAGAACGTTGTTGTCCGAGATGGCCGCCACGCCATACAGGAAGTTCTGCGCGGGTGGCCCTTCGACGTCCGGCGCCGACACGCGCTGGAAGGACGAGCCGTTGTAACGCTCGATGTTGTTGCGGAACTCGACCGCACCCGGCAGGAAGTTGACGTTGTAGCCGACCGCCCAGACCGTCCCGCCAGGCGTGACGGTCACGTCGTTGTAGTAGGCGTCCTGCCCGCTCGCGACTTCGGATGGGACCTCCACCCACGCCTTCGGCGCCGCGGCCGCGGTGTGCGGCGTGAGCCCGATCGTGGCCGCTGCAGTCGTCGCGGCGGCGAAGGTCAGAAGTGTCCGGCGGTGTCCCCCATACATGCCCTGACAGTAACGGGCTGTCAACCGCTCACAAGCCGAGACGACGAATGGTGTCAGGCGACCTTCGGGGTCGCGCGCTTCACGATCGCCTTCGCGTCCACGCCGGGCGGCAGCGTCCCGAAGGCGTGACCCCAGTCGCCGCCGAGCCGCGAGGCGCAGAACGCGTCTGCGACGTACGCCGGGGCGTACCGCACCAGCAAGGACCCCTGCAGCACCAGCGCCATCCGCTCGACCAGCCGCCGCGCCCTGACTTCGATGTCCGACGTGTCGGACAGCTCGCGGTCCAGCTCGGCAAGGGCAGCGTCGAGGCGTGGATCCGCTCCGACACCGAGCTGCACCTCGTCGCGGAACGCCTCCCACGCGCCGGCCTCGCGCCCGAGCGCCCGCAACACGTCGAGCGCGTTGACGTTGCCCGAGCCTTCCCAGATCGAGTTGAGCGGCGCCTCGCGGTACACCCGCGCCATCGGGAAGTCCTCGACGTACCCGTTGCCGCCTAGGCACTCGAGCGCCTCGACCGCCACCGACGGGCCGCGCTTGCACACCCAGTACTTGCCGACGGCAAGCCCGAGACGCTTGAAGCCAGACTCCTGGTTGTCGACCGCCGCGGCGAGTCGAACCATCAACGTGGTCGCAGCCTCGGACTCGACAGCGAGATCGGCGAGCACAGCCTCCATCAACGGCTGGTCGATCAGGTATCGGCCGAACGCTTGGCGGTGTCGCGCGTGGTGCGTGGCGTTCGCGACCGACGCGCGCATCACCGTCGAGGAACCCATGACGCAGTCGAGCCGCGTCATCGCGACCATCTCGATGATGGTCGGCACGCCACGACCCTCGTCGCCGAGCCGCCAGCCGACGGTGTCGTCGAACTCCGGCTCGCTGGACGCGTTGGAACGGTTGCCGAGCTTGTCTTTCAGGCGCTGGATCCGGAAGGTGTTCCGGCTCCCGTCAGGAAGGATCCGGGGTACGACGAAACACGTCAGCCCACCAGGTGCCTGGGCGAGCACCAGGAACATGTCGCACATCGGCGCGGAGGTGAACCACTTGTGTCCGGTCAGTCGGTAGGTGCCATCAGCTGCGGGTACCGCGCGGGTGGTGTTGGTGCGGACATCCGAGCCGCCCTGTTTCTCCGTCATGCCCATGCCGGCGAGGCAGCCGGCCTTCTCCGCCGGATTGCGCAGCCCGGGGTCGTAGGTCAGTGACGTGAGTCGGGGGAACCACTCGTCGTACAGCGCCTGGTCGGCCTTCAGGGCCGGGATCGCGGCGTGGGTCATGGAGATCGGGCAGCCGTGACCCCCCTCCGTGTGGCCCCACACGGAGAACGCAGCGGCGCGCGCCACCTGGGCGCCGGGCTTGGGCTCCCGCCACGGCGAGGCGTGAAGGCCGTTGCCGACCGCGACGGTCATCAGGTCGTGCCACGCCGGGTGGAACTCCACCTCGTCGATCCGGTTGCCGAACCGGTCGTGGGTGACGAGCTTGGGCTCGTTGACGTTGGCCAGCCGGCCCCACTCCTGCGCCTCAAGGGTGCCTGCTTTGCGCCCGAGATCACTTAGATGGTCGAGCGCCCAGGCAGCGTCGTGCCGCTGGACGCCCTCGACAAGCGCGACATCGGTGGTGAACACGTCGTAGTCCGCCAGCGGCGGCACCTGGTTGCTGACGTCGTGCGTGGCGCTCATATACCTAGTGAATCAGGCGTGACGCCCTACGGTGACCAGGTGACGTCGGTGCCCAGGCTGTTCGTCAACGCGCTGCGGCGGGCCTGGCACGACCGAGTGCTCGGACTCGCCGCCGAAGCCGGGTTCTGGCAGCTCCTCTCACTGCCGTCCGCGATCCTTGCGATCCTGGGCGCGATCGGCCTGTTCAGCGGCTGGCTGGGCGCCGACAACCTCAACCACCTCCAGCGCTCGATCGACGACGCGCTGACCCACGTCATCGTGCCGAGCGCCGTCGACTCGACGATCGCGCCGGCGCTGCACCGGATCCTGTTCGGCGGCCGGATCGATGTCGTGTCGATCAGCTTCATTGTCTCGCTCTGGACCGGATCGTCGGCGATGGCGACCTTCGTCAACACGATCACGATCGCCTACGGGATGCGCCAGGCTCGGGGTGCGGTGGCGAGCCGGCTCCTTGCCCTTCGGCTGTACGTCGGCTTCGTCCTCACCTCGATCGTGCTGCTTCCGCTGCTGGTCCTCGGCCCGGGCGACTTCGTGAACCTGTTCCCGGACAAATGGCACCACGGCGTCTCGGTGGTCACGGACATCGCGTATTGGCCGGTGGTCGTGGTGATCTCACTGACGCTGCTGGCCACGCTGTAC
>JAFAZI010000085.1 GCA_019239875.1 Frankiaceae bacterium
CATGTCTGTAGTGGTCATGGTCCCGATCATCATGTCGTCGCTCGCTGCCGCCATCAGGGTTTAACCCTGAGAGCGACCCTGATCTTTGCGGCGTCGGGTCGCCCGGTGGCCTTCGTCGTGTGACGATTTGCGCATGGCCTTGGCTCAGTCACGCACAACACGCCGGCTGTACCGGCGTCGTGACGGGCGCCTGGTGGCAGGCGTCGCGGCTGGCCTGTCCGACCATCTCGGTGTCGACGTGTTGCTGCTTCGGGTCGGCTTCGTCGTGACGATCGTCCTCGGCGGTCTCGGTGTCCTCCTGTACGGCGCGTTCTGGGCCGTCGTCCCGCAGACCCCGGAGGACAGCCCGCGAACCAACCCCACCCCACGCGGCCAGCTGATCGCGTTCGCCGCACTGGCCCTGGCGATGCTGGTCATCGCGCAGCTCATCGGCTTCGGCGCCGGACTGCTCTGGCCCGCCGCCATTGCAGTGTCAGGGGGAGCCGTCCTCTGGCGGCAAGCCGACGAGAGCCGCAGGGAGAGCTGGCGTCGGCTGACCGCGCGCGGTGCCCGGATCGCGTCGACGCAATCGCGCAGCCGTACCGCACTTCGCTACTCCGCCGGGCTGAGCCTGGTGTTCGCCGGCGTCGTCGCGTCGCTGGTCGCGAACGGCTCACTGACGGAGATCAGGCACGCCTTCCTCCCGCTGACGGTCCTGCTCCTCGGCCTCGTCCTGGTCGCCGGACCGTGGGGCTTGCAAGCGGTCTCGCAGCTGAACGAGGAACGCACCGTCCGGATCCGCGAGCAGGAGCGGGTCGAGCTCGCCGGCCGCGTGCACGACTCGATGTTGCAGACGCTGACGTTGATCCAGCGCCGGGCCGACGACCCGGCCGAGGTACGGCGCCTGGTCCGCCGGTCCCAGCGCGAGATCCGCGGCTGGCTCTACCAGGACACGCCGGCCGAAGCCTCCGTCAAGGCAGCCGTCTCGGAGATGTGTGCCGAGATCGAGGACGAGTACCGCATCACGATCGACCTGGTGACCGTCGGCGACACCCAAGCCACGACCGGGTCCCAGCCGCTGCTGCAGGCGCTCCGCGAAGCGACCATCAACGCCGCGAAGCACTCCGGGCAGCCGACGATCGACGTGTATCTCGAGGTCGCGGCGAGCGAAGTCGTCGCCTTCGTGCGCGACCGTGGTCCCGGATTCGACCCCGACAGTGTCGGCGATGACCGATTCGGGGTGCGCGAGTCGATCGTGGCGCGGATGAAGCGCCATGGCGGTGACGCGAGCATCCGAAGCACCCCCAAATCCGGCACCGAGGTCCAGCTCACCCTCCCGGTTCGCCCGACGGTCGACGCATGACGCCGCGAGTTCGGGTCGTGCTCGTCGACGACCACTCGCTGGTCCGCTCCGGCGTCAAGGCGGAGCTCGCCGGCCGGGTCGACGTCGTCGGCGAGGCAGCGGACATCGCACAGGCGATTGCCTGCATCGCGTCCACCAGGCCAGACGTCGTACTGCTCGACGTCCATCTCCCAAGCGGTACCGGGGACGAGGTCATCGCCGCCATCGCCCCGGAGCATCCAGCGATCCGCTTCCTCGCGCTGTCGGTGTCGGACGCCGCCGAGGACGTGATCCGGGTGATCCGCGCCGGGGCGAGGGGTTACGTGACCAAGAGCATCAGCGCCAGCGATCTCGCCGACGCGATCCAGCGGGTCGCGGGCGGTGACGCCGTGTTCTCGCCTCGGCTCGCCGGTTTCGTCCTCGACTCCTTCACGGCACCACCCGCCCCGGTGGCAGAGCCTGACGAGCTGGACAGCCTGACGCCACGCGAGCGCGAGGTCCTGCAGCTGATCGCCCGCGGCTACACCTACAAGGAGAGCGCCGAGGAGCTCTACGTCTCCGTCAAGACGATCGAGACACACGTCTCCGCGGTGCTCCGCAAACTGCAGCTGTCCAACCGACGGGAGCTCACCCGCTGGGCGAGTGAACGACGCCTCCTGCCGTAGACTCGGGCCGTCCCATTCGGGGCAGGTAGCTCAGTTGGTACGAGCGTCCGCCTGAAAAGCGGAAGGTCGGCGGTTCGACCCCGCCCCTGCCCACCACACTCGCTTGTCCCATGCGCGAGCCATCGTCGAGCCACGCGAAGCGGGCCCGTCCTGGCCGGTTTCAGGCCCACTTTGCAGGGCTCGGCGACGAACTAGCGTCTCGGGATGCCTGCTGCACCCGACGACGACGCGAGGCCGGCGTGGCTCGGCCTTGTGCAGGTCACCCTCGCTGGGCTGCTGTGGGGAACCATCGGCGTCGGCGTGAAGCTGGTACGGCGCCACGCACTGCTGCCGGTACTGATGATCGGCGCGTACCGCGCTGTCATCGCCTCGGTGGTGCTCACAGCGGTGGTGCTGGTCACCCGGCGGCGGCCGACGGTACGTCGGATGCTCTCCCACCATGCAATGCCTGCGATATCCGTCGGCGTGCTCACCGGCGCCTTCCAGGTCCTGTACTTCATCTCATTGGTCACGGCGAACGTCAGCATCGCCACCGTCATCAGCCTCGGTGTCGCGCCACTCCTCGTCACATCGGTCACGGGTATCCGGGAGCGATCAATGCCGGCGCGCCGCCACGTCACGTCGGTCGTCGTGGCATTGACCGGACTCGCACTCGTCAGCGGCGCCTCACATGGCGCACACGAGACTCCACATCCCGCGATTGGCATCGTGACCGCGATCGGCTCTGGCGTCTGCTACGGCGCGGCCACGATGCTGGCCGAACCCCTTACCCGGACGTTCGACGCGATCTCGGTAACGGCAGTCACGACGCCGGCCGCCGCCGTTGCCGTTGTCCCGGTCGCGGTCATCGCGGCCGTTGGCGGCGGTGATCGACTCGTCACCTCCAATCCCGCCGCGATGAGCCTGCTGGTCTACCTCGGGGTGGTGACGACAGCCCTTGCCTATGCGTTGCTCTATGCAGGGCTGCGGACGACCCGAAGCGGTGTGGCGGTCATCGCGACGCTGCTCGAGCCAGTCGCAGCGGTGTTGCTCGCCGCCGCCATCCTCGATGAGCGCCTGAGCACGCTGGGCCTCGTTGGGTCCGGCCTCATCCTCGCGGCGATTGCCGTCCTGGGCAGCGTGCCCGACGAACCGGAGCCGGTTAGCCAGTAACCGAACGGTGGTGTCAGCGCGGACCGCCCGGGCCGATCGCGGTTGGTGCAGATCGCCCTGACTCCTTCCGCCACGAAAATTTGTAAACGCCGGACCGGCAGCGATCGCGGCGCTACGTTCGGGGCAAATTTCGGCGCAACCGGGGGCGTTATGACCATTCGCCGGCACATGCAAGCATCGATCGCGGTCGTGGCGGTTCTCGTCCTGGCCTTGTCCGGCGTGGTGTCAGTCACGCTCGCGAGTCGCGCCTCGGCGGCGACCGGCAACGTCATCGTGGCCTGTCCCAAATTGGTGACAGTCGGCAGCCCCGGCTCGGGTGGTTGCGTGTCGATGGACACCGCGATCGCCCAGGCGACGGCGTCCGCCGGCGACGACACGATCGAGCTCGAGAACGGCGAGTACTGCCCGATCGACATCTCACCCGCTGTCGGGCACCCGACCGGAAGCATTGCCTTCGTCGGCCGTGGCATGGCCCAGGTCGAGGAGGGTGGGGGCACGACAACTGTCAGTGGGCCGACCGCCGGCCTCAGCTCGATCCGGTGGGACAGTGCGTTCTGCGGCGGGAGCAATCCCGGGTACGACGTGCGCGTGGGGCGCGATGACTTCAGTCACCTCACCTTCAAGAACCTCACCCTGGACGGGAACGGATCGGGCAAGGCCTTCGACGGCGTGGAGGGCGTGGCTCATGGCAGCCCGTTCGTCGCCCTTGATGACGTGATCATCCAGCACGCGGGGATCGGCGTGCACTGGGTCGGCCAGGACCTCACGATCACCCGCAGCACCATTCAGAACAACGGGACCGGCGTCAGCATCGGGGGCAATGCGGGAATCTTCAATGACACGATTTACGGCAACACCGATGTCGGACTGACCGGGACCACCTTCGAGATCGTCGCCAACAACGACACGATCAGTGGCAACGGCTACGGCATCGATGCACCGCCCAGTGCCAGCGTCATGGACCTTTCAAACGACCTGATCGCCGACAACCAGACTGACTGCGAGCATTCCAACGACGTCACCGACTTCGGGCACAACGTAACGGGAGACAGCAGCTGCGGCACGACCTTTGACGACCCCAGCGATCAGCTCAACACGGGTGCGACGCTGCCGGCGCCAGGACTGAACGGTGGCGACACGCCCAGCATCTTGCCGGGCAACGCCGCCCGCGGTTACGTGGTGGACCATGGCGCGAGCTGCCCGTTGCTCGACCAGCGCGGCGCCACCCGCGAGTTCCCGCACTGTGATGTCGGCTCGGTCCAGGTTTTCGGCAGTACCGCCGCGGTGCTCTCCGTCTCGCCAGACCCGCACGACTTCGGCCCGGTGAACGTCGGCACCACAGCTCACAGCCTCGAGCAGATCACGAACAACAGTGGCAACCCGGTCGTCGTGCAGAACGCCAGCGCGTCCGGCGTCGGGTTCAGCGCCGCGATGAACAGCTCCTGCTCCGACGAGCTCGAGCCCGGCGACAGCTGCAACGTGACACTCAGCGACCACCCCACGGCGTCTGGAACGCAAAGCGGGACGCTCACGATCAACACCGATGCCGGCGTACGGACCGTTCCGCTCAGTGCTGACGCTGTTTACCCGCCGCCCCACAACGACGCCGCCCCGTGGATCGCCGGGACTGCGGTCGTCGGATCGCACCTCGTCGGCCACGACGGTGGCTGGACCAGCTCGAGCGCCGCCACGATCACCTACCAACGCAAGTGGTTGCGATGCACCGACAGCGGCGGTGGCGACGGCGGCGGTGGCGGGGAAACCGCCAACAGCGTGTCCTGCAGTGCCGTCGCCGGCGCGACGGGGACGACGTACGACGTCGCCCCGGAGGACATCGGCGCGACGCTCGAGTTCGAGGTCACCGCACACGACGACAACGGCGACACCACGGCGACCAGCGACCCGACCGGCATCGTGTCCGAGGGCTCCGGGCCGGCAAACGACCAGTTCTCGCACGCCCAGCTCATCACCGGCGCCAGCGGCACCGTCGACGGGTCGAACATCGACGCGACCGGTGAAGGCGATGAGCCGGACAACGCAGGTGTCAGCGCCCCAATCGCATCGGTCTGGTACGCCTGGACCGCGCCCGCCGACGGCATGTATCGGTTTGGCTTGTGCGGAACCACGTTCGACACGACCTTGGGCGTCTACTCCGGCGCGACGGTCGACGCGCTCACCAGCATCGCCGAGAACGACGACAGCTGCAGTTCCCAAAGCCAGGTCGACGTCGATGCGACCGCTGGCCAGACGTACGACATCTCGGTGGCAGGGAACAGCGGGGCGACCGGCAGCTTCACGCTGAGCTGGGCGAAGGTCGTGCCGGTGGACCACTTCTCCGTGACCCTGCCGAACGCCCCCGCCGGTGGAGCCTTCACCGTGATCGCGACCGCCCGTGATGCGGCCGGGAACAAGATCACCGACTACAACGAACCAGCGCCGACCTGGTCCGACCTCTCGGGCGAGCTGAGCCCCACCGACCCGCAGCCGTTCGTCAACGGGGTGAGCAAGACGACTGGGGCGTCGATCGCGGACCCGACCCACGGGGACACCGTCAGCGTGACCACGGCGGCAGCGACCGGGACCAGCCGGGTATTCAACGTGTACGGCCCCGTGGACCATTTCGTCTTGAACCCGGTGTCTGGCGTGAGTGCGGGCAACTCGTTCACGGTCACTGCGACCGCTCAGGACGCTCTCGGCAGCACCGTCGCCAACTACAGCGACCCGACGACGTGGTCGGACACCTCGGGTGAGCTGAGTCCGGCCGCCCCGGCAGCATTCGTCAACGGCGTCAGCAGCACGAGCGCGACGATCACGGATCCGCAAACCGATGACGTCATCGAGGTGAGCAACGGCAGCGCGACCGGAGACACCAACCACTTCCGCGTCCTTGGTGCGCTTGACCACTTCGCGGTCACCGTGCCGGCCAACTTCGACGTGGGCAGCAACGTCAAGGTCACCGCGATCGCCCGTGACTCGGCTGGCAACAAGCTCGTGACCTACGACGACCCGTCACCGGCATGGTTGGACCAGTCCGGCACCCTCAGCCCGTCCGACCCGCATCCGTTCGTCAACGGCGTCAGCAAGACCACCGGCGCGTCGATCGCGGATGCTTATCGCGCCGACACGATCACCGTCGTGAGCGGCGGCGAGGCCGGCGTGAGCAACCCGTTCAACGTCCATGGTCCGGTCGACCACTTCGGGGTGGTTGTCGCGCCGAACGTCGCTGCGGGGGCGCCCTTCGTCGTCACCGCGACTGCGCGAGACGCCGGCGGCAACAAGGTCAGCGCCTTCAATGACGCTTCGCCCAACTGGTCGGACCTGTCCGGCGAGCTGAGCCCGTCGAACCCAGCGGCGTTCGTGAACGGCGTGAGCCAAACCACCACGGCGTCGATCGCGGATCCCTACCGCGCGGACACGATCACCGTGACCAGCGGCGCGGTGGCCGGCACGAGCAAGCCGGTCTCCGTCCACGGGCCGATCGACCACCTCACGGTGAACGTCCTCCACGATGTGACGCACGGCGGGACGTTCACCGTTACAGTCACCGCGCGCGACACTGCAGGCAACGTGGTCCTCGGCTACAACGACACGTCGCCGGCGTGGTCGGATCTGTCCGGCTCCCTGAGCCCGACGAACCCAGCACCGTTCGTCAACGGGGTGAGCAAGACGACCACGGCGTCGGTGGCGAACGCGTTCCATGCCGACGCCATCACGGAGACGAGCGGCACGTTCACCTCGACGAGCAACAAGTTCAACGTCACGTAGCAGAAAGGACCTATCCGCTCCTCCCGGCGCCTATCACGTTGACGGCTTCGGGCGCGGTTCCCATGATGAGGACATGAAGTACCTCGTCGGAACCGTGTTCGCCCTGTTCTTCATCGTGCGCGCGATCAGCATTCTCGCGCGGTCACGGGTTGACGCATCTTCACCGCGCGGCATCGCCCGGGCGCTGACCGGCCCCAGCCACAGGCACGTGGTCAGGATCCAGGCGAACCGGTTCGTCTGGAACCCGTCGGCCCCGCTCGGCGAGAAGAACCGCGTCTACGGACCAGGCACGGCGACCTACAGCTACGACGGTGCGGTGGTGACACTCGACTTCGCGCCGAGCAGCGGCGAGGCGAGGCGCTACACCGGGCCGCTGCCCGAAGGCCTGACGGCGCCGGACCAGACCCCCGCACTGTGGGCCGTGATCGCGCCACCCGCGTTGGCTATTGCAATATTTGCGCTCTCACTCTGGGCGATCGGCAACTCCTTCGTCACGGCAGCGCTGCTCGGCATGGCGGCATGGGTGTTGACGGTCCTGATCACGATGGTCACCAACCAGACGATCCGCACCCAAGCGTTCGCCGCGGGTCGCGCCGGCTGACAGTCGAACGGTTGCGGGGGATCGTGACACGCACGGCCGTCATCGGCGCGGGACCGGTAGGCCTGTTCATGTCGATCGCGCTGGCGCGACGCGGCCACGAGGTCATCTGCATTGACCGGGATCCCGGTGGTGCGACCCCGGAGGAGTGGAAGCGCGTCGGGGTCATGCAGTTCCGGCTGCCCCACTTCTTCCGACCAGCTGTCCGCAACGCCCTCCGCGCGGAGATGCCGGAGGTGTACGACGCGCTGGTTGAGGCCGGCGTCGGCGTCACACCGATGGAGGGCATGCAGGACGAGATGACCGGCATCGCCTCGCGCCGATCCACATTCGAGTACGTCCTCCGCGCAGCCGCGGAACGTGAGCCCGGTGTCGCGATCCACGTCGGTCATGCGGACCGGATCACGGTGGAGAACGGGCAGGCGACAGGAGTCGTCGTCGACGGGCGTCGGCTCGACGCCGACATCGTGATCTCAGCGGCGGGTCGAGCAAGCCACCTCGGCGATGAGCTACGGGAAGCACCGATCGGCGGACCGACCGGCTTCGCTTACGCCTCGCGGATGTATTCGACAAAGCGCGGTGCTGAGCCGCTGAGCTCGCCCGTGCCGATCGGCGCAATGGCTGACGGCTACCTGAGCATCGTGTTTCCGCAGGACAACGGGACCCACTGCACCCTCGTCGTACGTCCCGCCGACGACAAGGGCCTCGCCGAGCTTCGACACGAGGCCGCGTACGAGGCGGCCGCGGCATCGATCCCGAACCTTGCGCCGTGGACCGATCCCGGGCGGTTCGAGCCGATCACCGACGTCCTCGCCGGCGCCGGCCTGAACAACCTCTACACGATGCAGGGCCCCGAGCCTGGCGTACCGCCCGCACTCGGCCTGTACTTCGTCGGCGACGCGGTGTGTCTGACGAATCCGGCGGCCGGCCGTGGGGTTTCGCTTGGCTTCGACCAGGCGCGCGAGTTGCTGAGGCTACTCGACGACGGCGGCCTCGATCACAGCGAGAGATCGAGCGCGTTCGAGCAGTGGTGCGACGAGCGAGTCCGGCCGTGGTTCGAAGATCACGTCTACTGGGACGAGACGCTGCTCCGTCGCTTCGCGGGCCGGGACCTCGATCTCGAGGCGAAGATCCCGTCTGACGTCATCTGCAGCGCCGCCATCGAGAAGCTCCCCCACCTCATGGCGCTGGCGGGACCTTTCATGGGAATGATCACGCTGCCGGCATCCCTGGACACTGCACAGGAAGAGGTCCGCGATTTGCTCCGCACCGGGTGGCGGCCGGCCCTGTCCCCCGGCCCGACCCGTGACGAGCTCGTCGAGGCGATCTCCCCGCTCGTCGCCTGAAACAGCACAGTCGTTGAGCGAGACCTTTCTCGAAACCGACCGGCTCACACTGCGCCGATTCACCCGCGATGACCTCGAGCTACTCGTCGAGCTCGACAGTGATCCCGACGTCATGTTCTACATCACCGGCGGGGAGCCGACGCCGCGGGAGGAGATCGCGACCGACATCCTGCCTGCCTTCCTCGGCTATTACGAGCGGTACGAGGGCTACGGGTTCTGGG
>JAFAZI010000098.1 GCA_019239875.1 Frankiaceae bacterium
TCCAGCCTGCCATGTCTGAAATCCGCCAGAGTTTGTCGGAGCCGGCGGGCAGGATGAGGACATGCACGAGGACCCTGACCGTTGCTACCGCGCCGTTGCGAGCCGCGACTCCCGCTTCGACGGCCGGTTCGTCACGGCGGTGAAGACGACGGGCATCTACTGCCGACCGTCGTGTCCGGCGCAGACGCCGAAACGGGAGAACGTCACGTTCTACCCGTCCGCCGCTGCGGCGGTCGCGGCTGGGTTCCGAGCGTGCAAGCGCTGCCGGCCGGAAGCGGCACCGGGTTCGCGTGACTGGGACGTGCGAGGCGATCTCGCTGCACGCGCGCTCCGCGCCATCGCGGCTGGCGCGATCGATGGCGACGGCGGCGTGCCTGAACTCGCGCGATCGCTCAACGTCAGCGAACGACACCTGCACCGCATCCTGGTCGCGGAGGTCGGCGCCGGCCCGCTGGCTCTCGCTCGAACGCGGCGCGCGCAGACCGCTCGGCTGCTCCTCGACGCGACCGAGCTGCCGATCGCCGAGATCGCCTTCACGTCAGGCTTTGCCAGCCTCCGCCAGTTCAACGACACGGTTCGCGAGCACTTCGGCATGACCCCTCGCGAGATCCGCAGCCGCCCGTCCAAGCACCTTGCGAGCAGCGGCTCGCTGACGTTGCGGCTCACGTTCCGGCAGCCGTATGCCCGGGACGCGATGCTCGGCTGGCTCGGCCTGCATCTGGTGGCCGGGATCGACGAGCTGGACGGCACGACGTACCGCCGCGTCCTTCCGACCGGGTCCGTGGTGGATCTGCAGCTCGGCGATGACGCAGTGCACCTGACGACGCGGATCGACGACGTCCGCGCACTACCGACGATCGTCGCCCGGTGCCGCCGGATGCTCGACGCGGACGCCGACCCTGTCGCGGTCGACGCGACGCTTGCTGGCGACCCCGTTCTCGCGCCTCTCGTGAGATCACGGCCCGGTCTGCGAGTACCTGGCGCAGCAGACGGCTTCGAGCTGCTCGCGGTCACGATCCTCGCGCAGCAGGTGTCCGTCGCTGCCGCGCGGACGTTCGCACACCGACTGGTAGAGGCGTACGGCAAGCCACTCGACGCGCCGATCGGCACGCTTACCGCGCGCTTCCCGAGCGCGGACGTTCTCGCGGACGCGACGTACGACGGAATCGGGTTGACCGGCGGCCGGGTCCAGACGCTGCGCGCAGCGGCCGCGGCGTACGCCGCCGGTGACCTGCCGCTCGACCCGAGCGCGGACCGAGACGAGGCCCGCGGCCGCCTTCTGGCGCTGCCCGGCGTCGGGCCGTGGACCGCGGACTACGTCGCGATGCGGGCGCTCGGCGATCCCGACTCCTTCCCCGGCACCGACCTCGTTCTGAAACGCAAGGCTGACGGGCTGCAGCCCGAACGCTGGCGACCGTGGCGGTCCTACGCCGCGATGCATCTCTGGATCGACCACCTCACGACAACAGGAGCCCTGTCATGACCATCGACGCCACCACGATCACGACGCCGATCGGCGACCTCTCCCTGCTTGCGCGTGACGACGTGATCGTCGCGGCCGGCTTCGCCACGCCACAGGAGATGGCCGAGCGGTTCACGGACGATGAGCTCGTCCTCAAGTCGGACCTCGGTCGGCTGTCCCGAGCCGTCGAGGCGTACTTCGACGGCGACCTTCGCGCGCTCGACGATCTGCCCGTCTCCCAGCCGGGTGGCGACTTCACGCAGACAGCATGGAAGGTGATGCGCGAGGTACCGCCCGGCGAGACGATCACGTACACGGAGCTCGCCGCGAGAGCTGGCAATTCGAAGGCGGTCCGCGCCGCCGGCTCCGCCTGCGCCCGCAACCTGATCGCGCCGATCATTCCGTGTCATCGCATCGTGCGGACCGGTGGCACCACGGCCGGGAAGCTCGGCGGCTACTACTACGGCCTGAGTGCGAAGGAATGGCTCCTGGCACATGAGCGAGGGACGTGACGGTCTACCAACCGCCGGTCACTTCCACGCGTCGAGAGGACATGGGTTCGGACCGTCGCCGCGTGCGCAGCCGCCCTCGTCGCCGTGGTTACCCCGATGAACGCGAGCGCCAACAAGGCAGGTGACCAACCACGATGGCAACACATCCACCACGCCGATCTCGATGCTGACGGCACGCAGGACACGGTCTGGGTGACGCCCGCCCGGGACTTCCACATCGCGGGCGGATCACCGCGCGGCCACTGGATCCTCCAAGCGACGATTAGCTCGACCGGCGCTCGCGTGTCCCGGGTGTTCCCCGTAGACGGATATGGCGCCGCATCGAAACGGAAGTGGACACCGTGGGTGGGCGCCACCGACCTTGACCACACCGCCGGCGCGGAACTCGTGCTCGGCGCGCAAGGCGCCGCCGATGCTGCTGTTTATCAAGTCGTCGTGTACTGGGCAGGGACGCTGCGGACGCTGCCGTCACCGGATGCCGCCGACCCATCTCTCTGGCCCGTGGTTGGCGCGTACCTGCACGGCACTGGGTACCGCTGTCGGGCACACAGCCTCGTCACAACCGCCTACGCCGCCAATCGACACGTGACTCGCTGGCACTTCCGTCGCTCACGATATGTCTGGTCGGACAACCGATGGCACGCCGTCGCCACGAGAACCCGCACCGCACACGCACGCAAGGAGGGCAAGGCGCCGCGAGGCGCGTTCAAGCACTTCTATGGTTTTCACTGCCCGGGGCTGCGTCACTTTTCTTGAGCGATCCGCACGGCCCGCCACGTGCCGGCTCGCTCGAGACCCGCGGCCCAGTACGCCGTACCCGCGAGCCGTCTCGTCACGGCCAGCCGCGTCCGGAACGCGACGGCGCGAGGATTGCTGAACCACACGACGTGCCTGACCCCGCTCGAGTGATAGACGAAGCGACCTTCACGCTGCACCGCGTCGAAGTGCGGCCTGACGCCGTGTCGTCGGGCCAGCGCGAGCGCGGCCGGCGTGCTCATCGCGATGCTCGCGTGATGCGAGAAATCACGACCGTACGTCGGAATGCCCAGCTGGACCTTTGCAAGTCGTGCCTTCGTTGCGGTGTACGCGATCACCCGCCTCACCCACGGCGCTCCGGCAATCGGGCCAGCGTTGCTGTTCCGGCCGTGCTCGTCGTACGCCATCACCCTCATGCGATCCGCCGTGCGCGCGATCGTCCGGTAGTCGTAGACCGCCGGGATCAGGATGCGATGCCACCGCCGGTAGCTGTCGTCGACGCGCGGCATGACGGTGACCGAGCACGTCTTGCCGTGGCGGTGCAGCGCCGGACACAGATCGTCGACGAACCGGTCGAAGGCGGCACGGACCCGCCGGGCCTGATGTGGGCGGGTCGTGTGCGCGAGGGTTTCGTAGTCGATGTCGATCCCGGCGTAGCGGCCACGGACCGCGAGCCGCACGAGCTGGCGCACGTGGGCATGTCGCCGCTTGTTGTTGTTGAAGCAGTGGACCGCCCTGCTGGCCGGCAGCCCGCCGCCGACCACGGTCGCGATGACGTGCAGGCCACGTGCTTTGAGCCGCGCCACGTCGGCCGACCCGCCGGCGCCGGGTGAGCGACGGACATTCGAGCAGGATGCGTCGTACCAGAACAGCGACGCGCTGCTGAAAGCCGACGCGCTGGCACTGATGTCGTCGACGGCACCCCGCTGCCAGTACGGCAGCCAGACCGTCGCGTCGATGTGCCCTCCGGCCGGCGGTGCCGCGTGGACCAGCGGCTGCGCACTGCCGGTCGCGAGGACAGCAACCAACGCGCCCGACGCCAGCCTCCCGATCATCGAGCCATTCAACCGTGAACGAGTTCGGGCGGGCGGCAACACGGCGGGCGGGCCTCTCTACCCTTGACCTGTGCCTGACTTCGACTTCACCGAACTCCTCCCCACAGGTCCCGCTGACACGACGTACCGGCTGTTGACCTCGGACGGCGTCGCGGTGGTCGAGGGAGCCGGGCGGGAGTTCCTGACCGTCGAACCAGAGGCGCTGACGCTTCTCGCCCGCGAAGCGATGCGAGACATCGCTCACCTGTTGCGGCCGGGCCATCTTGCGCAGCTCCGGTCAATCCTCGACGACGAGGAGGCCTCCCCCAATGACAAGTTCGTCGCTCTCGACCTGCTGAAAAACGCCGCGATCGCCGCCGGCGGCGTGCTGCCGATGTGCCAGGACACCGGCACGGCCATCGTCATGGGCAAGCGCGGCCAGAACGTGCTGACCGACGGCAATGACGAAGCCCACATCGCCCGCGGCGTGTTCGATGCCTACACGCAACTCAACCTGCGCTACTCCCAACTCGCCCCGCTCACGATGTGGGAGGAGAAGAACACCGGGACCAACCTGCCTGCCCAGATCGAGCTCTACGCGACGCCCGGCGACAGCTACTCCTTCCTCTTCATGGCGAAAGGTGGCGGCAGCGCGAACAAGTCCTTCCTCTACCAGGAGACGAAAGCCGTCCTGAATCCCAACCGGATGCTGACGTTCCTCGAGAAGAAGATCCGCTCACTCGGTACGGCGGCGTGCCCGCCCTACCACCTCGCAATCGTGGTGGGTGGCACGAGCGCGGAGCACGCGCTGAAGACCGCGAAGCTCGCCTCCGCCCGATATCTGGACACGCTGCCGTTCGCCGGAAGCCCATCCGGTCACGGGTTTCGCGACATCGAGCTCGAGGCGCAGGTGCTCGACCTCACCCGCCGGATCGGGATCGGCGCGCAGTTCGGCGGGAAGTACTTCTGTCACGACGTCCGCGTCGTACGGCTCCCGCGCCATGGCGCGAGCTGTCCCGTCGCGATAGCTGTCTCATGCTCCGCCGACCGGCAGGCGGTGGCGAAGATCAACCGCGACGGCGTGTGGCTGGAAGAGCTCGAGCGCGACCCGGCGCACTACCTGCCGGACACGACCGACGAGGACCTGGGTGGGGACGTCGTACACCTCGACCTGTCACGACCGATGGACGAGTTGCGCGCCGAGCTGACCAGATTGCCGGTGAAGACCCGGCTCTCGCTGACCGGCACGTTGGTCGTCGCGCGGGACATCGCTCACGCGAAGATCAAGGAGCGGCTCGACGCGGGCGAGCCGATGCCCGACTACCTGCGCAACCACCCCGTGTACTACGCCGGGCCGGCCAAGACGCCCGAGGGGTACGCGAGCGGATCGTTCGGGCCGACCACCGCGGGGCGAATGGACTCCTACGTCGAGCAGTTCCAAGCCGCTGGCGGATCGCTCGTGATGCTCGCGAAGGGCAACCGGTCGAAGCAGGTGACCGAAGCCTGCAAGGCGCACGGCGGCTTTTATCTTGGCTCGATCGGCGGACCGGCCGCCCGGCTCGCCCAGGACTGCATCCGACACGTCGAGGTGCTCGAGTACCCCGAGCTCGGGATGGAGGCAGTCTGGCGGATCGAGGTCGAGGACTTCCCTGCGTTCGTGGTCGTGGACGACAAGGGCAACGACTTCTTCGCCGACACGTCCGGCCCCCTCCTCACCATCAGCAAGCCCTAGCCAGCGACCCCCGTGACCATGACCGTTATCGCCCAACCGTCTCGAATCGTTGGTTTCGCGGGTCTGAAACCAACGATTCGAGACGGTTGGGCGAACCCTGGCGTGGGCCGGTAGGCGGCGACGGGTGGAGTTCTCCGAGGTGCTGCGGAAGCGGCGGATGTGCCGGCACTATCTCGACCGGCCCGTCGACCCCGAGATTCTCGAGCGCATCCTCGCGGCCGGGCTCCGAGCCCCGTCGGCCGGCTACTCACAGGGGTACGCCGTACTCGCGCTCACGTCCGCGACGGACCGCGAACTGTTCTGGGCGGTCACCGAGGCACCACAGGAGACCGCCAGCTGGCGACCAGAGACCAAGGCCGGCGTCATGCGCGCACCCGTCGTGCTCGTCACACTGTCGTGCAAGGACGCCTACCTCGACCGCTACGCGAAGCCCGACAAGGGCTGGACCGATCGTGACGAAGCGCGCTGGCCGGTGCCGTTCTGGCACATCGACACCGGCATGGTGGCGTTGCTGATGCTGCTCAAGGCCGTCGACGAAGGGCTCGGCTCGCTGTTCATCGGCATGCAACCCGAGGTGATTCCGGCGTTCCGCAAGGCCTTCGACGTGCCCGAGAACCACGACGTTGTCGGGGTCGTCATCTGCGGTCACGCCGACCCGGCGGCACCGAAGCGGGACCTGACCGCTCGGCGGCGACGCCCCGACGACGTGGTGCATCGCGGCCGGTGGTGATCCCCCCTACGGCGTACCGATTCGCGCGAGCAGCTCGATGAACTCCTCCGCCAGTCGAGTGGCGGACTGTTCGGTCTCTTGCACCGCGACCTCGCGACCCGCCTCTGCGACGACACTCGTCAGGACAACCACGAGGGTGTCCCCAAGCGGCTGGTCGTCGGTGTTGAGCAACGCCGTGTTGACGCCGACCCACTCGCGATAACGGCGGCGAGCGATCAGCTCGAAGCCCGGCGGCCCGCCGCCGTCGAGGAACACGCGGGCGAGGTCGCGTTGCTCCCAACAGCCCTCGAGGTACGCGCGGGCGCCGGCCAGGAACAACTTGAGCGTGTCCGCCTCGCCTTGCAGGCGCGCGGCCCGGACCGCCTCCGCGGCACGCTGCTCCTGGCTCGCCTGATAGTCGTCGAACAGCGCGAGATAGAGATCCGCCTTGCCACCGAAGTGGTGGTAGAGGCTCCCGACGCTGGCGCCGGCCTTGGCCACGACGTCGGTGATGTTTGCGTCCGCGAACCCGCCGGCGGCGAACACATCCCGAGCCGCCGCGAGCAGGATCGCCCGCGTCGCTTGTGCGCGACCCCCACCGCGTTCGCCCTCCGGGCGACGACTTGCCACGGCAATACTTTCGCATTTCCGGCACGCGAGGTTTCGACAGACCTCGTGAAATGGCAAGATCTGGACATGACTGACGCGACTGTCCCCGGACCGCTGCGCGTCGGCGGCGAGCGCCCGGACCGCAACCTCGCCCTTGAGCTCGTCCGAGTGACCGAAGCCGCCGCGATGGCGGCCGGGCGCTGGGTCGGACGCGGCGACAAGAACGGCGCCGACCAGGCGGCCGTCAACGCCATGCGCCAGCTCGTCTCCACCGTGTCGATGAAGGGCACGGTCGTCATCGGAGAGGGCGAGAAGGACGAAGCGCCGATGCTCTACAACGGCGAAGAAGTCGGTGATGGCGACGGTCCCGACTGCGACGTCGCCGTCGACCCCGTTGACGGTACGACGCTGACCGCCAAAGGCATGACCAATGCGATCTCGGTCATGGCGGTCGCGGACCGAGGCGCGATGTACGACCCGTCGGCGCTGTTCTACATGGAGAAGCTCGTCACGGGCACCGAGGCGGCCGGGATGGTCGACATCGAGGCGCCCGTCGAGCACAACGTGCAGGCGGTCGCGAAGGCCAAGGGCTGCTCGGCGGAGGACGTCACCGTGGTGGTCCTCGACCGGCCACGCCACGAGGGCATCGTGCGCGAGATTCGTGAGGCCGGCGCGCGGATCAAGTTCATCAGCGACGGTGACGTCGCCGGCGCCATCATGGCGGCCCGGGAAGGCACCGGCATCGACCTGATGCTCGGGATCGGCGGTACGCCGGAAGGCATCATCGCCGCGGCGGCGATCAAATGCCTCGGCGGCGTGATCCAGGGCAAGCTGTGGCCGCGAAACGAGGAGGAGAAGCAAAAGGCGCTCGACGCCGGACACGACCTCAACCGGGTGCTCGAGACGCATGACCTGGTGCGGGGCGACAACGTCTTCTTCGTCGCGACTGGTGTCACTGACGGCGAGCTCCTCGACGGGGTCCGGTACCGCGCCGGCGGCGCCTCCACGCACTCCCTGGTCATGCGGTCAAAGAGCGGAACCATTCGCTCGATCCACAGCGATCATCAGCTCACCAAGCTTCGCGCCTACAGCGCCGTCGACTTCGACAAGCACGGATAACCCGCGGGCCCCTCAGCGTCCGCTGTCGTTGCTAGACGGACAGGCGGCTTTCTTCGACGTCGAGCTCCTTCTCCAGGTCGCGCAGGCCTCGGTCGGACAACCGGCCGGCGTCGCGCCAGCGCACGAGTTCCTCCCGCTGGGCATCGATGAAGAAGTGCCGCAGTCGAGCGGCTTCGCCGGTCACGACGTCGATCTGCGCGTCGTCGATCTCGGCCAACACCGACAGGTTGTGCTCCGCGCGATCGATCTGGGTTTGTGCCGCTCGGCGTACCCGCGCGGCGACCTCGGAGGCGACGCCATCATCGACGCAGAGCTCGTCGAGCTGAGCCGCGGCGACCTTGGCTGCCGCGAGGCGGGCCTCGAGACGTGTACGGCGCTCACCCCGCGAGTTGACGGGAAGCTTCAACCAGGCCAGCAGCAGACCGAAGGTGAGCCCCTGCCCGACCAGCGTCACGAGCACGACGACATAAGCGCAGAAGAGCATGAGGTCGCGGTACGGAAGCGCTGCGCCATGGGCCGTCAGCGGCAGCGCAAACACCGCAGCGAGCGTGATGACCCCGCGGGTGCCGGCCCAGGAGGTCGCCGCGACCTCCCGGACTGTCAGTGCCCGGCCGCCACGCAGCCGGCGCGGCAGCTGTCGCGCAAGCAGCAACCACAACGGTCTCACCACCAGGACGCCACCGACTGTCAGCAGCGATGCTGCGGCGAGGCGACCGGCGCCGTACTGGTCGAGGCCATCGAGGATCTGTGGCAGCTGTTGGCCGATCAGAAGGAATACGAAGCCCTCGAGGAGGAAGTCCAGCAGCAGCCAGACCGACCGGGTCTGTAGCCGCGCCGAGCCACTGGCGCCGCCGCCGGTCGGGTGCCCGAGCATCAGACCGGCGACCACCACAGCGAGCACGCCCGATGCATGAATCGACTCTGCCGCGATGTAGGTCGCGAATGGCACGCCAAGCGACAGCCCGTTACCGACCAACGGGTCGTCGATGGCCCGCCGCACGACCCGGACGACGAGCGCGATGGCGAGGCCGATGCCCAGACCACCCAGCGCCTCCAGGGCGAACGTGCCGACGGCGTGGAACGGGGACAGCCCCGACCCGACGGCAGACGCCACCGCGACCTGGTAGGTCGTCAGCGCGGTGGCGTCGTTCAGCAGTCCTTCGCCCTCGACCAGCGTGGTGAGGTGCGGCGGCAATCCCGCGCGCCGACCGATCGCGAGAGACGCAACGGGATCTGGCGGCGCGACGGCGGCGCCGAGCGCTACGGCGAGGGAGAAGGGCAGGTCCGGTACGACGAGGCTGACCAGCCCAGCGACCGCGAAGGTCGTGGCCAGTGTCAGCCCGATCGAGAGTGACGCGACGGAACGCAGGTTGGTCCGGATGTCGACGAGGCTCGCGCGCAGTGCGGTGGAGTACAGCAGCGGCGGAAGGATCAGCGTCAGCACAACGGCCGGGTCGAGCGTGAGGTTGGGTCCTGGCAGCTCGCCGTAGGCAAGGCCGACCACGACCAGGATCACGGCGCTCGGCAGCCGGAGCCGCCGCGCGACCAGCTCGGCGAGCAGCACACTCGCGAGGGCCGCAAGAGCCAGCGCGACGTGTGCCTTCATCACTTCATTCTCCCGTGGATTCCTGCCCGTGACACGTTCGCGGCGATGCGGGCAACAATGAGCACATGGCCGATGCGCAGTTCCGTACCGAGCACGACTCGATGGGCGAGGTCCAGGTTCCGGCGGCTGCCTTGTGGCGGGCCCAGACCCAGCGCGCAGTCGAGAATTTCCCGCTGTCCGGGGTGACGATCGATCCGTCGCTGATCCGCGCGCTCGGCGCCATCAAGGCAGCGTGCGCCGCGGTGAACGCCGACCTCGGCGTCATCGACCCCGATGTCGCGAGCGCGATCGAGACGGCGGCGACCGCGGTGGCGGCCGGCGATCACGACGATGCGTTCCCGATCGACGTGTACCAGACCGGATCGGGCACCTCGAGCAACATGAACGCCAACGAGGTGATCGCCACGCTCGCCGCGACGGCGCTCGGCCGCGATGTCCATCCCAACGACGACGTCAACGCTTCGCAGTCCTCGAACGACGTGTTTCCCTCCGCCATCCATGTCGCCGCGACTCGCGCGATCGTGCACGACCTGATCCCCGCACTCGAGCATCTCGCTGCGGCGCTGTCGCACAAGAGCGACGAGTGGCGTGACACCGTCAAGAGCGGGCGCACCCACCTGATGGACGCCACGCCGGTGACCCTCGGCCAGGAGTTCGGCGGCTACGCGGCGGCTGTCCGGTACGGCGTCGAACGACTCGAGGCATCGCTGCCGCGAATCGCGGAGCTGCCGCTGGGCGGAACCGCCGTGGGCACCGGCATCAACACGCCCGCCGGCTTCGCCGCCGCCGTCATCGACCGCCTCGCGCAGGGTATGGACCTCCCGTTCCGCGAGGCGCGCAACCACTTCGAGGCCCAAGGCGCACGTGACGCGTTGGTCGAGGCGAGCGGCCAGCTGCGCACCATCGCTGTCGGCCTGTACAAGCTGGCGAACGACGTGCGCTGGATGTCCTCCGGACCGACGGCCGGGTTGGCCGAGATCCACGTGCCCGACTTGCAGCCGGGGTCGTCGATCATGCCGGGCAAGGTCAACCCGGTCATCCCCGAAGCCGTCTGTCAGATCGTGGCGCAGGTCATTGGCAATGACGCGGCCGTGGCGTTCGGCGGCGCGGCGGGCAACTTCGAGCTGAACGTCATGCTGCCGGTGATCGGGCGCAACCTGCTCGAGTCGATCCGGCTGCTCGCGAACTGCTCACGACTGCTGGCCGACCGCTGCATCGCCGACACAACCGCCGACGTCGATCGGTGCCGGGCATACGCCGAGTCCTCGCCGTCCATCGTGACGCCACTCAACCGACTGATCGGATACGAGAACGGCGCCAAGGTGGCGAAAGCTGCGCTCGCCGAGGGCAAGACAGTCCGTCAGGCGGTGATCGACCTCGGGCTCGTCGGCGATGGCGAGGGGCAGGTCAGCGAGGCTGACCTCGACCGCACCCTCGACGTGCTCGGCATGGCCTACCCGCACGGCCGGTAGCCGGCCGGATCAGGTTGCGGCGGCCGCCGTACCTGCGGACACAGCAGATCTGGAACGGATCATCGCGAGCTGCCACCGGGACAGGACGACGCCGAGGACGACCGCGACGACGACGATCACCACTGACCATGCCCCAGATGGTTTGGCCGCCATCAGGAACACGACACCGAGAAATCCGAGGGTCGCGATGTGTGCGATGTCCCAGATCATCGGTTCCGTCGTTGCCGCCAACACCGACGCGGGCATTTCGCCGTCGGGCGTCTGGTCGATCAGTGCGACCAGCTTCTTGGTCCGCGGCGCCAGCAGAGCGCCGGCGAGCCCCTCGACGATCACGAGCGTCGCGACCGCCACCGTGATCCAGCCGTCCTTCCAGTGAAACTCGCCCTCGCTGAGATGGATCAGCCACGCGCCCAGGCCGAGCAGGGCGAGCGCCATGATCGGCAGCAGTGGCTCGAGCCGGTGAATCAAACCGGCGAACGGCCGGACACCTGCCATGGTCTTCGCGCGTGGCATCGCCTGCAGGGCGGCATGCAGCACCCCCGCGATCATGAAACCGATGATCGCCACTCCGATGTGAAGAAAGAGAACGAACCCACCGAGGGTGACGTGCACGGCGACCTCCCGAAGCCTCGTCGCCGACCATATCTACGGCCTTGGAGGTAAGCCGGTATTTCGCGCTACTGGATGCAGAACTCGTTGCCCTCGGGGTCCGTCATGACCGCCCACCGGTGACCTGGCTGCTCGCCGTTCTCGACGAACGCGGCACCCGCGGCGACGTAGTCGGCGACGACGTCGTCAAGCGGCACCTCGCCGCGGCTGACGTCGAGGTGCAGCCGGTTCTTCGCCGTCTTGGCCTCGGGCACGGCCTGGAAGTACAGCCGCGGGCCTTCCCGAGCGGGGTCGCGTGCCGCCGCCGCTTCGGCGAACGCCAGCCGGCCGTTCACCGTCGTGATCAGCTCAGGGGTGAGGATGCCGTCGTCGAGCAGCTGCTGGACCACTTCGTGGTGGTCTTCGACGTCGTAGCCGAGGCGCTCCGCCCACCACGCGCACTGCATGTGCACGTTCCAGCAGTCGAAGGTGATCTGCAACCTGGTGGCCATGCCTACTCGCCTGTCACGCCGTCGATGCGCTCACGCAGCAGATCGGCGTGGCCGTTGTGTCGGGCGTACTCCTCGATCATGTGATTCATCACCCACCGCATGCTGATGTCAGCCTTCTCGCGATCGTGGAAGAACGTGTCCTCGAGCGAGCGGCGACGGGCGACATCCCGCGCGGCGTCGAGCTCTGCGAGGTACGCCGCGTAGTCGGATTCGGCATCTGCTTGCTCCGTATCCGCGAAGTCGCCATCCGGGTTGTCCTCGCTCCAATGCATCGGGGGGATGTTCTGGCCGTCGAGGCGCCGCCGGAACCAGGAACGTTCGACGTCGGTCATGTGGCGGATCAGCCCGAGGAGGCTCATCGGTGAGGGCTCGACGGAGCGTTCTTTGAGTTGCTCCGGACCGAGTCCCGCGCACTTGGTCAGCAAGGTCATCCGGTGGAACTCGAGCCAGCTCTGAAGTGACGGCAGCTCGCCGCCGGTGAAGATCGGGTACTCGCGGTCAACCGAAGGCGCTGTCCAGGTCATCGTGTCTACCTTCCCGGGTACCCGCCGTGAACCACCCGATGCCAGGGATCGTGCGTCCGCACCGTCGTGAGATAGCGGCGCAACAACAATGCGATGAAGGCGCCGGCCAGGAACCCGTACACATGCGCGAGATAGGCCACGCCGGCACCGGCCGCATCGCCGGATCCACCGAGGTACGCCCACTGCAACAGGAACCAACCCCCGAGGACGACCCAGGCAGGCAGCCGGACCGGGATGACGACCAGGATGCTCGTCACGCGCGCCCCTGGGAACACGACGAGGTACGCACCAAGGACGCCAGCGATCGCACCGGAGGCACCGAGGATCGCGACGGTCGAGTCTTGGTTTCCGAGAGCGAAACCGTACGCCGCGACGTACCCGCACAGCACGTAGAAGCCGAGGAAGGGGACCCGCCCCATCCGGTCCTCGACGTTGTTGCCGAAGATCAGCAGGTACAGCATGTTGCCGAGCAGGTGCGCCCAGCTCGCATGCAGGAACATGGCTTCGAGCACCGACAGGAACGGGATCTTCCCGTGCTCGGTGATGTCGGGGCAGTCGACCGTTCCCAACGAGGTGTCAAAGCTGTGGTGATGTGCGCCAAGTACGTGATTGTGGATCAGCTCGCGCGGGATGGCCGCATGCTGGTCGAAGAAAGCAGCCTCGTGACAGGCCTGTCGAACCGTCTCGGCGGTGTGCGAGCCGAGGTGGGTCACCGTGCTGGGCTCCGCGAGGAAGACCGCGATGTTCACCGCGATGAGCGACCAGGTGACGATCGGCCTGCGACGTAACGGGTTCTCGTCGTGGATCGGGATGACCACGAGCTGAGCCTATGACCGCCGGCTGGCGGTTACGAGCCGATGTCCTCCAGCATCTCGGTGACGAGCGCCGCGATCGGCGACCGCTCCGACCGGGTGAGGGTGATGTGGGCGAACAGCGGATGGCCCTTCAACGCCTCGATGACGGCTGCGACCCCGTCGTGCCGGCCGACGCGCAGGTTGTCTCGTTGCGCAACATCGTGCGTCAGAACGACGCGGGAGTTCTGGCCGATGCGCGACAGCACGGTGAGCAACACGCCGCGCTCGAGGGACTGTGCCTCGTCGACCACGACGAACGCGTCGTGCAAGCTGCGACCGCGAATGTGAGTGAGCGGCAGGACCTCGAGCAGCTCGCGATCCATCACCTCGTCGATGACGGTGTCCGCCACGAGTGCACCCAGAGTGTCGAAGACCGCCTGGCCCCACGGCGTCATCTTCTCGGCTTCACTACCGGGCAGATATCCGAGCTCCTGGCCGCCAACGGCGTACAGCGGCCGGAAGACGACGACCTTCTTGTGCTGTCGCCGCTCCAGCACGGCTTCGAGACCCGCGCACAGCGCGAGTGCGGACTTACCGGTTCCCGCCCGGCCGCCGAGTGACACGATGCCGATCTCCGGATCGAGCAGCAGGTCGAGGGCGATCCGCTGCTCTGCGCTCCGGCCGTGGATCCCGAAGGCGTCGCGGTCGCCGCGTACCAGTCGAAGTGTCTTGTCCGCCGCAACGCGAGCCAGAGCGCTGCCCCGGTCAGACAGCAGAACGACGCCGGTGTGGCACGGCAGCTCGCGCGCGGCCTCGAGGTCAAGCGTCTCCTCGGCGTACAGCGAGTCGACCTCGTCACCGCTTGCCTCGAGCTCCGCCATGCCGGTCCAGCCGGAGATCACCTGCTCGGCCAGGTACTCCTCGGCGGCCAACCCGAGGCTCGCCGCCTTGATCCGAAGCGGCATGTCTTTCGTGATCAGGATGACGTCATGGCCCTCGGCCGCGAGGTTGCTCGCGACGGTGAGGATGCGGCTGTCGTTGTCGGCGCCCCGATATCCGGGCGGCAGGATCGACGGGTCCGAGTGGTTGAGCTCGACCCGGACGGTGCCGCCCGCCTCGTTGACGGGGACCGGTCCGTCGAGCCGACCGTGATGCGCCCGCAGATCGTCGAGGCCGTGCAAGGACTGTCGCGCGAACCACCCCAGCTCGGGGTGGTTGCGCTTCGCCTCGAGCTCGGTGATGACAACCACCGGAAGCACGACCTCGTGCTCGGCGAATCGAGAGATCGCCGACGGATCGGCGAGCAGGACGCTGGTATCGAGGACATACACGCGCCGGCGCGGCTTGCGCCGCTTCGTCGAGGTGGACGGGGCGCTTGTCGCGGCTGGGGTCACGGGACCTCCGGAGACACGGCCGACGGGTTGTCGTCCGTCAGGGCCGACGGTACGTCGCAGGACGGGTCAGACCGGCGAGCGACACGCGAGCACGCGGGTAACGCTGACCGAACGCCTGGTGCGAGTCGTCCGCGTCAGCGCACCCGGAGGTGGCGGACCTGGCCAGCCGATCCGACGCGACGGAAGTGCGCGCGGTTGATCGCGACGCGGACGGCTCCTGCGTTGCCGAGTGTGACGTCGAGTCCGTGGCGCCGGAAGGTCAGGCGCTCGTGGGCGTGGAGGATCCGGCGAACCAGGATCCTGCCGTGGCGGTTGCTGACCTGGACATAGCACGGCGAACCCGTGTCGACGATCCGCAGCGTGTGACGGTGGCCATGGTGGCTGGGCTGCGTCGCAGGATGCTGGGGGGCCTCGTGACGCTGGGGGCGCGTTGCGTGGAACGCGAGGACGCTGGCGTACGGCGCAGGCGTGAGTCGTCCTTGTGCCGACGACCCATTGGCCAACGACTGCCCGAACACCACACCGCCGACCGTGAGCACGGCTACCGCCGTACCGACCGGCAAGATGCGCTGAGCAGCCGAAGCCGGCTTGCGGTGGCGCGCGCGATGATGCGGGTTGCGCCGGTGCTTGCCTGCCACGGCCTCATCATCCCCCGCAGGTTCTCAGGGAATGCGAAGCGACTCGCGTTGATCAGTCAGACGCCGTGGCGCCGCTCGCGCTGCGCGTACGAGCGCAGTGCGCGGAGGAAGTCGATGCGACGGAAGTCCGGCCACAGCGCATCGCAGAAGTAGAACTCGGAGTGGGCGCTCTGCCACAGCATGAAGCCGCCGAGACGTTGCTCGCCCGATGTGCGGATCACGAGGTCGAGGTCGGGTTGGCCGCGCGTATACAGGTGGTCCGCGATGTGCTCGACATCGAGCACGCTCGCGACCTGCTCGAGTGGTGTGCCCTTGGTGACATGCTCCTGGAGCAGGCTGCGTACCGCGTCGGCGATCTCGCGGCGTCCGCCGTATCCGATCGCCACGTTCACGACCAGGCCTGTCTTGTCACGGGTCGATTCGTCGGCTTCCTTGAGGATCCGCACCGTCGAGTCGCGGAGCAGGTCGAGGGCCCCGACCGGGTGCACCCGCCACGGCCGGTCGGCCGACGCGAGGTCGGTGACCGTCGCATCGATGATGTCCAGCAGCGGGAGCAGCTCCTCCGCCGGCCGACTGAGGTTGTCACTCGACAGCAGCCACAACGTGACGACCTCGACCTGCGCCTCGGTGCACCAGCCGAGCAGGTCGACGATGTGGTCGGCGCCGGCCTGGTGACCGTGACTGACGCTGTTGGCCCCGGCCTGCCGAGCCCACCGCCGGTTGCCGTCGAGGATGACGCCGACATGTCGCGGCCTGGGCGCACCGGACATGGAGCGGACCAGGCGGCGCTCGTACACGCCGTACACGAGGTCACGCAGAGTCACCATCGAAGGTTACGCCCTGCAACTGCGCCGACCTCGGCCAATCGGCGTACGGCGTGGGGTGAAACCGAGCGCCGGCGCGCTGCGTCTGAGGGTCGAGATGACCGACCGAGGGAGCAGCGAGATGAATCGAGCCAGGCTGACCGTTATCGCCGGCGTCACCATGCTGGTGCTGGGCGTGGGAGTCGCGGTGGTCGCGACCCAAGATGCGTCGAACAACCGGGCGTCGGCCGATGCCACAACTGCGGTCGCCGACACCGTGAGCGTGTCCGGCACAGGATCGGTCGAAGGTGTGCCCGACACGTTGGTAGCCAGCCTGCGCGTCCATTCGCCGGTGTTCAGCTCGGTCCAGGATGCACTCAACAACGTCGCGACCAATACCCGCACCGTCATCGATCGCCTGGCGAACAACGGCGTCAAACGCGCCGACATCAAAAGCACCGACCTCTCACTCAACCCGCACTACGACAACAACGGCAACCAGGACGGGTACGACGCGAGCGAGGCGCTGCGGGTCCGCATCACGCCGCTGACGAAGGTCGGTCAGGTGATCACGGCAGCCGTGCCTCCGAAGACCGGTAACTCGGTGAGCATCAACGGCTTGTCCTTCGACATCTCGGACAACTCCTCGCTACTCGATGGCGCGCGCGAGGCGGCGTTCAACAACGCCAAGGCGGCGGCTGACCAGTACGCCAAGCTGGGCGGGCGGACGCTCGACCACGTCGTCAGCATCAAGGCGCAGGTGCACAACGCCTCACCGATCTACGCCGCCAGCGCCGGCACGGCCACCGTGCTGGACTCGTTCAAGCGCATCGCGGCGCCGATCCGACCGGGTCAGAAGAAGATCAGCGTGACAGTGAAGGTGGTCTGGGCCCTTTCCTGACCGAACGATGTGACGGCGTTATTGCTATAGCCCTAACGCTGTCACATCGTTTCAGCCCAAACGCTGGTTGAGGGCCGCGAGTTCGTCCCAGAGCGCCGCCGGGAGGTGGTCGCCGAAGCGCTCGTAGTGGGGCTTCACCAGCGCGGCTTCTTCCCGCCACGTCTCGTTGTCGACCGTGAGGAGCAGGTCGAGGTTCTCCTCGCTGATGTCGAGGCCGTCGGTGTCGAGGGAGTCCTTGGTCGGAACCCGGCCGATGGCGGTGTCGGTCGCCTCCGCCGTGCCAGCGAGCCGGCCGACGATCCACTTGAGGACTCGGCTGTTCTCGCCGAAGCCCGGCCACACGAACTTGCCCTCGTCGTTCTTGCGGAACCAGTTGACGAAGTAGATCCTCGGCAGCTTCTCGGCGTCGGTCGACGCGCCGATCTTCAACCAGTGCGCGAAGTAGTCGCCCATGTTGTAACCGCAGAACGGCAACATCGCGAACGGGTCGCGGCGCAGCTCACCCACCTTGTTCTCTGCAGCGGCCGTGCCCTCCGAAGCGACGTTGGAAGCGAGGAACACGCCCTGCTGCCAGTCGAAGGACTCCGTGACGAGCGGCACGCTCGTCGCGCGGCGGCCGCCGAAGAGGATGGCGTCGATCGGCACCCCCGCGGGGTCCTCCCACTCGTCCGCTGCCGTCGGGCACTGGGATGCCGGGGCGGTGAACCGAGCATTCGGGTGGGCAGCCGGGCTCTCGGAGTCCAGCGTCCAGTCGTTGCCCTTCCAGTCGGTCAGGTGTGCAGGTGGCTCGTCGGTCAGGCCCTCCCACCAGACGTCGCCATCGTCGGTCAGCGCCACGTTGGTGAAGATGCAGTTGGCGTACAACGTGTCGATCGCGTTCTTGTTCGTGGAGTTCCCGGTACCGGGCGCGACGCCGAAGAACCCCGCCTCCGGGTTGATCGCGCGCAGCCTGCCTTCGGCGTCGAAGCGCATCCAGCAGATGTCGTCACCGACCGTCTCGGCCTTCCAGCCCTCAAGCGTCGGCTGGAGCATGGCGAGGTTGGTCTTGCCACACGCGCTCGGGAACGCCGCCGCGATGTAGCGGACATCTCCTTCCGGCGACGTGAGCTTGAGGATCAGCATGTGCTCGGCGAGCCAGCCCTCGTCCCGGGCCATCACGCTGGCAATCCGCAAGGCGTAACACTTCTTGCCGAGCAACGCGTTGCCGCCGTACCCGGAGCCGAACGACCAGATCTCGCGGGTCTCCGGGTAGTGAACGATGTACTTCTCGGTGTTGCAGGGCCACGGGACGTCGGTCTCGCCGGGCTCCAGCGGCGCTCCGACCGAGTGGACGGCGGGCACGAAGAACCCGTCCTCGCCCATCGCGTCGAGAGCGGCCTTGCCCATTCGAGTCATGATCTTCATCGAGATCACGACGTACGGCGAGTCGGTGATCTCGACACCGAGGGCGGAGATCGGCGAACCGAGGGGGCCCATGCAGAACGGGACGACGTACATCGTCCGGCCCTTCATGCAGCCCTCGAACAAGCCGCCGAGGGTCTCGCGCATCTGCGCCGGCGCAACCCAGTTGTTGGTGGGTCCGGCGTCCGCCTCGGACTCCGAGCAGATGAAGGTCCGGCTCTCGACCCGGGCGACGTCTGCCGGGTCGGACTTCGCGTAGAACGAGTTCGGCCGCTTGTCGGGGTTCAGCTTGATCAACGTGCCGGCGTCGACGAGCTGGCGCGTGATGCGGTCCCACTCCTCCTCGGAACCGTCACACCACTCGACCCGGTCCGGCGTCGTGAGCGCCGCGATCTCCTCGACCCATGCGCGGAGCCGAGCGTGCTTCGTCGGCGCTGCGTCGAGACCGGGGATGGCGTCGGCGACGGTCATTCAACTCTCCTCGGGCGGTTCGCGGGTCCATGCAGTGGCGAGGCGATCCGCCTCGATCCGGGGAAGAACGCCAAGCATAACGCTTGTCCTATATTCCCGCTACCACCGCTCACCACACACGAGGCGAGCCGAACCGATCAGCTCGCAGCGGCGTCCGGACCGGCGCTGCGGAGCCGTTCGACATCGGACAGCGCCGCCCGCAACTCGGCCAGCCAGTCGCCCGAGTGCTGCCCGACCAGTCGAACGCACCACGCGAGCGCATGCGACCGAGACCGCGCTACGCCGGCATCGACCAGGGTGTCCAGCACGATGCGCTCCGGCTGGCGCAGTCGCGTCATCACCGGCGCGGCAACCTGGGTGAAGACGGTGGAGGTATCGCCGCAGCTCGCACCCCAGGCCACCTTGCGCTCGAACCGCCGCTCGGCCTCGCGCGCCATCTGAATCCGCTCCTCGCGGGTCTGCTCCCGGAATCGGGCGATCCGCCCTTCCTCGGCGGCCCGTCGGGCCTCGTCGGTGTCGCCCGCGTCGTCGGGTACGGCGAGCGTCCCGATGACGGTGATCTCGTCGCGGTCCACCGTGAGTGCTGGTGTGGACGTGAACCAGTCGGCGGGCAGCCGGCCGCCGAACCAGCTGTTGATCTCGTCGTACATCGCTGCCTCCTAGTGATTACCTGTAATCATGTAATCACCAATGCGGCCCGTCCACCGTCGCGTTCACCAGCAGCGAACGCCCAACCGTCTCGAATCGTTGGTTTGAGTCGGTCAGAACCAACGATTCGAGACGGTTGGGCGATAGGTCAGGCGACGGGAGTCACGGCGCGGATCGCGTCGGCGGGCTCGTAGACCAGCGTGGTCTCGTCATACCCGCGGAGCTGGAGCTCGCCGCCCACCGTCCAGGCCTTCGCCTCCTCGCCGGCCCGCGCGATCGCCTCGTCGCTGGCCAGCACCCGGCCGAGGCGACGCTTTGCCTCGTCGGTCAGCCGGGACGCCTCGTTCACCGGCGAGCCGATCACGGTGTACTCATACCGTTCCTCGGCGCCGATGTTCCCCGCGACGACGGTGCCCGCCGAGACGCCGATCGCCGCGTCGAGCTCCGGGTTCGTCGCCGCGATGGCCAGGAGCTCCCGTCGCAACGTGCGCGCTGCCCGAAGCGCCCGGGCGGCGCAGTCCTCGGTCGGCATCGGAGCGCCGAACACCGCGAGCGCTCCGTCTCCCTCGAACTTGTTGACCCAGCCGCCCTCGTCACCGACCACGCGCACAACCGTTGCGAAGAACCGGTTGAGCAACGTGACGACGTCCTCGGGAGACCGGCTCTGGGCAAGCCGGGTCGAGCCGACCACGTCGACGAAGATCGCGCCGACTTCTCGTCGCTCCCCGCCGAGTACGACGTCCCCGGCAGCGACCGCCTGCCGCGCAACGTCCTCACCGACGTGCCGCCCGAACAGGTCCTGCAGCACCGCCCGCTCCCGGAGCTCGGTCACCATCTGGTTGAAGCCGGCTTGCAGCAGGCCGAGCTCCCCACCGTCGTTCACCGGCAGCTGGACGTCCAGGTCACCGCGCTGCACTCGCCCGACCGAGGACCGCAGCGCGAGCAGCGGCTCAGCAAGCGAGCGGGTGGCGACGAAGAGCACCGCGGACCCCGTCACGAGACCAGTGCCGATGATGAACCAGATCGCGATCTCACTCGGCGGCTGGGACTTCGGGCGGCCGAGAAAGCTCAGGCCGATCATCAGCAGGAACACGTCTGCGCCGAGGATCCATGAGGCAAGAAGCTTGGTGCGCACACCAGGCGCCAGGGTGTGGTCCGGCACGTTGTCAGCCAGGGCGACCGCAACCACCGGACGAATCGTCCACTCGGTGATCAGGTAGGCAAGCCCTGTCGTCGCCGTACCGCCCAGCAAGATCGACAGCGCCACGCGCGTGGTGTCCGCAAGCGAGTGCCCACCGATTAGCGTCAGTCCCGTCCAGACCACGGCCGCTCCGACCCACCCGACCATGCCCTGGATCGCGAAGTTCGTGGGCAGCCGCAGGACCAGACGTTGCTCGGCCTCGGTGGCCGACCGTCCCTCGCTCAGCCATTCGGTGGCATTGCGGCACAACTTCCTTGCACTGGCGATGCCGGCGACCAGCGCGAGCGACATGTACACCACGAAGGCGATGACGTCGGACCGGCCGAAGCCGCTCTGATTCCTGATGTTCGCCGTCGTGAGTGCTCCGGACGCCGCCGCCAGCACGGCGCCGGAGAAGTGGGCCGCGGGGATGCGTTGCAGCAGCCGACGCCCGAGGTCATCGATCAGCTGATCGTTCGCATCCGGCGTCGCCATGAACGGAGAGTACGGCGATCGGCGGCGGCTGTCTGTGGGCCAGGACACACGTGGCGGACGGTCGTCCGTATCTTGTTTTCATCAGGCAACTTCGCCACCGCTGCCGCACGAAGATCCGGAGCACACCGCCGTGAGCACCACCGACGCCCTGCGGAATCGGACCTCGGCGGCGAGCCAGCGGATGCGGCAGAACAACGGCGTCGTCCTTGGCGTGATCCTCGTGTGCCAGGTGATGGTGATCATCGACGGCACGGTCGTGAACATCGCCTTGCCGGCCATTAGGGAGTCGCTGAACTTCTCCGCCGAGAACCTGTCGTGGGTCATCAACGCCTACACGCTGAGCTTCGGCGGGCTGCTCCTCCTGGGCGCCCGGGCCGGCGACATCATCGGTCGCCGGTGCACCTTCATCGCGGGTGTCGCGGTGTTCACCGTCGCGTCACTCGTTGGTGGCTTCGCCCACAACGCGGCAGAGCTGTTGATCGCGCGCAGCGCGCAAGGCATTGGCGGTGCGTTCGCCTCCCCGGCCGCCCTGTCGCTGCTCATGTCCCGGTTCTCGGACGGACCGGAGCGCACCCGAGCCATCGGCCTGTACACCGCGGTAACGGTCGGGGGCAGCGCCGCCGGACTCATCGTCGGCGGCATCCTGGTCGAGTGGGTGTCATGGCGCTGGGTGATGTTCATCAACGTCCCGATCGGCGTCATCGAGCTTGCTCTCGCCCGGCTCGCGATCACCGAGACCGAGCGACACGGCGGGACGTTCGACCTCCTCGGTGCGATCACGTCGACCGGCGGGATGGCGGCAGTCGTCTACGGCCTGGTACGGGCCGCCACCGATGGATGGAGTGATCCCGCCACCACCGTGTCCTTCGTGGTCGGCGTCACTTTGCTGGTGGCGTTCATCCGCATCGAGCGTCGAGCCGAGTCGCCGATCACACCATTGCGACTCTTCGCCGACAGAGCGCGTGCGACGGCCTACGTCGTACGACTCTTTCTTGTCGCCGGCATGACCGGAACGTTCTTCTTCTTCAGTCAGTACCTCCAGAACGTTCTCGACTACTCGCCGCTGCGCAACGGCGTGGCGTTCCTGCCGATCGCCATCCTGCTCTTCGTCTCCTCGCAGGCGTCGTCCCGCGCGCTCGTGGAACGCTTCGGCGCGAAGCCGCTGATGATCATCGGCATCTCTTTGACGTCGCTCGGGACGTTGGCTGCGACCCGCCTGACGACTGACAGCGGATACGGACCGGTGCTCCTCACGCTGTGTCTGTGCGGGGTTGGCAACGGACTCGGTTTCGTGCCGTTGACCAGCGCAGCATTGAGCCGCGTCCGCCCGGAGGAGTCGGGTGCGGCCTCGGGACTGGTGAACGTGATGCAGCAGGTGGGCGGCTCCCTCGGACTGGCGATCCTGATCACGATCTTCGGTACGACGACCCGTCACGCCAGCGCCGGCGGCCGCGGCGGGCAGGCGCTCGCCAACGACATCTTCGTGCTGGGCATGCATCGAGCATTCGAGATGTCGACGCTGCTGGTGGCGACCAGCGTCCTGCTGATCATCTTCGTCATGGGGCCGGTCAGTCTCGCAGCGCCGGCGCGACGGGAAGACCGGCTGACCGAAGACCTCGAGACCGCGGGCGCACTCAGCGCAACCGCGTCAGAGTGACCTCGACGTCGAGCGTCGCCGCGCCGCCGCCGGAGTGCACGCCGCGGACCGGAGCGACGTCGGCGTAGTCGCGGCCGCGTGCGACTCCCACGTGGCGATGCCCGACCTCCACGTTGTTGGTCGGGTCATATCCCCACCAGTCGCCAGTCCAGGCCTCCACCCACGCGTGACTCTCGCCTTTCGTGCGGGTGCCGATCTCAGGGTTCTTCTTGGAGTGCAGATAGCCGGACACGTAGCGCGCCGGCACGCCCATCGCGCGAAGGACGACGAGGGCGACGTGCGCGAAGTCCTGGCAGACACCACGACGGGCCTGCCAGGCCTCGGCCGCTGACGTGTGCACCCCTGTCACGCCGGACTGATAGGTCAACGAGTCGTTGACCCACGCCATCACCGCGAGCACCGCATCGACCGGGTCCGCATGGGCGGCGGCAAAGTCTTTGGCAGCCACGGCCAGCTCGTCATCGTGCGCGGTGTACGGCGTCGGCGCGAGCAGCTCGGCCTGGACGTCTCGCACCTTCTCGCCCCAGAGGTCCTCCCACGTCGCCGCGCGCACCGGCGGCTTGGCCTCCTCCGTCTCGACCGCCGCCGTGCTCGTCAACACCAACCGGTCATGCGGCTCGGTGATGTCGAACTCGATGACCTGAGTCCCCCAGTAGTCCCAGTAGCGGCGGATCGGCGCGCGGGGGTCGATGGTGAAGGAGATGTTGCCCGTCGTCTGGTGCAGGTCGGTGATCGGGGTCATGCGCACCTCGTTGTACGACGAGAGCACGGGTGATGAGTAGGAGTACGTCGTGGTGTGGACGACCTCCAGACGCCACGTCATGACGCACCGCCGTAGACCCACTCGACCATCGCGGCGCCGCGGAAGAACCGGTCGGACACGGCTTCGGTCACGTCGATGCATGCCTTCTGGATCTCGTCGAGTCGAGCCGCCAGACCCACCTCGAGGTCAGCGGCGTGGGAGAACTCCAGGCTGGTCCGAGTGCGACCCAGCGCGAGCAGCCCTTGGTCGGCGATGCCGACCCGGGAGCCGGCAGATGGGATCAGCTCGAGCAGTCGCTGCTCGGCGGTCGCGACAGCGGCGTACACCGATCGTGGAAACCATCGGTCGAGCAGCAGGAACTCCGTCGCGTGGCCTGGCTCGACGCTGCCGCGATAGGTGCGGAGGAATGACTCGTACCCGCCGCAGCTCCGCAGGAGTGCCGTCGCCGAGGTCGCCGGGTCACCGACGACTTGATAGAGCGACAGCGCCCGCACCGTCATGTCGGCGCGTTCGATGCTTCGGCCGAGGACGAGGAAACGCCAGCCGTCGTCGTGGCTCATCGTGCCGTCCACGAGACCGGACACCAACGCTGCCCGTTCCTTGACGAAGTTGAAGTACGTCGACGGGCTGCTGCGCTTGGCGCGGGCTCGCTGACCGGACAGCGCGTTGTACGTCGTGTTGAGGCACAACCACATCTCCGACGAGATGACCTCGCGCACGGTCCGGGCGTTCTCGCGCGCTCCTTCCAAGGAGCTCCAGATCGGGCTGTCGCGATCGTAGGCGAGGCGATCGAGAACGAGATCCGCATCGAATGCGCGGTCGTCGAGGCTGCCGCTCGCACCGACCACTGACAGGAGCGTCCGGCAGGCTTCGACGTCGCTCGCCGAGGACTCTTCGAGCAGGAGGTTGACCGACACGTCCAACATGCGGGAGACATCCTCGGCACGCTCGACGAGACGCCCGATCCAGAACAGCGACTCCGCGATCCGGCTCAGCATGGCAGGTCTCGCTGTTGTTGTTGCTGCTGCGCCTGGCCGACGTGCGGTGCCGCAGACGGGACACCGACGTGCAGCGGTCCACCGCCGCCGGTGAAGCTCCGCTCGGCGCGCACCTCGACGCGCTCCGTCGATCCGGACAGCACCCAGGTGTCCTTTGACCCGCCGCCCTGACTGGAGTTGACGACCAGGCTGCCCTCGACGAGAGCGACCCGCGTGAGGCCGCCGTGCATCACCCACACGCGGTTGCCGTCGTTGACGGCGAACGGGCGAAGGTCGAGATGCCGCGGCACGAGCTGGCCGTCGACGAGGGTGGGTGCGGTCGACAGGGGTACGACAGGCTGCGCGATCCAGCGGCGTGGGTCGGTCTCGACGTCCTTGCGCAGCTTGGCGAGCTGGCGCTCGTTGGCCTTCGGTCCGATCACGAGCCCGTATCCACCGGAGCCATCGACCGGCTTCAGGACGAGCTTCTCCAAGTTGTCGAGCACGTGGGCGCGAGCCTCCGGCTCCTCGAGCCGGTACGTCTCCACGTTGCGCAGGACGGGCGTCTCACCGAGGTAGTACTCGACCATCGCCGGCACATACGTGTAGGCCAGCTTGTCGTCCGCGACGCCGTTGCCGACGGCGTTCGCGATCGTCACGTTGCCGGAGCGGGCGGCGCCGATGATGCCCGGGCAGCCGATCATGGAGTCGCCCCGAAAATGCACGGGGTCCAAGAAGTCATCGTCGATCCGCCGGTAGACGACGTCGACGCGACGCTCCCCTTCCGTCGTGCGCAGGAACACGACACCGTTGCGGCAGACCAGGTCGCGACCCTCGACCAGCTCCACGCCCATCTGCCGGGCCAGCAGGGAGTGCTCGAAGTACGCAGAGTTGTAGGCGCCCGGTGTGAGGACGACGACAGTCGGGTCGTCGACGCCGGCCGGGGCGGCTGCGCGCAGCGCGGTCAGAAGTCGGCCGGGATAGCCGGACACCCGCCGGACGCGCTCGGCGCCGAAAAGGTCCGGCTGGACTCGCGCCATCGTCCGGCGATTCTCCAGGACGTAGGACACGCCCGACGGGGTCCGAAGGTTGTCTTCGAGCACCCGGAGCTCGCCGTCGGCGTCACGGATCAGATCGATACCGGCGACATGAACCCGCACATGATTCGCGGGATCGATGCCATGCGCCGCACGGTGAAAATGCTGCGAGGTGGTGATCAGGCGGCGCGGTAGCACGCCGTCGACGAACGCCCGGCCCGCGCCGTACACGTCTGCAAGGAACGCTTCGAGCGCGCGCACGCGCTGTGCGACGCCGCGTTCGATCAGGTCCCACTCGTCGGGGGTGAACAGTCGCGGCATCACATCGAGGGGGAACGGTCGTTCCTCTCCGGAGAGCGAGAACGTGACCCCAGCGTCGGTGAAGGCGCTCGACAGCGCGCCGCCGCGCCCGGTCAGGTCCTGGATCGACATCGCTTCGAGTGCCGCAACGACGGACTGGTACGCCGGCCGAGGCGAACCGTCTGGCGCGAACACCTCGTCGTACGCGCCCGTGACTCGCTGCCGTTCGAGGTAGTTGCCGAGCAGGTCACCCATTTGAACGCAACTCTATGGACGCAGTGTTACGTCGTCATGTCTCACCCGCACGCCGATTCGCGCGGCGAGGGCGGCCGGGTCCGACGTCGGCGCGTCACACACGAAGCCTTGGCAGACATATGCCGCGCCCGGCGGTCGGTCGGCGAGGAGTGGAGAGTCGCCGCCGGTGACCACCACCGCACCGGGCGACGTCGTCCGGCGGGCGAGCTCCGCGAGGTCCGGCGCGCCGACGACCGCGATCTCCAGTGGCCCCGCGACCAACGCCTCAGCCGCCGCGGCTGACCAGCCGGCGAACCGCGGGAACCGTTCGACGAGTGGAGCAACGAGGCCGATCGCGGTTGACGCGGCATCGCGGTGATCTGCGCGGCCAGTCAGCGCCGCGGAGGTTAGTAACGCGTTCACGAGCGTCGAGAAACCGCCGGGAGTCGCTCCGTCGGTCGGATCCTTGGGTCGCGTGAACAGCGACTGCGCATCATCCGCGGTGTCGAAGAAGCCACCGTCACCATCACTGAAGTGCGCGATCGCGGTGTCGAGGAGCTCACCCGCGATCGCGAGCCATCGCTCGTCGCCGGTGACCTGATGAAGGGCGAGCAGACCCTCTGCCACGTCGCCGTAGTCCTCGAGGACGCCGACCGGATCGCCGATGACGCCATCCTTCGAGACTCGCCGAAGTCGACCGTCGACGAGATGCAGGTCGACCAGGAGCGCAGCACATCGGGCGGCGGCGCGAACGAGATCGGGCCGGCCGAACAGCGCGCCGGTGTCGGCGAGAGCGGCGATGGCGAGACCGTTCCACGCCGCTACGACCTTGTCGTCGCGGCCCGGCCACACTCGAGCGTTGCGGATCTCCAGGAGCCGCCGACGCTCGGCGTCGTACCCCGTCCAGTCCTCGGGATCGTGCAGAAGCTGGAGGACCGAGCTGCCGTGCTCGAACGTCCCTCCCGGCGTCACGTGGAATGCGGCAGCGGCCTCAGGACCCAACTCGTCCGGCGTCCAGACGTAGAACTTGCCCTCGTGCCCCTCACTGTCGGCGTCGAGCGACGAAGCGAAGCCGCCTTGGTCGGTGAGCAGGTCGGCAAGCATCCATTCACACGTCTCGAGCGCGACACGTTTGGCGAGCGGGTCGCCGGACAGCCGCCACCAGTGCGCGTAGACGCGGGCCAGCAAGGCATTGTCGTAGAGCATCTTCTCGAAGTGCGGCACGACCCAGGCGTCGTCGACGGAGTAGCGCGCGAAGCCACCGCCGAGCTGGTCATACATGCCGCCGCGCGCCATCCGCTCGCACGTGATCGCGACCATCTCTTCGCTGCGCTTGTCGCCGCTGCGGGCGGCGTGACGCAACAGGAACTCCAGCGTCATCGACGGCGGGAACTTCGGTGCGCCGCCGAATCCACCCTTCAGGTCGTCGTGCTCGTCACTGAGCCGAGCCGCCGCCGCGTCGAGCATCTCGACCGTGATCCCCGAGCCCGTCAACGGTGTCGTCGCGCCCCGCTCGGTCAGCTGGCGGACGACGTCTTGCCCGGCCGCCTCGATCTCGGCACGCCGATTGGTCCACGCGTCGACCACCGACTCGAGGAGGCGTCCGAACGACGGCATTCCCGGCCGGTCGACCGGCGGAAAGTACGTACCGCAGTAGAAGGGTGACGCGTCCGGCGTCAGCATGCAGGTCATCGGCCACCCGCCCTGGCCGGTCATCGCCTGGGTGGCCTCCATGTAGACGGCGTCCACGTCGGGCCGTTCCTCGCGGTCGACCTTGATCGACACGAAGTGCCGGTTGAGGTACGCCGCAACGCGCTCGTCCTCGAACGACTCGTGGGCCATCACGTGACACCAGTGGCACGCGGCGTACCCGACAGACAGGAAGATCGGCACGCCCCGTTGCCTCGCCGCCGCGAACGCCTCGTCCGACCACTCCCACCAGTCGACAGGGTTGTCCTTGTGCTGCAGGAGATAGGGACTCGATGCAGTCGCCAGGCGATTCGGCACACGTCGAGTCTTTCACCGCAGGCGGCTCGTGAACCTTGACGGCTACAGACAGACAGCAGTACACCGGCCGGACCCGTCGTCGTCGACAGGCCCGGCCGGTGCGCATGACACGGGTGGGGTGTTACGCGCCGTCGATCTCGTCGGGCTCCATCTCGTCCCGATGGCTCACGGAGAGGTAGCTGACCGTCCGCCGGCCCCGGCTTACCTGGCGCTCTTCGTAGACGGCGGTCGGATGGGCCATGTAGCGAGGGTCACCGAAATCGCGTCAAGGGTGCGTCAAGGTCTGTTGCAGGTTGGACCGTTGGCCGATCCGGCTGACACCATCGGCAGGGTGTCAGCCATCGGGGTGCTCCTCGTCGAGGACGACGAGGCGATCAGCGCACCACTGATGCGCGGACTGGAGCGCGAGGGCTACGCGATGGCTCTCGCGACCGATGGTGATCGAGGTCTGTCGGCCGGCCTGGACCCGGCAATCTCCCTGGTGTTGCTCGACATCGGCTTGCCTGGCATGAGCGGCCTCGAGGTGTGCCGGCGGCTGCGCGCCGCCCGGCCGAAACTCCAGATCCTGATGCTCACGGCGCGGGCAGAGGAGGTGCATGCCGTCGATGGCCTCGACGCGGGCGCCGACGACTACATCGCGAAGCCCTTCCGGCTGGCCGAGTTGCTGGCACGCGTGCGCGCGGCCGCCCGGCGAGCGATGCCGTCGGATGTCGAGGCGGCGGGCGTGCGGGTCGATCTCGCTGCCCGTCGGGCGTTTCTCGACACTGAGGAGCTGACGCTCTCGCCTAAGGAGTTCGACGTCCTCGCGATGCTCGTGCAGGACGCCGGGGCGCTCGTGACGAGACAGCAACTTCTCCGCGAGGTGTGGCAGCTGCCCTGGCACGGCTCGAGCCGGACGCTCGACCAACACATCTCCTGGCTACGCGCGAAGATCGGCGCGGACAAGATCACGACCGTGCGGGGCAAGGGCTTCCGGTTCAGCGGCGACACCCCATGAGGAATCGGCTCATCCGCAGCACATTGCTCGTTGTCGTCCTCGCTGTCCTGACCCTCGGCATCCCCTTGCTCGTCCTCGCCCGGCATCAGGTCTGGGCGTCTGCGAACGAACGCCTGAAGCAACAGGCGACGACTCTTGCGAGCGAGTTCGAGGACTCCCTGAGCGCGGGCCGACGAGCTGACCTGTCAAACGTCGCGGGACAGCTGCCGGACGAGCGAGTCATCGTCCGGGATGCTGGCGGTGGGCTCCAGTCAGCGGGCGCCAAGTTGGCGGGCAAGGTACGACGGCAGTCCGTCCACGTCGGCAGCGCGACCGTCACGGTGGAGGTCGAAGCCGGGCCAACGATTGCCAGGGCCCGACGAGTCACCCTCGAAGTCATCGGGCTGGCACTTATCGCCGCGATCGTCGCCGTGGCGCTGGCCGTCCGCCAGGCCCGGAATCTCGCAGCACCTCTGGCCGGTCTCGCCGAACATGCCGACGCGCTCGGATCGGGTGACTTCGCTCCGAGCAGTCAGGTCAGCGGCATCCCCGAGATCGACGCGATCGCGCACGAACTCGATCGCAGCGCGCAGCGAATCGGCGAGCTGGTCGCGGTGCAACAGCAGTTCGCCAGCGATGCCGCTCACCAGCTGCGCACTCCGCTCACCGGGATCGGCCTGCGACTCGAAGAGATCATCCAGGTCGGCGACGCCGCCAGTCGCGCCGAGGCGGAGGCCGCACTGGCTCAGGTCGAGCGGCTCGACGGAGTTGTCACCGCGCTTCTCGCCCGCGCTCGAGGGGACGCTCAGGACCCTGTGCTCTTCGAGATAGCCGATCTGGTTCGGGACGAGACCGCTGTGTGGGGGCGGGTGCTGCGCCAGCACAAGCGCAATCTCAGGCTCCATCTCGATGCGGGTGCCGTCGTACACGCCCGTCGCGACCACGTGCGACAGGTGCTGTCCGCCCTACTGGACAACGCGTTGTCCCATGGACGCGGCGACGTGACCGTCACGGTGCAGCGGACCGGCGAGACCGTGACCACCACGGTCGCCGACGAGGGCGCCGGCGTATCGGACGGGTTGCAGGAGCGGGTCTTCGAGCGGTCTGTCAGCGGCAAGCACGGAACCGGTATCGGGTTGGCGCTCGCGCGAGCTCTCGCCGAGGGTGAAGGCGGGACGTTGCGGATCTCCCCACAGGCGCCCGCGGCGCTCGTGCTGACGTTGCGCGCCGCCACTCAGTGAAAGACGTGTGCGGCGAGGACCCCTAGGGCGGCGAAGACGCCGGTAGACAGCGCGATCGTCAGCAGGATCGCGCCAAGTCCGTAGCGCTTGCCGGACTCGCGCATCTCGACCGGCTTGTCCGGTCGCTTCGCCTTGGTCGTCACAACCCGACCCTAAGCCTGGTGTGTCAGGTGGTCAGGTCGTACACCGTCTGGCCGCCGATGGTCGTCGCACTGAAGTTGGCCGCCACCCACTGCGTGATCGAGCTCGACGAGATGCTGCCGCCGGCGCCCCCGCCGGCCATGCCCGGGCCACCGCCGCCCGCGATGAAGTAGTGGATCTTGCCGGCCGCGACGTACGCCTTGAACTGAGCCAGGCTCGGAGAGTTGTCGGTGCCATTGAAACCACCGATCGCCATGATCGGTTCCCTCGCCGCGAGCTGGTAGCCGGACGCGTTCTCGGCGCCGACCGTCGCGGCTACCCATGTGTACGACGCGGCGTTCGTCTCGAGCGCCGTCGTGAGTGCCCGACTGACAGAGCCGGCGTTGAGCAGACCACCGCCCGGGCCGCCTCCGAGCGGCGGCATCAGGCCACCGGCGGGCATGCCATCACTTGCTGTCGGCTGGCCGGCCGCTGCGCTCGGTGCCTGACCTCCCAACGCCGGGGGCCTGCCAGGCCGCCCGCCCGGGCCGCCACCGCCGAACCCGCCGCCCGCGCCGGAAGGGCCTGCACTCGGGATGGCGCCGGTATGCGTTGCGGCAGCGGTTTGCAACGAGTACGCCGCCGGTGCCGCGAGCGCTGCCAGGAGACCCACTCCCGCGAGCACTGCTGAAGCCCGCGCGGGCCGCGCTGTCATCACGGGGGGTAGGAGCATCGCGGCCGCCGCGAGCAGGCCAACAACGAGAATCGTCGCCCGAAGGCTTGGGTGCCAAGACGCGCTACGCAACATCAGGTGGTTGGTCCAGGCGACGGTCATCGTCAAGGTCCCTGCCAGGACGACCCGGCTCCACAACCGCTCGCGCAGCCGCCACAGAGTGACGGCTCCGATGCCCGTGAGCGCGCCGATCGCCGGCGCCAAGGCGACCGAGTAGTACGGGTGGATGATCCCCTTGCTGAACGAGAAGACGGCACCAGTGATCACCAGCCAGCTCGCCCAGAGCCAGACCTGCGACCGCTGTGCAGCAGCCACCGGGTCGCGCCCGCGTACCGCCCAGAACGTGGCGGCGCCCAGGACCAAGGCTGCCGGAATCAGCCAGGAGATCTGGCCGCCGAAGTCCGAACTGAACAAGCGCGTGATGCCGGTGGTGCCCCACATGGTGCCGAACCCGCCGCCCCCGACGCTGCCGGTCTCGTTACCGGTCAGCCGGCCGAGACCGTTGTAGCCGAAGGCGAGCTGCAGGACGGAGTCTGTGGTCGAGCCCCCGACGTACGGGCGCGCCGAGGCGGGCGTGAGCTCGACCGCCGCCACCCACCACCCGGCGGACCCGACGACGGCGAGCCCAGCCGCGATCAGCTGACCGACCCGGCGGCGCAACGAGGTCCTCGCGTACACCAGGTAGACGGCACCGAAACCCGGCAGAACGACGAACGCCTGCAACATCTTCGTGATGAACCCGAACCCGACGAAGGCGCCGGCGAGCAGCAGCCACCTGGTGCTGGCGGACTCGAGCGCGCGGGTCACCGCGTACGCGGCGGCCACGAGCAAAAGGACAAGAAGTGCGTCGGGGTTGTTGAAGCGGAACATCAACGTCGCGACCGGAGTCGTTGCCAGAACGGTGCCGGCGACGAGGCCGGCCGCGGCACCCCAGCGCCGCCGCACCGTCGCGTAGAGCAGTCCGACTGCACCGACGCCCTCCAACGCCTGCGGGACGAGGATGCTCCACGAGTTGACGCCGAACAGCCGGGCCGACAGCTCCATCACCCACAGCGAGGCCGGCGGCTTGTCGACCGTGATGAAGCTCGAGGAGTCGAATGAGCCGAAGAAGAACGCTTTCCAGTTCTTGGCACCGGCCTCGACAGCAGCCGAGTAGAAGCTGTTCGCCCAACCCGATGCGCCGAGCCCGACGAGGTAGAGAAGCGCCGTACCAATCAGCAGGCTGAGCAACGCGGGACGGACCCAGGCCGGGTCGACGGCACGACCCCGCAACGCGCGGCGCCACCGGGAGTCCTCCCGACCGTCGATGTCCGGAGAGCTGGGGGCGATCGGTTCGAAGGTGAGTGCCATGGATCGAGGCTCGGCCCGAACGCTGGGAGATCACTGGGAGTGGGCTGAAGCGTCGTTCTGCATCGCGTGGTGGCCTCGCGTGACAAGGTGTCGGAATGCTTCGCCGTACCTCGGTCCTGTCCGCGCTCGCCGCCATGAGCGTCCTCAGCTTCGTCGCGCCGACCTCGGCGGCGACCCATTCCGCGGCCGCGGCGAAACCACCCCACCCACCGGCGGAGCGGCTGGCGGCACGGACCGCGCTCCCGCCTGGGGAAAGCGGGCAGTTCGCGATCACTGACCTGTTTCAATACACGGTCGACGGCAATCCCGAGGACTACGGCCCGCACGTCGACGACCAGCGCGAGATGTACTGGAACAACAAGACGAAGGATGCGAACTTCGCCAAACCGAAGGGCACTCCGGCCACACCGAAGGCAGGGGTCCGGATCTACCGCGACTCCTACGACGTCCCGCTGATCTACGGCAAGAACGGCTACGACGTCTGGTACGGCGCGGGTTACGCCGCAGCTACAGACCGGCTGTTCGAGATGGACGCCATCCGCCGCCTGGGTGAGGGTCGCCTGGCGGAGTTGACCGGTACGGGAGCGGTGCCCGCGGACCTGCAGGAGCGCATCCTCACGTACACCCACCGCGAATACAGACACATGTTCCGCGAGCTGCCGAAGCCGGGCCGCGAAGCGATCCGCGGGTACGCCGCCGGGACCCAAAAACGTATTGAAGAAGTTCGGGCCGCTCCGGACGAGCTCCCAGGCGAATACGTGCTCCTGTCCATGCTGCCCGCGAAGTGGACCGTCGAGGACTCGATGGCGGCCGGCGTCTTCATCACTCGCAACATCGCGAGCCAAGGCGGCCTCGAGATGGCGAACGTGGCGATTCTTCTAGAGCTCGAGCAGAAGTTCGGCAAGGTCAACGGGCGCCAGTTGTACGCCGATCTGTTCCCGGACGACGAGGCGAACGCTGCGGTCACCATTCATGGCCGCCACTTCTCGAACCTTGCGAAAGGTGACCGGTCGCCGGCCGCGATGGCCCGCAACGCCCTCACCGCGATGAAGTACGCCGAGCACATTCCGCTCGGGGTCGCGCTGGGCCCCGGCACTGGCGACTCCCCGGCGCCTCCGGCGGCGCCGGCCGCGGCGCCGAACGTCTCGGCGCGACGCGCGGCGCAGGTTCGCCAGGCGGTGGTCTCGATCAACCGCTGGGCCCACAGCCTCCACGGCGGCAGCTTCGCGTATGCGATCAGCGGCAAGCGCACCAAGAACGGTCACGCGATGGTGTCGTCCAACCCGCAGCTCGACTACTCCTATCCGAGCGAACTGTACGAACTCGAAGTCCATGGCGGCGGTTACAACGCGCGCGGCATCGGCGTACCGTCCATTCCGACCGTCGGCATCGGGCACACCGACAAGGTCGCGTGGGCACTCACGACGGGCTACTCGAAGACGATCGACAGCTTCATCGAGCGACAGCGCAAGAACCCAGTCCCCGGCGGTGCCCCGCAATATCTGCACCACGGGTTCTGGCACAACGAGCGGTGTCGCGACGTCACGGTCAACTACCGTGCCACCGGACCGGATGGCGTGCCGGCTGGACCGGCAGACCAATCCCAGACCTCGCAGGTCTGCCGCACCATGCACGGGCCGATCGTGGCATCTACCAAGAACGGCAAGTGGGCCCGCTCCGTGTCCTACGCGCAATGGCTGCAGGACGACCAGACGGTCAGCGGGATCCTCGCGTGGGACCGCGCGAAGAATCTTCATCAGGTGGCAGCCGGCGTCAAGAAGGTCCGGTGGAACGAGAACATCGTCGCTGCTGACTCCAAGGGTCACATCGGCTACTGGCACCCGGGTCGCTACTTCCGTCGCGCAGCCGGCACCGACCAGCGGTTCCCGCTCGATGGCACCCACGGCCAGGAGATGCAGGGTTACATCCCGTTCCGGAAGATGCCTCACGTCGTCGACCCCAAGGACGGCTACGTCGCGAACTGGAACAACAAGCCGGCCGTCGGCTGGGTCGACGGTGACCTGTCCGGCTCCAACACCCGGCCGGGTGGTCCGATCGGTCGAATCAGCGACCTGCAAGCGCAGCTGGAGTCCAGCCGTCACTTCACGCCGGCGTCGATGGCGAAGATCGAGAAGACGGTGGGCGAGGATGACCATGCCTACCGCGGCTACCTGCCGGTGCTCCACAAGCTCCGGCATCTGTCTGGGCTGTCCGTGACCGAGCGCAAGGCAGTCGCACTGCTCAACCACTGGGACGGCCGCGCGTACGCGCCGGGTGAGAAAGGTGGATCGTCGGATCGCTCGACACCCGCCGGAAAGGTCACCGATGGTCCCGCAGCAACCGTGTTCCGCGCCTACATCACGCGCGTGAAGGCGCTGCTGTTCCACAACCTGCCGGCAGACATCCGCGCCCGGCTGGACACGCTTGACCCCGAAGCACATCAGTACGACGTGACACCGCTGGACAACGACGCCCTCGGCGTCCTGCTCCCCGGCTACTCGGCAATCAATGGCGGCCTCGGTGCGGCTCGCCGCGCCGACATCGAGAAGCGCGCATTGGTCCAAGCAGTGAAGGTTATGAAGAAGCGGTACGGCAAGGCACCGAACGCGTGGCGCCGACACCACGGCATCAGCCACGTCAACGCGCTGTCCGGTGTTGTGGGGCCGAGCGAGGAGATGCCGTTCCAGGACCGCGGCACCTGGGTGCAGGAGGTGGCCTTCACCAGCGGCACGGCCCGCTGAGGATCGACCGCCCGGTGGCGTCTATTCGGTTCGGAGCAGCGACTCGAGGAGCGGGATCAGTTCCACGAGGCGGCCGTAGTCGCCCTCGGGCATCGACGAGATCCGGTCGGCGAGCGACGCCGAGGCCGCCTCCCGTGCCCAGGTCAGCTTCGACTTGCCCGCCTCGGTCAGTGACACGTACGCCGTACGGCGATCGGCCGGGTCCGTCGTACGTGCCAGCAAGCCAACCTCTTCCAAGCTGGCGACCAAGCGAGTCGCGGTAGGTGCGCTGACCCCCTCGCGCTCCGCGAGGTCGCCGATCCGCAGCGAGGTGTAGTCGTCGATCGACACCAGCGCCGACCATTGCGAGGGCGACAACCCACCGGGGCTGCTCTGGCGAAGCTGGCGGGCGAGTCGGGCAACCGCGACGCGCAACCGCGCCGCTGCCTCGCCATAGGAAACGGGAGCGCCCTCAGTCGTCATCGATGTCATTTCTCGTCAGCTTCTGGCGGCGAGTCGAAGGACGCCGGGACCTTCTTCAGATGCCGCGTCATCGAGCGGAACAGGAAGAAGGATGCGACCACGAGAGCAAGTACGACGAGGAAGGCGATGGTTCCTGCTCCAAGGCCACCACTTGAACCAGCAAGGATCACGTCGGTCATCGATGCACCTCGTTCTTGATGCCGGCGAACAGGTCGTCCTCGGGAGTCTCCGTGTCCACCAGCGACCGCGCCAGTTCGTAGTCCTCGGTCGGCCAGGCACGCTGTTGGATCTCCAGCGGGCAGGCGAACCAGAACGACGTGGGATCGACCTGCGTGGCGTGCGCGATCAGCGCCTTGTCGCGCACCGGGTAGTAGTCGGCGCAGTTCACCCGCGTCGTGATCCGAGCCCCCACGTCCGCTGTGTCGCCCCAGTCCCTGAGTCGTTCCTCATATGGCGACTCGAGCCCGGCGTCGACCATGGCCTGGTGCAGCGCAAGGAAGCGGGCCTTGTGAAAAGTCATGTGGTAGTAGAGCTTGAGGGGCTGCCACGGCTGGCCGGTGCCCGGATAGCGGTCCGGGTCTGCGGCTGCCTCGAACGCCTCGATGCTCACCTTGTGATTCATGATGTGGTCGGGGTGCGGGTAACCCCCGTTCTCGTCGTACGTCGTGATGACGTGGGGCCGAAACGTTCGCACCAGCCGAACCAGCGGCTCGGCCGCCGTCTCGAGCGGTTCGAGCGCGAAGCAGCCGTCGGGCAGTGGCGGTAGCGGGTCTCCCTCGGGTAGGCCCGAGTCGACGAACCCGAGCCACGAGTGGTGCGCGCCGAGAATGTTGATGGCGTTCTGCATCTCCTGGTGACGGATTCCGGAGAGGTTGGCGATCACGTCGGGCCGATCCATCGCCGGGTTCAGGATCGAACCACGTTCTCCACCTGTGCAGGTTGCGATCAACACTTCGACGCCCTCGGCGACGTACTTCGCGACCGTTGCGGCTCCCTTGCTCGCCTCGTCGTCCGGATGCGCGTGGACGGCGAGCAGCCGCAACGGTGCATCGGTCACCTCTCAATCCTGTCACGGTGCCGCAGGTAGCCTCGACCGGATGAGCGAGACGACCGAGACCTGGTTGACCCAGGAGGCCTACGACCGGCTGGCGGCCGAACTCGAGCACCTTTCCGGTCCTGCCCGGGTCGAGATCACCCAACGAATTGCGGCAGCCCGCGCTGAGGGTGACCTGAAGGAGAACGGCGGCTACCACGCGGCCAAGGACGAGCAGGGAAAGATGGAGGCGCGGATCCGCCAGCTCAACCAGATCCTTCGGACTGCGAAGGTCGGCACCCCGCCGTCGGCCGACTCGGGGGTCGCCGGCCCGGGAATGGTCGTGACGGTGAAGTACGTCGGCGACGACGACACGGAGACCTTCTTGATCGGCTCACGCGAGGAGGCGGCCGTGACCGACATGACCGTCTACTCGGCGCAGTCGCCGATGGGGAAGGCGTTGACCGGCGCCAAGCCGGGCGAGACGGTGTCCTACAAGGCGCCGTCCGGCGCCGAGATCTCCCTAGAGATCGTTGAGGTTGATCCGTATACCGGCTGAATTGTCCGTCGGCGTCGCAGAGTCGAAGGGTGGCAGCGCGAGCAAGGTGTCGACATCGCCCTCGAAGCGCAGCGCGTCGATGTCGCACGCGTCTCGATGCAGATCTTCGATGATGCCGAACTGACTGCGTGACGAGATCGACATCTCGTGACCGCAGCCAGCGCAGCGCACGACTAGCGTCTGGGTCTCGGTCACCAGGGTCATGTTCCCCTATCCGGGTGATTTCATTCCACGCGGCGGCCACGCCCTCGGACCAGAGTGGGCCCGTACATGGTCGTCGTCCCGTCGTGGAGGAGCTCGTCGAACGCGGCGAGGTCCTCGGGGGTCACGAGACCGGCTGCGAGCATCGGCGGCTCGAGCTGCTTGACCAGGAGCCACCACTGGGGAACGCCGTTCGCGACGTCGGTGACGATGCTCTCGACGGCGCCGGCCACCACGAGATCCGTCAGCCCCACCGCCATGAGTTGATGGAGCAGCCGTCGCCCGTAGACGTCGTCGAAGCCCGCGCCGCGCATCGTCGCGTACACGGCGTCGACGACCTTCGCGTGGACCGGTGACGGAGGCTCGCAGACGTACGCCGTCACGTTGTCGAACTCCTCGAGTACTAGCCAGCCGCCAGGCCGCAATGCGTCGGCGAGCTTCGCCAGCATCGCCGGCCGGTCGGGGAGATGCTCGATGACGAGCCGCGCATGCACCAGGTCGAAGGGGCCACCGGGGATCGGGTCGGTGCGGATGTCGAGCTGGCGCACCTCGAGGTTGGCGGTCGCGGCCGGCTCCGCGAGGCGGGTGTCGATGTCAACTGCCAGCACCAGGCCGGTTGGACCAACCTCGTCGGCCAGGGCTTGGGCGAACCTCCCGGTGCCCGGGCCTAGTTCGAGACAGCGCCAGCCGGCGGCGAGCCCCGTCCGCTTGCAGAACGCCAACGACTCTTCGTCGTAGCGTCCGGTCAAGGCATCGAGGCGTTCGCGCTCCTGCTCCCAAGCGTTGTCGAGGACGTAGTCACTCATGCCGCACCCCCGTGTCGATTGATCGCAGTCAATCAGGTGTCAGTCGACGGACAGCGGGTAACCCGCCGACCGGAGACCGGCGAGGACCTCTTGCTTATGCGGCTCACCGCGGGTCTCGAGCTGCAACGCGACCTCGACCTCATCGAGGTGAAGCTTGGGTCCAGTCCGCTGATGCTCGACGTCGAGCACGTTGGCGCCGGCTTCACCGAGATGAGTGAGCAGCTTTGCGAGTTCGCCCGGACGATCCGGGATGCGAAGGTGAAAGGACAGGTACCGGCCTGCCGCGATCATGCCGTGGCGAAGCACCCGCATGAGCAGGACCGGGTCGATGTTGCCGCCGGAGAGGACCCCCACCACGGGCGGCTCGAATCGATCAGGGGATTCCATAATCGCTGCGACCGACGCGACACCGGCCGGCTCGACCACCAGCTTCGCTCGCTCGAGGGTCAGCAGCAGCGCCCGTGCCAGCGCGTCCTCCGACACCGTGTGCACCTCGTCGACGTACCGCTGCACCAAGTCGAAGGTGAGGTCACCGGGACAACCCACCGCGATCCCGTCCGCGATCGTCGCCATCGACTCGAGCGCGATCGGATGTCCGGCGTCGAGCGACGGAGGGAAGCTCGCCGCACCTTTCGCGTTGACTCCGATCACTCGGACGTCCGGACGCATCGTCTTTGCGGCGACGGCGATGCCGGAGACCAGGCCCCCACCGCCGACACTCACGACAATGGTCTTCACCTCCGGAACCTGCTCGCGGATCTCCAGGCCCACCGTGCCCTGACCCGCGACGATGTCGGGATGGTCGAACGGGTGGATCAGTACGGCGCCGGTCTGCTCGGCGTGCACCGTCGCGGCAACGAGGGCCGCATCGACGGTGTGACCCGCGGTATGGATCTCCGCGCCGTACGCCCTCGTCGCCTCGACCTTCGGAAGCGGAGCCCCTTCCGGCATGAAGACGGTCGCCTTCGTACCGAGCAGCTGGGCGGCCATCGCGACACCTTGCGCATGATTGCCTGCGCTTGCTGCGACGACGCCGCGAGAGCGCTCCACGTCGGATAGCCGGGAGATGCGGTTGTAGGCACCGCGGATCTTGAATGATCCTGCGCGTTGCAAGTTCTCGCACTTGAGCTGCACCTCGCCGCCCACGAGCTTGGACAGCGGGCGAGAGCCTTCCACGGGCGTACGTCGTACGACGCCACCCAGCAGGTCCCGGGCGGCCTCGATGTCAGCGAGCGTGACGGTGTCTATGACCGTCAGTCTGCACCCGATGGCCAGTACTGGTCGCCACACACGACAAGAGCAGCCGCACCGATCAGTCCGGCATCGACGTCAAGTCCCGCGCGAACGATGTGGCAGCGCGAGGCGAACTCCATCCGTGCGTGGCACGCGAATGCCGATCGCGCCGGACCGAGCAGCAGGTCGCCGGCATTCGCGAGCCCGCCACCGATCGCGACCACGTCGAGCTCCAGCAGGTGTGCGGCGGACGCCACGGCCGTGCCGAGCGCCGTACCGGCACGAGCGAACGCCTCGATCGCGATCTGCTCGCCGGCGCGTGCGGCAGCCACCAAGGTGCGGCCGTCAGGCTCGCCGGCCGTTGACCACCCGTGATCGAGGGCCCACTGCACGACCGCCGGTCCGCGAGCGATCGCCTCGAGGCAGCCCCGACCACCGCAGACGCACTCAGGGCCGTCGGGGTCGACGACGACATGCCCGAGGTGACCGGCGTTGCCGGTCTCGCCGAACTCGACCCGGCCGTCGAGCACCAACCCGCCGCCGACGCCGGTCGAGACCACGACTCCCATCAGGTTGCGCACCCCGACCCCGGCGCCACGCCAGTGCTCCCCGACCGCCAGCGCGATCGCGTCGTTCGCCACCCGCACATGGGCGCCGGGAAACATCTCGCGCAGCCTGACCCGAAGCGGGAAGTCGCGCCAGGCCGCGATGTTCAGGGGCGAGACCACACCCTGGGGCCATCGCATCGGGCCGCCGCAGCCGACGCCGATGCCGCCTGGCAGCGCGTCGGCGCAGACCGCTTCGACCAGCTTGACCAACGTGCCCCAGAGCGCCTCGCCTTCACCGCGACGGCTCGGCTGGCACGGCACCTCGTGTCGGCGGCGCAGCAAACCGCCGGAATCGACCAGTGCGGCCGCGAGCTTGGTGCCGCCGATGTCGATCGCCAGCACGGGATCGCCGGTCGTCATCAGGTCGCGGCCGCGCCGAACGCGAGGATGGAAGCCGTGAAGCCGTGGACGAAGTTGCGGCCGCCCACCGGACCGATCTCACCTGCCGCGAAGCAGCCAGCGACCCCCTGCCCCGCGAGCACGGAACGCAGCAGCTGCGGATCGTGATCAGCGCTGCCGAACAGGTGCGCGCCACGACCGTTGCACGAGAACAGCAGGGCACCCTCGACAGGAGCGAGACCGCTCGTCGTGCGGAACTGCTCGAGCGTGTCGCGGAGGTCACTGTCCGCGGCGGTGGCGTCACGGACCTGAAAGCGCACTGTGGTCCCGACCTCGACGAGGTCGCCGACGACAAGTCCACCGGTCTCCTCGTCCGCGCCAGCGATGCCACGGATCAGGAAATCACCCTGCCCGTGCTCCTCGACGTACTCATCCCGCGCCAGACCGAGGTGGAGGCCCTCAGTCACAAGCGCCTGCTCGGTCGGCGGCAGATTGGACAGGATCTCCTGGATCTTGGTGACGGCCGGCGTTCCGGCAAGCTCGAGGATGACGTTGCCCTGGGCGGCGGTGACCGTCATGGTCGGCCCGACCGGGCGGCAGCCCTGGCTGACGGCGGACTTGGCTCCGACCGGGCCGCCGAGCATCACACCGACCGCGCCGCGATCGACGATCCGGTCGTCGACGAGCAGTCTGGTCGATCCACGGCCACCCGCTCCCGCCGCCATTCCGCCGACGATCGGCAGACCCGGCAGGGCGTTGTTCGTCTGCTCGATGAAACCGTCCACCGGGAAGGACCAGGGGTCGGCGAGCAGGATGGCCACCGCGTCGTCCGGATGCTGCTCGGGCATGCCGACCACCGCCATGCCCTGATCAGCGGGCATCACCTCGAGCGAGAAGCTGCGTGTGTGCACGTCGGGAAGCACGCCGCACCAGACCGCAACCGCCGGCGCGGCCTCGACGCCGCGACCAGCGCCGATCACCCCGGGAGCCGAGCAGCCGATCGCCGTACTGGACTTTGCCATGTTCTCGGCGCGTTGCAGCGCATCGGTGGTCGCCTCCGGGCTGCCGCCGCTGACGAACACTGCGATCAGGTCCGGCCGCCTGCCACCGATCGCATCGAGTGCTTGCGTCGTGGCGCGCTCGGCTGCGACGACCAGGTCATGATCGACGGCCAACCCGTCACCGAATCGGGGCACCAACCCAGTCTGCACCTCCGGCGGGGCGGTGGGTGGGCGGCGTCACCGCCGAATCCACCGCCGACCGATTTGCGGCGCGGGCATAGCGTTGCGACATGAGCCCTGCTGCCCCGCCCGCCGGATCGCCATCGACCCTCAAGGAGCTTCGCGACTCCGGTCACGTTCAAAAGACCATCAAGTCCGAGCTTCGCGACAACCTGCTTGCCCGGATGCGGTCGGGTGAGGATCGCTTCCCGGGGATCATCGGTTTCGACGACACGGTGCTGCCGCAGATGGAGCGCGCCATCCTCGCGGGTCACGACGTCGTGCTGCTCGGCGAGCGCGGGCAGGGCAAGACGCGGCTGATCCGCACGCTGGTCCAACTGCTCGACGAGTGGACGCCGACCGTCGCCGGGTGCGAGATCAACGACCATCCCTACGACCCGGTCTGCACGCGGTGCCGGCTTCTCGTCGAAGAGCAGGGCGATTCAGCGCCTGTCGCGTGGAAGCACCGCGACGACCGCTACGCCGAGAAGCTCGCGACGCCGGACGTCTCGGTCGGCGACCTCATCGGTGACGTCGACCCCATCAAGGTCGCGCAGGGCCGAGTACTCGGCGACCCGGAAACGGTGCACTACGGGCTGGTCCCTCGAACCAACCGCGGCATCGTCGCGATCAACGAGCTGCCCGACCTTGCCGAACGAATCCAGGTTGCGCTGCTCAACGTGCTCGAGGAACGCGACATCCAGGTCCGCGGTTACACGTTGCGGCTACCACTCGACGTCATGCTGCTCGCGTCCGCCAACCCCGAGGACTACACGAACCGCGGCCGGATCATCACGCCGCTGAAGGACCGGTTCGGCGCCGAGGTGCGGACCCACTACCCGATCGAGCTCGAGGACGAGCTCAACGTCGTGACGCAGGAGGCGCTCATCGAGTGGGGCGACGACGCGGTCTCTGCCGCGTTGCCCGAACACCTGATCGAGGTCATCGCCAGGTTCACGCGTCACGTCCGGGAGTCCCCCGCCGTCGACAACCGCTCCGGCGTCTCGGCCCGATTCGCGGTCGCGGCGGCGGAGACGGTCGCTGCGTCCGCAGTACGACGGGCAGCGCTCACCGGCGAGGAGGTCGCGGTGGCTCGGGTCGCCGACCTGCCGGCCATCGTCCCCGCCGTACAGGGCAAGGTCGAGTTCGAGACCGCGGAGGAGGGACGTGAGGCGGATGTTCTCGAGCACCTGCTGCGCCGCGCGACGGCCGACACCTTCCGGTCCCGGCTGGGCGGCGTCGAGCTCGGCCCGCTGGTCGACATGTTCGACGAGGCGACCGTCGTCGAGACCGGCGAGCTCGTGCCCGCGACAGACATCCTCGAGAGCCTCGGCACGATCCCTGGTCTCGGCAAGCTGCTCACCGCACTCGGGATCGACGAAGGTGCCGAGACACCGGGTCTCGCGGCGGCCGGGCTCGAGTTCGCTCTCGAGGGCCTGTATCTGCTGCGCCGGCTGTCCAAGGAAGAGATCGACGACAAGATCGTCTACGGGTCGCGATGAGACGTGCCCGTTACGGCTCGTGGCGTGGCGGCGACGACCCGCTCGCACCGCCGTATGACCTCACCGATGCGATGGATGCCATCGGTGACGACGTCATGGCCGGCGCAACGCCCGCCGAGGCGCTGCAACGCCTGATGCGGCGCGGCCTGTCCGGCCGGCGAGGGCTCGAGGACATGATGCGGCGGGTCCGCGAGCGACAGCGCCGCGCGCGCGAAGCAGGTCAGCTCGACGGCACGCTGCAGCGTGTGAAAGAGCTGCTCGACCAGGCCGTCGAGGCCGAACGGGACGCGCTGTTTCCTGACCCGAGCGACGACGCGCGGCTGGCTGAGTCGGAACTCGCGTCGCTGCCCAACGACACGTCGCGAGCGGTCCGCGAGCTCGCCGACTACAACTGGCGATCGCCGGAGGCGCGGGAGAAGTACGACGAGATCCAGGAGCTGTTGCGAAACGAGGTGCTCGACAGCCAATTTCGCGGGATGAAGCAGGCGCTGCAGAACGGCAGCCCGGAGGACATGCAACGGGTCACCGACATGCTCAACGCGCTGAATCAGATGCTCGACGCCGACTCGCGCGGCGAAGACGTCACGGAGCAGTTCGAACAATTCATGGAGAACTACGGCGACTTCTTCCCCGACAACCCGCAGAACCTCGAGGAGCTCGTCGACTCACTTGCGAGGCGTGCGGCCGCGGCCCAGCGCTTGATGAACTCCCTCACCCCGGAGCAGCAAGAAGAGCTGATGGGTCTGATGCAGCAGGCGATGCAGAACGCCGGTCTCGCCGATGCCATGGGCCGGCTCTCCGATCAGCTACGCGCGCGCCGACCGGAGCTCGACTGGCAGGGCAGACAACGGATGCGGGGTGACACACCCCTCGGACTCGGCGACGCGACCACCGCGCTCGAGGAGGCCGCCGACCTCGATGAGCTGGCCGACATGTTGTCCCAGGACTACCCCGGCGCGTCGCTCGACGACGTCGACCCGGAGCTGCTCGAGCGGGCGCTCGGACGCAACGCCGTCGACGACCTCAACGCGCTGCGCCGGATCGAGCGGGAGCTCCAGGACCAGGGCTACATGCAACGGCAGGGTGGCGACGTCACGCTGACCCCTCGCGGGATGCGACGCCTCGGCGAGAACGCACTGGCACGGATCTTCGCGCGGATTCACGCCAAGGGGCGGGGTGATCACGACACCCAGGACGCCGGCTCGGCTGGCGACCCCACCGGCGCCACTCGGCTGTGGCAGTTCGGTGACGAGCAGCCGTTCGACGTGGTGCGGACTGTCCGCAACGCCGTGCTCCGCAACGGTCCGGGCAGCCCAGTGCAGATCGGCGTCGACGACTTCGAGGTGATCGAGACGGAGCGCCGGTCGGGTGCAGCCGTAGCGTTGCTGATCGACCTGTCCTACTCGATGGCGCTGCGCGGCACCTGGGCAGCCGCGAAGTCCACGGCGCTTGCGCTGCACACGCTGGTGTCGACCAAGTACCCGCAGGACGCCATCGAGATCGTCGGGTTCTCCCGCTACGCCCGCGTGCTCCGCCCCAACGATCTGCCCGAGTTGTCCTGGGACATGGTGCAGGGCACGAACCTCCAGCACGCATTGATGCTCGCCGGTCGGCACCTCTCGAAGCATCCTGACGCCGAGCCGGTCGTCATGGTCGTGACCGACGGCGAGCCAACGGCGCACCTCATGTCGGACGGCAGCGCATGGTTTGACTGGCCGACCCACCCGGAGACCACCGCAGCGACGATGGCCGAGGTCGAGCGGATCACCCGACGCGGCGCGACGATCAATGTGTTCATGCTCGACGACGAGCCGGGGCTCGTCCGGTTCGTTGAGGCCATGGCCGCACGCAATGGCGGTCGGGTCTTCACCTCTGACGGCGATCGGCTGGGGGACTACGTGGTCAGCGATTACCTGCAGGCCCGGCAAGGCCGCCGCCGGTCGGCCTGATTCGGTCCAGACATGCGACGTGGCAGCGCCCGACTTCTCGGACGCCGCCACATCAGCGGGATTACTCGGGAGGTCAGCCCCCCGATGGTCAGCTCTCGTACGTGGTGACTCGCTGGCGCGTGGCCGGCGCAACTGGCGCGACCGGCGCCGCGGCTGCGTCGTACGTCGTCACACTGCGACGACGCGGCGCGAAGATGATGAGGTCGAGTGCCAGACCCGCCGCTCCAACGATCATCAGAATGACGCCGATCGTGTTGATGTTGACGCCGTTGACCGCTGTGTCGACAGCGAACGTGAGAACCGCCCCGACAGCGATGAGGAACAGGCCAACTCCGATACCCATGACGTAGCTCCGATGCCTGGGCCCCCGGCGGGGGCGACTGCAGCAGAGAATTCCCCCGAGCGGAGGCGCGAAACGCGATGGGCCTCGCGTCACCCGATTGGGTGACGCGCTCAGTGCTGGTGCCGAGCCGGCAGAACCGTGCCGGTGCGGTCGAACGCTTCGGCGAAGTGACGCCGTGGGATACGCAGAGCGATGTCGGGCGCCAGCGAGAACGCAGCGGCGAGCAGCAGCGCGACTCCGAACGCGCGAGGATCGAACACGCTCGTCGAGGCGGTCCAGGCAAAAGTGAGGAACGCCCCCGCGACCATCATCATCAGACCGTTTCTGAATCCCACTGCTTCCTCCAATGCGCCGATGTGACAGGTGAAGCGCCGGAGCCAACATCGGCAGCAAAAACATCAGTACGAATGGTCGGCACGGAATCTCACCCGATCGGAGGACGCTCATTGCGACGATGTGACTGCGTTGTCGCGAATGTGTCCGCCGGGTTGTCGGCGAGCCGCGGCACCCAGTGCAAGATCGAGGGGTGAGCGGAGAAGCGGTGCCAACCCCGACGTCGCTGCCCCGCGAGGTGCGGATCCTCGTCGTCGTGGCGTTTTTTGTCGCACTCGGGTTCGGCATCGTCGCGCCCGCCCTACCGATCTTTGCGCGGCACTTCGGGGTGGGACGCGCCTTGGCGGGCCTGGTGCTCAGCATCTTTGCGATCCTCCGGATCATCGGCGCGTTCCCTGCCGGATGGTGGATCGACCGGTTCGGCGAGCGCATCGTGATGGCGACCGGCATCGGGATCGTCGCGGTCAGCAGTGTGCTCGCGGGCGCAGCGCAGACCTACTGGCAGCTCCTGACGCTGCGCGGGATCGGCGGGATCGGCTCCGCGATGTTCTCGGTCAGCGCGCTCAGCCTGATTGTTCGGATGGTGCCGGCGATGCAACGGGGCCGGGCAATGGGGATGTGGCAAGGCGGCTTCTTGATCGGCGGCATCACGGGACCGGTCCTCGGCGGTGTCGTCACCGGAGTTTCGATCCGACTGCCGTTCTTCATCTACGCAGGCACGTTGTTCTTCGCTGGTACGACGGCCGTTGTCGCACTGCGCGCGACGCCGCTGGCCGACCGGACGAGCGCCGCGACCACGGCACGCACCAGTCTCGGTGATGCGCTGCGCAACCGCTCCTACCGTGCCGCCCTTGCGGCGAACTTCGCCGACTCCTGGGGTGCGATCGGCGTCCGGTCGGCCCTGATCCCGCTCTTCGTGGGGGACGTCCTGCACCGCAAGCCGATCTTCACCGGTATCGGGTTCTTGGTCGTGTCCGCGGTCAATGGCGCGACGTTGCTGCCGGCTGCCCGGTACGCCGACCGCGTGGGGCGCAAGCCCTTGCTGCTCATGGGCTGCGTCGTGAGTGGATTGGGCATCGGCGCTATCGCCGTCGAGCCCAACCTCGGCGGGTACTTCGTCGGCCTCGGACTGCTCGGGTTCGGGTCCGGCTTGCTCGATGTCGCGCCTGGCGCAGTTGTCGGGGACATCGTCGAAGGTCGCGGCGGCCCGGTGTTCGCGGCTTACTCGATGTCCTCCGACCTCGGGACGGTCTTCGGGCCGGTGGTCGCGGGCGCGATCGCTGACTCGTCGTACTCGGCCGCGTTCGGGTCCACGGCCGGCATCCTCGGCGCAGCGGCACTCGTTGCTGCGTTCGCGCCGGAGACGCTGCAGAAGGGCGCGACGAACGAGCCGGTGCCGAGCCCGCTGGCAGAGGGTGGCACGTCGCCGACGGCGACCAGCTAGCCGAGTGCCTGCGCGAGGTCGGCGAGCAGGTCGTCGATCGACTCGATGCCGACTGATAGGCGGACCAGATCGCCCGGCACCTCGAGCGCAGTCCCCGCGACACTGCCGTGGGTCATCTTGTGCGGGTGCTCGATCAGTGACTCGACGCCGCCGAGTGACTCGGCGAGCGTAAAGACCTTCGTCTTGCCACAGACCGCGAGCGCGTGCTCCTCGTCTCCGGCCACCCGGAAAGACACCATGCCGCCGAAGCGGCGCATCTGTTTCGCTGCGACCTCGTCGGTGTCGGGATAGTGGACGCTGCTCACACCGGCGTGTTCTCGAAGCATCGCCACGATTCGTTCGGCGTTGTCGCAGTGACGATCCATCCGCACTGCGAGGGTCTTGAGGCCGCGCAGCACCAGCCATGAGTCGAAGGCGCCCGCGACCGCACCCATCGCGTTGTGGTGAAACGCCACCTGCTCGGCGAGCGCAGCGTCGTTGACGACGAGTGCGCCACCGATGACGTCGCTGTGGCCGCCCAGGTACTTCGTCATCGAGTGCATGACGATGTCGGCGCCGAGGTCGATCGGACGTTGCAGGTATGGCGTGGCGAAGGTGTTGTCGACGCCGAGCAGCGCGCCGGCTCGGTGGGCGATCCCGGCAAGGGCCGCGATGTCGGTGATGCCGAGCAACGGGTTGGTCGGTGTCTCGCACCAGATCAGTCGGGTCTTGTCGCCGACGGCCGCGCGCACCGCGTCGAGATCTCGCTGGTCGACTGCGGTGTAGTCCAGACCCCAGTGCTGGAGCACCTTGTCGAACAGTCGGAAGGTTCCGCCGTACGCGTCACCCGGGATGACGACGTGATCTCCCGGTTTGCACACGGCACGCAGGACCGTGTCCTCGGCGGCAAGACCGCTCGCAAACGCAAAGCCGTGACTGCCGCCCTCGAGTGCCGCGAGGCAGGTCTCGAGAGCTGCCCGAGTCGGGTTGCCAGAGCGGCTGTACTCCCATCCGCCGCGCAAACCGCCTACGCCGTCCTGGGCGTAGGTCGAGGTCAGGTAGAGCGGCGTGATGACGGCGCCGGTTGCCGGATCCGGCTCCTGCCCGGCATGGATTGCCAGGGTCTCGAAGCCCTGCTCATCGCTCGTCACGTCTCAGAGCCTAGGACTGTGCCGAGGCGTGATGATCAGGCCGAAGCCGACAGGAAACCGAGGACGTCCTGTCGGGTGATGACTCCGATCGGCTTGCCGTCGTCGAGGACGATCGCCGCGTCCGCATCGTGCAGCGCCGCCATCGCGGCCTCCACCGGTTCGCCGACCCCGATCATCGGCAGCGGGTCGGACATGTGACGTTCGAGCGGGTCAGCAAGGCGAGCCCGTCCGTCGAACAGCGCGTCCAGGAGGTCGCGCTCGACGACGGACCCCATCACCTCTGCCGCCATGACCGGCGGCTCCGCTCGCACGACCGGCATCTGGGATACGGCGTACTCCCGGAGGATGTCGATGGCCTCGCGGACGGTTTCGTATGGATGGACATGGACGAACTCCGGCACACCTCCTGACTTCCGGGTCATGACCTCGCGGACCGTCTCACTGCGATCGCCGGACGCGAGGAACCCGTAGTCCGCCATCCAGTCGTCGTTGAAGATCTTTGACAGGTAGCCCCGGCCACCGTCCGGAAGCAGTACGACGACGACATCGTCCGGGCTCGCTTTCGCCGCGACGCGCAGGGCCGCCACGACGGCCATCCCACACGAACCGCCGACCAGCATTCCTTCCTCACGAGCCAACCGACGCGTCATGACGAACGAGTCCGCGTCGGACACCGCGACGATCTCGTCGGTCACGCTCTTGTCGTAGTTCGCTGGCCAGAAGTCTTCACCGACACCCTCGACCAGATAGGGCCGGCCAGACCCGCCCGAGTAGACCGAACCCTCCGGATCGGCCCCGATGATCTTGACTCGGCCGTCCGAGATCTCCTTCAGGTAGCGACCAGTGCCGCTGATCGTGCCGCCAGTGCCGACGCCGGCCACGAAGTGCGTGATCTTCCCCTCGGTCTGGGCCCAGAGGTCCGGCCCGGTGGTCTCGTAGTGCGACCGCGGGTTCGCGGGGTTGGAGTACTGGTCAGGCTTCCATCCGCCCGGCCGCTCCGCCGCCAGCCGATCGGACACGGAGTAGTAGGAGTCAGGATGCTCGGGTGGAACAGCGGTCGGGCAGACAACTACCTCCGCGCCGTACGCCTTCAGTACGTTCTGCTTGTCGACCGAGACCTTGTCCGGGCAGACGAACACGCAGTGGTAGCCGCGCTGCTGCGCGACGATCGCGAGGCCGATGCCGGTGTTGCCGCTGGTCGGCTCGACGATCGTCCCGCCGGGCCTGAGCGCACCGGACTTCTCGGCGTCGTCGATCATCCGGACTGCGATCCGATCCTTCACGGAGCCACCGGGATTGAAGTACTCCACCTTGGCCAGCACGGTCGCAGCGATGCCTTCGGTGACGGAGTTCAGCCGCACGAGCGGCGTGTGACCGATCAGGTCGACCACCGAGTCGTAGACGTCCACGCTCGGAACGTACCCTGAGGCGCAACGCCAAAGTGCGCCACCGTGCAAAGGAGCATTGTCATGCCAGAGGCCGTCATCGTCGCGACCACGCGTTCTCCCATCGGCCGCGCCTTCAAGGGCTCGCTCGTCGACTTCCGTCCCGACGACCTCGCGGCGACGATCATCCAGGCCGCGCTGGACAAGGTGCCGGCACTGGACCCGCACACGATCGACGACCTGATCATGGGTTGCGGCCTGCCAGGCGGCGAGCAGGGCTTCAACCTCGGCCGTGTGGTCGCGGTGAAGCTCGGCCTCGATGACGTGCCCGGTACGACGATCACGCGCTACTGCTCGTCGTCGCTGCAGTCGACGCGGATGGCGTTCCACGCGATCAAGGCCGGCGAGGGCGACGTGTTCATCTCCGCTGGCGTGGAGATGGTCTCGCGCTTCGCCAAGGGGAACAGCGACTCCCTGCCTGACACGCAGGACCCGAGCTTCAACGACGCTCAGGCACGCTCGGCGAAGATGGGTGAAGGCAACTTCCACTGGACCGACCCGCGCGACGAGGGCAAGCTCCCCGACGTCTACATCGCGATGGGCCAGACCGCCGAAAACGTGGCGGAGATCAAGAACGTGACCCGCGAGGAGCAGGACGAGTTCGGCGTACGGTCCCAGAACCTCGCCGAGAAGGCGATTGCGAACGGATTCTTCGAGAAGGAGATCACACCGGTCACGACGGCTGACGGCACCGAGGCTTCCACGGCCGACGGCCCGCGTGCCGGCGTGACCCTCGAGGGTGTGTCCGGCCTGAAGCCGGTGTTCCGTCCGGACGGCACGGTCACTGCCGGCAACTGCTGCCCGCTCAACGACGGCGCCGCGGCGGTCGTGATCATGAGCGACACGAAGGCCAAGGAGCTCGGCCTCACGCCGCTCGCACGAATCGTCTCGACCGGCGTCTCTGGCCTCTCGCCGGAGATCATGGGACTCGGCCCGATCGAGGCCACAAAGCGCGCGCTGGCCCTTGCCGGCAAGAGCATCGACGACATCGACCTGATCGAGATCAACGAGGCGTTCGCCGCGCAGGTCATCCCATCCGCCCGCGAGATCGGCATCGACCCCTTCGGCGACAAGCTCAACGTCAATGGCGGAGCGATCGCGGTCGGCCACCCGTTCGGCATGACCGGGGCGCGCATCACCGGCACGCTGATCAACGGCCTCCAGACCCACGACAAGACCTGGGGTATCGAGACCATGTGCGTCGGTGGCGGCCAGGGCATGGCGATGGTGCTCGAGCGCCTCAGCTAGAACTCGCAGCCGCCGTTTCGCGCATCGTGTGCGCCATGTGAGCCCGCTCCCGACCACCCGCCCGACTTGTCAGCCCCACAGGTCGCTATAGCGGCCGCTACGCCTGACAACTCTCGGGTTGCCGACCGCGCAAGGCTGCGATGCGGTCCATTCGGTCAAACGAGATACCCAAAGCACACGTGGTGGGGGCAAGGAGCCGGTCACCACGACCTCGCGACCCTTCCGACCTTGCGACCTCGCAGCTTGTCAGGCGCAGGCGGGGCTATAGCCCCATCACCGCGGGACAAATCGTGCCAGTCAACCTGATGTGTATCGATGGGGGATTGAAGACGCTCTTGAGACTGTTGCTCAAAACCCTGATGGTCTTGTTGCGTGGTGTCGCGGTGGTGTGCTGCCGGCTGTCAGGCTGGTTGCACTCGGTGGAGTCGGCGCAGGTTGAGGGCTGCGGCTGACAGGTGCGCTTCGGCGTTGTTCGCGTTGAGGC
>JAFAZI010000138.1 GCA_019239875.1 Frankiaceae bacterium
TCTACATCGTCGGCCGCGCCAAGGACGTGATCATCCGTGGCGGACTCAACGTCTACTCGGCGGACATCGAGTCGGTGCTCTACCAGCATCCTGCGGTCCGCGAGGCAGCAGTCGTCGGCGTCGAGCACAAGGTGCTGGGCGAGGACGTCGTGGCGTTCGTCGTCCTGAACGAGCCAGCCGCTGCGACGCCGGATGAGCTGATCGTCTTCTGCCGCGAACATCTCGCCGACTACTCGACACCGCGCCGGATCCATCTGATGGACGAGCTCCCACGCAACGCCACGGGCAAGGTCGTCAAGCGAGAGCTGGTCGAACCCGCAGGTTGATTACGGCGTTCGGCAGATCCGCCAGCGTGTCGCCGCCCGCACCGGCGTGATCATTCACCGCGAGACGTGATTACGTTGCCGTATGACGTGGCACGTGCGCGCGGTCGGACTCCCCTACGGCGAAGATCCGGGCGACTGGTGGATCGACGAATCGGGCGAGATGCACGACGAGCCGATCGCGGACGCCGACGACCTGCCAGGCGAGTTCGTCCTCCCTGGTCTCGCCGACGCCCACGCTCATCCGGCGATCGGCGCTGACGGCGTCACTCCCCTCGCCTGGGCGAAGCAGCAGACCGCGGACTGGGGCGACATCGGGGTCTGCCTGATTCGGGACGTCGGGTCCCCCGGCGGCGTGACCCTCGACATCACGCCGACCGCCGGGTCGCCGCTCTACGTCTCCGCGGGACGGTTCCTCGCGCCGGCCGGGCGCTACTTTCCGGAGCTTCTCGTCGAACCGGTCGAGGTCGAGGAGCTGACGGCTGCCGCGGTGGCTGAGGTCGACAAGGGCGCGACCTGGGTGAAGGTCATCGCCGACTTCCCGAACTTCGAAGCCGGGACCGGCCCAGAGCCCAACTATCCGCTGGACGTGATCGCCGCGATGATCGAGGCGGTTCACGCGAAGGGCGCCCGCGTGGCCGCCCACTGCACCATTGACAACGTTGACGCCCTGGTCGCCGCAGGCATCGACTCCATCGAGCACGGTTCGGGGCTGACCGAAGACGTGATCTCCGACATGGCGGCCCGAGGTACGGCGTGGACGCCGACGCTGAGCGCGATGACTGCGCTCCGCGACTCCCCCGATACGCCAGCGGCGATCCGTGACCGGATCCGCGAGTCCTGCGAACGGCTTGGGGACCTGCTACCGACCGCGGTGATGCTGGGTGTGCCGGTCCTCGCGGGCACAGACACCTACGGCCCGATCTCGAAGGAAGTCGCCCTGCTCGCCGAGTTGGGCCTCACGCCGACGCAGGCCCTCGCGGCCGCCAGCGTGTGGCCGCGGCAATACCTCGGGGTCACCGGTCGGGCTGACATCGTGACCTACGCTCACGACCCGCGCGAGGACCCGAGCCAGCTCGACAACCCGACCGCCGTCGTCGTCGACGGCGTCAGGCGCCGCTAGGTCGCGGCGACCGGCTCGATGAATCGACCCAGCGGCCTGAAGCGCCGCATGGCCGGGCGTACCGTCGGGCCATGCTCCTCGACGACCTGCCCCTGATTGACGAGCATTCCGTCGAAGTCTCCGCTCCACCCGCTGCAGTCTGGGAGGCGGTACGTCGCAGGTTCACCGACGTCCTGCCGGGACCGCTCGGTTCAGCGTTTCGCCGGCTCTGGGGCTGTGACCCCGCATTCGAGCTCATCGAGAGCCACGAGCCGGATCTCCTGGTCGCGGCGGGTAAGCACCGCTTCTCCCGCTACGGGATCGTCTTCCGGATCACGCCGACAACCACCGGGTCACATCTGTCGGCAGAGAGCCGCGCCGAGTTCCCCGGCCTGCACGGCCGCGCCTACCAGTTGGCGGTGATCGGCACCCGAGGACACGTCGTGGCTACACGCGGCCTGCTGCGCAGCATCGCGGTCACCGCGTCACGCCATGATCGTGGCTAGCTGCTCCAGGTAGCCGATCGCCGCCGGAGCTCCGGTCAACGGGGCACGCGGCTCGCGGCCGGTCGCGACATCCACCAAGTCCTCTGCCGTTCCCGAGATCTCGAGCCCCGCGTCCACCGCCCGCTCGAGTGACACCTCGACCTGGCCGTCGGCGCGACGGACGGAGACGTCACAGTCGAGATCCGTGACCCGGACCGTCATAGTGACCGCCTCGGCGGCAGCGTCGTCGGCCGCATCAGCTGCTACGCCGGCGAGCGCAAGGACATAGGTCACAACGGCGAGCGCTTCGGTGTCGTCGACAACGGCATCGATGCCACGCGGCCGCATCAGGTCGCGTTCATGCACCCACGAGTCGAACAAGAAGTGGTTCAACGACACGTACGCCGGCACGTGGCCAGGCGGCGCCTCCGCTGTCGCCAGCCAGCTCTCCGAAGTGAACGCAGCGATCTGCGTAGCAGCGCTCTCGTCCATGTCGATCATCGCGGCCAGGAGCTCTGGGTTCGATCGACCCGCGAACATCTGCGCAGCGACGGCCGCCGTCTGCTGCGCATCGAAGCCGTCGAGGAGCTGGGTCGGCGTACCCCGCTTCGCCTCGTGGAGGGTGTAGCCGACGAACTGCGATCCGGACGCGAGGTGCTGCACGAGGTCGGCGACCGTCCAGCCGGCGCAGCGGGTCGGCGCCACCCACCCGTCGTCGGACAACGAGGCGAGCCACTCGCGCACCCGGGCTCGATGCGACAGCCAGGCCCGGCTCACGTCGTCCGGCGCGGTCGGCACCTGCATGGGCGTGCCATCGCCACCGTAGAACTGCCGGACTCTTGTCATCCTGACCCCCCGGTCGGCTTCGCGGTTGGGTCAGGCCGGCCCGAGGATGAGGTCAGCGACTCGTGCGCGCTGCCAGCCCTGCCGCCCGAGGACGAGGTCTGAGGCCTTCGCCCGCTTGTAGTAGTAGTGGGCGGGGCACTCCCACGTGAACCCCACCGCGCCATGGATCTGGATGCAGCTGCTGGTCACCGCGATCGCCGCCTCCGCGACCCACGACTTCGCCATCGCCGCGGACGTCTCGCGATCGGGCGCGTCGGTGTCCGACGCCCACGCGGCGTAGTGCGTGCCGACCCTGGCAAGCGTCAGGTCCTGCAGCATCTCGGCAGCGATGTGCTTCACCGCCTGGAAGGTGCCGATCGGCCGACCGAACTGCACCCGCGCCTTCGAGTACTCCGCCGCGAGGTCGGTCGCGGCCTCCGCCGCCCCGACGAGCTCCGCCGCGAGCATCACTGCCGCGTCGTCGATCACCCGCGCCAGCAGCTCGCGCTGGTCGCCCGCCGGGCCGAGCCGGGTGGCCGGCGTACCTGCCAGCTCCAGGCGGGCGAGGGAGCGGGTCGGGTCGAGCCCGGGCACGGCGACTGCGCCGGGTGACGCCACGAGGTAGGCGCCGAGGTCACCCGACGCCTCGCGCGCGATCACGATGATCCAGTCCGCGGTCGCGCCGTCCGCCACCACGGGCTTGAGCCCGTCCAGCCGCCAACCGTCGCCGTCCGGGGCAGCGACGGTCGCTACGGCATCCAGCGGATCACCACTGACCGCGGTCTCCTCGATCGCGACGGTGCCGCGCTTGTCGCCCGATGCGAGGTCGGACAGCAGGTCGGTCGCGCCGAGCCGGACGGCGGCAAGCGTCGCGAGCACCGCCGAGGAGAAGAACGGACCCGGCAGCGGGACCTTCCCCATCTCCTCCAGGACGACGACCATGTCCACGAGACCGAGCCCGAGGCCGCCGTACTCCTCCGGTATCAGCAGTCCCGGCCACCCGAGGTCCGCGATTCGACGCCACAGCTCGTCCGGCATCTCACCGCCCGCATCGGTCATCGATTGGAGCGTTTCGACCGAAACCAGGCCGGAAAGCGCGTCTCGGACCGCATCGCGAAGTGCGCGCTGGTCCTCGTTGAAGTCGAAGTCCACGGACCCATCATTTCGTGTTCGAGTTCCCTGACACAAATGTCAGGGTCAGGTGAAGGAGATTCGCCGCGAACGACTAAATTTCCTTCCATGGACTTTGCCGACGCGCCGGAGGATGAGGCCTTCCGCAACGAGCTGCGCGAGTGGCTCGACACCAACCTCGCCGACTTCGAGGCCGAGGAGTCCTTCGACGCCGAAGGCATCAAGAAGATGTACGAGCGCCGCAAAGCCTGGCAGCTGCGGATGGCGAAGGCAGGCTGGGCCGCGATCAACTGGCCGACGGAGCTCGGCGGCCGTGATGCGACGCTGATGCAGAACGTCATCTACTCGCAGGAGATGGCGAAGTCGAAGGCGCCAGGCATCTACAACGCCAACGGCGTGTGGCAGATCGGCCCGATGATCATCAGGTGGGGCACGCAGGAGCAGAAGGACCTCTGGCTGAACTCGATCCTCTATGCCGAGGACCACTGGTGCCAGGGTTTCACCGAACCCGAGGCGGGCTCCGACCTCGCCAACCTCCGTCTGCTCGCCATCCAGGACGGCGAGGACTACGTGCTCGACGGCCAGAAGATCTGGTGTACGACGGCACACCTCGCCAAGTGGGGGCTGTTCCTCGTCCGAACCGACCCGACCGCCATCGAGCGCGGTGCGAAGCACGAAGGCATCACAGCGCTGATCGTCGACATGGAGGCGCCGGGCATCACGGCGACGCCGATCACCGACATCGTCGGCGAGAACTCCTTCTGTCTCGTGACCTTCGACCAGGCCCGATGCCCCGTGAAGTACCGCCTCGGCAACGAGGGAGAGGGCTGGCTCGTCGCGATGGGCACGTTGACCAGTGAACGCGTCGGTACGGCTGGCCTGTCGATCACGATGAAGGCTGATCTCGACACGGTGGTGGAGCGATCCCGGTCGCTGAATCCAGGCGCCCTCGCCGATCCCGACCTGCGTGACCGGCTCGCGCGGGCCTACACCCAGATCGAGCTCACCCGGTTGCTGAACGTCCGAGCGCTGTCGAAGGTGCTCAAGGGCGAGAAGGGCTGGCCGGAGGTGCAGATCGCCAAGCTCCAGTGGAGCCATCTCGCCCAGACCTTGGCGGAGCTGCAGGTCGATCTGCTCGGTCCGTCCGCGCTGCTCGCCCGAGGGGGCCCGGACGCCGTGGACAAAGGCCAGTGGTCGCGGCTGTACAGCTACCAGCGATACACCTCGATCGGCGCCGGCACGACGCAGGTGCAGAAGAACATCATCGCGGACCGCGCCATCAAGCTGCCGCGCAAATAGGAGGACCTGCCATGGAGCTCAAGAACGCCGCAGTCCTGGTGACCGGCGCATCGACCGGCATCGGCGCCGCCACCGCTCGGGCCTTCGGCAAGGCGGGGGCGCGGGTCGGCCTGGTTGCTCGCCGGCAGGAGCTGCTCGACCAGGTGGCCGAGGAGACGCGTGCCGCCGGCGCGCCGGACGTCGAGGTGTGGGCCGCCGACCTGACCGATCTCGATCGCGCCGAGGCGGTGGCCCTCGAGGCCTGGAAGCGGTTCGACGGCATCGACGCGCTGATCAACAACGCGGGGGCGCCGAAGCGCAAGCACATCAACCGGCTGACCTTCGAAGAGGTCGTCGACACGATGCACCTCAACTACTTCTCGCCGGTCAAGATGACGCTCGCGTTGCTGCCGCTGATGCGTGAGCGCGGCACGGGTGCCATCGTCAACGTCGCCAGCCTGGCGGGCCGGGTGGCGCCGCCGCGCGAGGCGGCCTACGCCGGTTCGAAGTTCGCCCTGAACGGCTTCAGCGAGGTCATGGCCGTTGACCTGTACGACGAGCCGATCCGCGTGCACGCGATCCAGCCGGGCCCGATCGAGACACCGATCTGGGGCGACGTGCCGGGCAACGAGGCTCCGGCGTACGACGGTGAGTTCTACCCGCCGGAGGACTGCGCCGACGCGATCCTCGACGTACTGACCGGAGAAGGCTTCGAGCGGTACATCCCGCCGGACCTGCGCGACATCGCGGCGCTGAAGGGTCAGGACATCGACGGCTTCATCGCCGGCAGCGCGGCGTTCGCGCGTGATCCGGAGGCCGTGAAGTCGATGGCCGAGGGCGAGGAAGCGATGAAGAAGATGTCGGGCGACAATTAGGCGGTGATTGTCGTCGCGGGAGTAGCCGTCGCGCTGCTCCTCGCGAGCCTGGGGATCTCGACGACGTACCGCGCCCTCGGCCCCGGCAAGCAGTGGTACGAGTACGTGGTACCAACCGCCATCGCGGTCGTCGCGATCGCTGTGCTGGTCCTCGTCCTCGGCTCCTAGGCTGACCGCGTGGACCTGGAGTTCAGCGGAGAGGTGATCTGGTGGCGCGGACCGGCGCCATGGCACTTCGTGATCGTGCCCGACCCGCAGTCCGCCGAGATCGAGGCGGTGTCGCAGATGGCGACCTACGGCTGGGGCTGCATCCCGGCAACCTGCGAGATCGGTGACACGGAGTTCACGACATCACTGTTCCCCCGCGAGGGCGAGTACCTCGTGCCGATCAAGGCCGCCGTACGTAAGAAGGAAGCGATCGAGCTCGGCGACGAGGTATCAATGCGCCTGCGCATCAAGTTCGAGAGTTGACCCCTACCCCCCGCGAACGATGTGACATCGTTATCGCCATGGCGATAGCAACGCCGCTTCATCTCGCCGGTTATTACTTGCCTGCTCTCGAGTCCATGTAGGCCCTCCACCGCTTCGGCGTGATCATGCCGTGGGCGGCGGCGGGGACCTGTGCCGCGGGGATGAGGTAGCCGACACCCGTGACGAAGACGTAGCCGTTTCCCACGAGGTTGTTGTAGCCCACACCCGCCATTGGCAAGCCCACCGGGTAGGTGCGCGACTGGATCTCGTAGCCCCCGATGGTGTCAAAGATGTCGTAGGGACCCTGGCAGCTCGCATCCGTCAGGCCGCCGTAGCTCTCGGCGCCGGGCGCCCCAGTACCGATATCGACCGAGACCTCGGTCAGGACGATGCCTTTGCCGGCCGGCGGCTGATAAAGCGGACCGCAGGCGCCGCTGAACACCGTGCCAGAGAAGTGCACGATGTTCTTCGGACCAGTCGGATTGGTCTGCAGCTGCCCGATGCTGTTCACAGTTGCGGTGGCACTGTTAGCAGCGTTGCCGATGGCGACGGTTTGGCTGGCGGCGGCATAGACGCCTGCCGGTGCGATGATCGCCGCGGCCACCACGCTGGCGAAGATCCAGGCTCCCGTTGACATGTGAGGTCGACGCATGAATTCCCCCGTTCGTACCGATCCCTGACTGGGCTTGGTGCAATACGCGGCAGTAATACACAAATGGATCTCGCGGCTCAGCAGCTCGTGGGAGTCCGCTCAGCCGCGTGAGACCTCTGCTCCAGCGCGGATGGCGCGCGGGATCTCGGCGATGTCGTCGACGAGCCGTAGCAGGCCCATCAGGCGGTCAGGCTGCTCGGGAGAATCGAGCTCTACCGAATAGGTGATGCCGGTGGATTGCGAGGTCTCCGAATCGAACCCGCCCGACGCTTCAACCTTGACGCCGTCGATGGCGATGCCGAGGTTCGACGCCTCCCGGTAGATGTCATTGAGCACGCAGCCGGCCGCGGCGAGGTGAAGCAGGTGGCCGCCGGTGAAGTCGGCATCCACCGCCACACCGCCGTCGGTCCACTTGTGCGGCAGTACGACGGCTGCCGTCACATCGCCCCGGAGCGAGCCCGCCGCGACGGTGATCGGGAACTCATCAGGCATGGCCGCACTCTCGCACACGCTCCGCGACTCCCGAGACGTCGCACGATTCGGCGCAGCAACGGACCTAGGACCGAGTCGATGGGGAGATGAAGACCTTCTTTCGTCTTGGATCCCCCATCAGCGTCATGGGACGGTCCACGACTCTCGCCCGGCCGGACGAAGCGGCGGAGCTATCGCCATGGCGATAACGCCGTCACATCGTTCGGGATGGGGTGGTGGGGCTAGTCGCCCAGGCGCTCGATCACCGTCACGTTGGCCTGGCCGCCGCCCTCGCACATGGTCTGCAGGCCGAGTCGGCCGCCGGTGTCCTCGAGGTAGTGCAGCATCGTGGTCATCAGCCGGACACCCGAAGCGCCGAGTGGATGGCCGATCGCGATCGCGCCGCCGCGCGGGTTCAGCTTCGCCGACTCGGGCTTGAACTCCCGCTCCCAGGCCATCGCGATCGACGCGAACGCTTCGTTGACCTCGATCGCATCGAGGTCGTCGACCGAGAGCCCGGTCTTCGCGAACAGCTTGCGAGTGACCGGGTTGGGGGCGGTGAGGACCCACACGGCGTCGTCGCCGCCGACCGCGAAGTGCCGGAACGCCGCACGCGGCCGCAACCCGAGCTTCTCCGCGGTCTCCCGCGACGCGATCAGCATCCCGGCAGCCGCGTCGTTCATCTGCGACGAGTTGCCGGCAGTGATGTCAGGGGCGAGCTCGGGCTGGAAGTGCGCGCTCGCGAGCGACGCCATCTTCTCCAACGACGCGTCGTGCCGGATGCCCTCGTCCGCCGTCATCAGCTCGTCGGTGAGGTTGCCCTCCTCGTCGCGAAGATGAATCGGCAGGATCTCGCGGTCGAAGGCTCCGCTCTTCGCCGCTTCCGACGCGCGCCGGTGCGACTCGAGAGCGAACTGGTCCATCTCGGCGCGCGTGATGCCGAAGTCGTTCGCGATCTTCTGCGCGACCTCGAACTGCATCTTGAGCTGACCGTCGCAGGCCGCCAGGAACTGCTGGGAGAACGGCCCGGTGCCGCCGCGCGCGTTCGACGCCATCGGCGCGCGAGACATCGATTCGACGCCACACGCGATCACCAGGTCATAGGCCCCGGCCATGACTCCCTGGGCCGCGAAGTGCACCGCCTGCTGCGACGAGCCGCATTGCCGGTCGACCGACGTCGCCGGCACAGAGTGCGGGAGGCCCGCCGCCACCCACGCGTTGCGGGTGACGTTCGTGCTCTGCTCGCCGCTCTGCGTGACACAACCACCGATGACGTCGTCGACCAGCGCCGGGTCGATCCCGTTGCGCTCGACCAGCCCGTTCAGCACGTGCGCGAGCAGGTCAGTCGGGTGCCATCCCGCGAGCTTTCCCTTCCGCTTGCCGATCGGGGTGCGGATCGCGTCGACGATCACTGCCTCGGTCATGATCCGAACACCTCCGGGTTCGCGCAGCGCTCTGGCCGCTCGCCCGCCAGCACCTTCGCGATGTCATGGGCGATCAGTGACGCGTGGTTGCTCTCCGTGTTGTACGTCGCTCCCCCAATGTGCGGCGTGAGGACGACGTTGTCCATCGACGCCAGCGGATGGGTGGCGTCCAGCCACTCGTGGTCGAAGTGGTCAAGGCCAGCCGCTCCCACGTGGCCTGACTGCAGCGCCGCGACCAGTGCGTCGGTGTCATGCAGTGCCGCACGTGCCGCGTTCAGGTACACGACGCCGGGCTTCATCGCCGCGAATTGCTCGGCGCCGATCATGCCTCGGGTCTCATCGGTGACCGGCGCGTGCATCGAGACCACATCCGCCTCGGCGAGCAGATCCTCGAGCGAGTGGGTGGCATCCGCGGCGTACGGGTCAAAGGAGATGACTCGCATTCCGAGCCCCTCGCAGCGCCACGCCACCGCGCGCCCGATCGCGCCGTACCCGACGAGACCGATCGTCTGCCCCTTGAGCTCCCACGCCCGGAAGCGGAGGTAAGGCAGCATGCCGTCGCGGTACATCTGGCCGGCCCGCACCTCGCGGTCGGCAAACGCGATCCACCGCGTCACCGCGAACAGCAGCCCGACCGTGATCTCGGCGACCGCGTCGGCGTTGCGACCCGGGGCCTTGAGCACCGGGATGCCCTTCTCAGTCGCTGCCGCGAGGTCGACGTTGACCGGATCGCCCCGCGTGCACCCGATCACCTTCAGCGGCTGGTCCATGACCGGCCCCTTGACCTCGTCGGACTCGCAGACGAGCACAGTTGCACCGAGGTCGGCGATCCGTGCGGCGAGCTCCTCCGCGCCGTACATCTTCACCGGTTGTTGGTCGATCCACGGCTCGTACGTGATGTCGCAGATCGACTCGAGGAGCTCGAGTCCTTCGCCGCGCATCGGCGCGATCACAAATGCTCTGGGTCGGTCGGTCACAATCAATGAGAATATCGGTTAACCCTGACGCGCGTGTCAGGTCTGTCGAACCAGTACGACGGGAGCCCGGGTGCCCAGCGACATCACGGTCGGCATCGACATCGGAACCACCTCGGTCAAGGCGCTCGCGGTCGACGGTGGCGGCGAGGTCGTTGCCCGCGCGCGGATCCCCCATGACGCCTACAGCCCGACGCCGGACGTCTTCGAGCACGACGCCCGCAAGGCGTGGGTCGATGGCCCGCGGCGCGCCCTCGACGAGCTCGGCGTCAGCGACTTCGCGGCCGTCGCGATCGCGTCGCTCATGCCGAACTTCACCGCCGTCGATGCGGCCGGGATGCCGCAGACGCCCGGCCTGCTGTACGGCGACCACCGGGGCCGGGCCGCCGACGCGACGTCTGACCCACTGAACTCCGGCGAGTTCCGGGCGATGCTCGAATGGACCGCCAAGCAGGCACCGGACGCACACGGCTACTGGACGGCGCCCGCCGTCGCTGCGGCTGCGATCGGTGGCACGCCGGTGGTCGACGAGGGCACCGCGTGGGCCCTGGCGCCGCTGTTCAACGGACAGGCGTGGGACGCCGAGGCACTCGGTGCGATCGGAATCTCCGTCGACCAGCTGCCGGCGATCGGCGCCGCCCACACCGAGGTCGGGCGAGTCCGCGGCGCCATCCAGATCGCGGGCGCCGCCGACGCCTGGGCCGAGGGCACAGTCGCCGGCGCGAACACTCCCGGTGACGTCCTGGTCATCTGCGGCACAACGCTGATCGTCTGGTGCACCGTGGCCGATCGCGTCAAGATCCCCGGTTACTGGACCCTCCCCCATCCGTTAGGCCGCCATCAGATGGTCGCCGGCGCCAGCAACGCCGGCGGGATGTTCGTCAACTGGGTGCGCCGGGCGATCGGCACGGCCGGTGAGGGTCCTGCGGTTTCGCCCGGCGCCGTACCGATCTGGGTCCCCTACATCCGAGGCGAGCGGACTCCGATCAACGACCCGACGGTCCGGGCCTCGCTGCACGACCTCGACCTCGGACAGGGCAACGCTGCACTCATGCGGGCGGCATACGAGTCGACGGCGTTCGTCGCGCGCCGCGTCATCGAGTCGAGCGGCACGCCGCCGACACGGATCGTCGCGAGCGGCGGCGGTGGGTACGACGAGGCATGGATGCAGGCGCTCGCGGACGGGACCAACCTGCCGGTCGACGTGTCCGCCATCGCCGAGGGTGCGGCGTACGGCGCTGCCTGGCACGCCCGGGTCGGCGCCGGCCTCGACAAGATCGGCGACGCGACGCGTTGGGCGAAGGTCGGACGGCGGGTCGAGCCCCGCGCCGACTGGGTCGAGGCGTGCGATCGCCGTTACCAACGCTGGTCGGTCCTCGCCGCGCCAGCGTCATAGTCGGCTTGGGCCGCGAGCCCGCAAGTCGCACAAGATTTCTTCCCGATCGATGTCGAGAACCCGAGAGCAGCACCGTCTCTGGTTCGAACGCGACAACAATGGTCGCGCGGACACGAGGAGAAATGTGATGGCCAAGTACCTGTTGCTCAAGCACTACCGCGGCGGCCCGACGCCGTACGTCGACTTCGGCACCCTGGACCAGTGGAAGCCGGAGGAGGTCGAGGCTCACTTCCAGTACATGCGCGACTTCGCGGCCAAGCTCGAGAGCACCGGCGAGTTCGTGGAGGGCCTGGCGGCCGCCCAGGAAGGCACATTCGTGCGCTACGACGGACCGGGCCGGCCTCCGGTGACCGACGGGCCGTTCGCGGAGACCAAGGACCTGATTGCCGGCTGGATGGTGATCGACGTGGACTCCTACGAACGCGCACTCGAGCTGGCCGGCGAGCTCTCAGCGGCGCCAGGCCCGGGTGGCGACCCGATCTACGAGTGGCTCGAGCTTCGGCCGGTCCTGACCGAGCCGCCCACCGTCACGGAGTGAACGATGTCCTGCTGCGGGAGCTGATCCCCGCAGTGACGGCGGTCCTCGTCCGCCGCGGAGTCGACTTCGCGACGGCCGAGGACGCCGTGCAGGACGCACTCGTCCGCGCCTTGACGACGTGGCCGGACGATGCGCCGCGGGACCCGAAGGCATGGTTGATCACGACTGCCTGGCGCAAGTTCCTGGACACGGCCCGGTCGGACGGCGCGCGTCACGCGCGCGAGATCCGGATTGCTTCCGAACCACCGCCTGGCCCGACCGACGACACCGGCGACACGCTGGACCTCTACTTCCTGTGCGCGCACCCGTCACTGTCACCGCCCGCAGCGGTCGCGCTGACGCTTCGCGCCGTCGGGGGCTTGACGACCAGGCAGATCGCCGAGGCGTACCTCGTGCCCGAGGCGACGATGGCCCAGCGGATCAGCCGCGCCAAGCGGACCATCTCCGACGTCCGCCTCGACACGCCAGGCGACCTGGCAACGGTCCTGCGAGTGCTCTACCTGGTCTTCAACGAGGGCTACAGCGGAGAGATCGATCTGGCAGAGGAGGCGATCCGGCTGGCGCGGCAGCTCGCCGCGATGACCGACGAGCCGGAGGTGTCCGGCCTGTTGGCGCTGATGCTGCTGCACCACGCCAGGCGGGCCGCGCGGACGACACCGTCGGGATCACTCGTGCCGCTGGCTCAGCAGGACCGTACGCAGTGGGACACCGAGGCCATCGCCGAGGGGGTCGCGATCTTGCAGACGGCGCTCGCCCGCGACCGGCTCGGCGAGTACCAGGCACAGGCCGCGATAGCCGCGCTGCACGCCGACGCGCAGCAGGCGTCACAGACCGACTGGGTCCAGATCGTGGAGTGGTACGACGAGCTCCTTCGGATCACGGACAGCCCCGTCGTACGCCTCAACCGTGCCGTCGCGGTGGGAGAAGCCGACGGCGCCCAGGCCGGCCTGGTCGCACTCGAGCAGGTCGAGCTGACCGTGCCGCGACGCACTGCAGTGCAGGCCTACCTTCGCGAGCGGGCGGGCGAGGTCAACAGCGCTGCCCACCTGTACGCCGAGGCCGCCCGCGCCGCCACCAACCTCGCCGAGCGCGACCACCTGACGCGCCAGGCCGCCCGGCTGAACGCGCTCCTCCACTAAGCCGAGTTGTCCGAAGCACACGTGGCTATGGCGACGTCTGCGTAGGACAACATCGCTACGCGTCGCGGGGCAGGCCCAGGATCCGCTCTCCGATCACGTTGCGCTGGACCTCGCTGGTGCCGCCGGCGATGGTGAGGCAGCGAGTCGAGAGGTAACCCAGCGTCCAGCCGAGGGCATCCCCGGCGACGGTCGCGCCCTCCGCACCGAGCAGTTCGATGCCGAACTCCTGCACGCGCTGGTCGTGTTCGGCAACGACGAGCTTCCGCAGGCTCGACTCCGAACCTTTGTCGGTGCCGCCGAGCGCTTTCAACATCGCCCGCACGCCGAGCAGCGACAGCGACTGCGCCTCTGCGACGAAGGCACCGATCCGGTCCATCGCGACGGGGTCGAGCTCGCGATCACCGACCGACCGCAGGACACCCTCGACGCCGGCACCGAATGACGACCCGGTCGCCATGGCCACGCGTTCGTTGACAAGCGTGGTCCGAGCCAGCCGCCAGCCGTCGTCGACCTGGCCGATCAGGCAGTCGGTGGGGACGAAGACCTTGTCGAAGAACACCTCGTTGAACATCGCCTGACCTGTCAGCTCGCGCAGCGGGCGGATGTCGATGCCTGGTGTCTTCATGTCGAGGATGAAGTAGCTGATGCCGTGGTGACGCTCAGCGCCGACGCCCGGCGACGTGCGGGCGAGCAGGATGCCGAAGTCGGCCTCCCGCGCCATCGTCGTCCAGACCTTCTGACCCGTGATCAGCCAGCCGCCTTCGGTGGCCTCCGCCCTCGTCGTCAGCGATGCGAGGTCCGATCCGGCACCGGGCTCGCTGAACAGCTGGCACCAGCTGAGCTCGCCGTACATCGTCTTCGGCACCCATCGCTGGATCTGCTCCTCGGTGCCGTGCTCGATGATCGTGGGCGCCGCCCACGCGCCGATCGCGAGGTTCGGCCGTCGCACCTTCGCGGCGCGGAACTCGGCGTCGATCACCAGTTGCTCGACGGCGTCCGCCTCGCGGCCCCACGGCTTCGGCCAGTGTGGCAGCAGGTAGCCGGCGTCGACGATCGGCTTGCGCCGCTCGTCCGGTGACATGCCTTCGATGCTGGACAGGAACTCCCGCACCTCAGCGCGGTAGCGCTCGGCGCTGTCGGGCAGCTCGAAGTTCTGCTTGCGCCGGACGCCCTGCTTCGCCATCGCTGCCGCGGCGGCGCGCCAGGACGCTGCCGGACCGAGGAGCTGCCGGACGGACAGCGCACGACGCAGGTAGAAGTGCGCGTCGTACTCCCAGGTGAAGCCGATGCCACCGAGGATCTGGATGCACTCCTCGGCCGCCTTGACCGCACCGTCCAGCGTCATCGCCGCCGCCGCCGCGATAGCGAGCTGCGTGTCCGGCGCATCGTGCTCCCCGCGCGCCGCGTCCCACGCCAGCGCACGCATCTGCTCGACCAGGATGAGCAGGTCGGCGCACTTGTGCTTGATCGCCTGGAAGGTCCCGATCGGGCGGCCGAACTGCACGCGCTCCTTGGCATGACGCACCGACTCGTCGAGACACCAGCCGGCCAGGCCGGCAGCCTCGGCCGAGTAGAGGACCGCTCCGAGTGAACGGACCTGCTGGTCTGATACGTCGAGCAGCTGGTCGCCAGCGATGGTGGTGTCGACCGTCACCTCGCCCAGTCGCCGGCCGGGATCGAGGCTGTCGATCGGCGTGACCGTCACTGCGGACTCGTCGACGGCGCACCATCGTCGCTCGCCGTCGAGCTCGGCGGGCAGGAGCAGCAGGCCGCCGTAACCCGCGGCGAGGACCGGTCGCGCCGTACCTGAGATCGCGATGCCGCCACTGGTGACGGACGCCGTCAATGGCGACGCGCCAACGGCGACCGTCGCGGCAACCGAACCGTCGACGAGGCCCGGCAACAGATCTGTTGCCCGGGCGGCAACGAGCACTGCGACGGCGTGTGCCGTCGGCACGAACGGCCCCGGTGCCACCGACCGGCCGAGCTCCTCGACGACCACGACGATCTCCGGCAGGTCGAAGCCGGAGCCGCCGACCGCCTCTGGCGCATGCAAGCCGGTCCAGCCCAGAGCTGCGGCTTCCTTCCAGTACGCCGGAAGGGCAACCGTCTCGGCCTCAGCGTCCGCGCGCATCGTCTCCCGTGACGCGTGGCGCGACAGCAAGTCGCGCGCCGCCGCGCGGAGGGCTTCGTGTTCCTCGGTGATCCCGATCGGCATGGGCAATCCACTCGGTCAGATTGCTGACACGAGCGTCAGCCTCGGGTCGAGTCTATCCAGCCGAAGACGTCCCCACTACGGTGTATCGACACCGCGACTGAGACCTGAGGAGCACCGTGAGCGAGGTCCTGACCGAAACCCGCGACAACGTCCTGATCATCACGTTGAACCGGCCTGAGGCGAAGAACGCCGTCAACGAAGCGCTTGCCAAAGGTGTCGCGGCCGCCATCGACGAGCTCGACAGCGACCCCGGCCTGCGAGTCGGCATCCTGACCGGCGCCGGCGGCACCTTCTGCGCCGGCATGGACCTCAAGGGCTTTCTCCGCGGCGAGAACCCGGCGCTCCCGGGTCGCGGCTTCGGTGGCCTCACCCAGTCGCCGCCGAAGACGCCGCTCATCGCCGCCGTCGAGGGCTGGGCGCTGGCCGGCGGCTTCGAGCTGGCGCTCACCTGCGACATGGTGGTCGCGAGCCGCGACGCGAAGTTCGGGATCCCGGAGGTCAAGCGGAGCCTCGTCGCGGGTGCCGGCGGCCTGCTGCGCCTGCCCCGCAAGATCCCGTACAACATCGCGATGGAGCTCTCCCTGACCGGTGACCCGATCACCGCCGAGCAGGCACACGGGTACGGCGTGGTGAACCGGCTCGCCGATCCGGGCAAGGCCCTCGACGTCGCACTCGAACTCGCCGCGGCCATATCTATCAACGGCCCCCTCGCCCTCGCCGCCACGAAACAGATCGTCGCCAGCAGCGTGGAGTGGAGCGAGGAGGAGTTCTGGACGGAGCAGGCCAAGCTGCTGCCCGCGGTCTTCGGCTCGGAGGACGCTCGGGAGGGCGCCACTGCCTTCGCCGAGAAGCGCGCGCCGGTCTGGAAGGGCAAGTAGGCACTTGTCCTCGTCGGTCACGGTGCCCTGCCTAGTCTGGGGGCGTGGCCGACCTCGCCGAGATCGATGAACGGATCGACCGCGCGAGCGCGCGACCTTTCGGGCGGCGGTTCCACCTGGTCGGGCGCGAGCGGGCCACGGCTGAGCTGCGCGGTCCGCAGACGATGCGGGCTCATGCCGGGGAGATCGTCGCCGCGCGGCTGGCGCCGGCCGAGCCTCCCAACGACGGCCGGCAAACCCCCTACCGCAACCACCCGGTCTTCGTGGCCCAGCACGCCACGGCGACCTGCTGCCGCAGCTGCCTGGAGAGGTGGCACGGCATCGCCAAGGGGCAACGCCTCGACCGCGACGAGCGCGCCTACGTCGTCGAGGTGATCGGGCGCTGGATCGACCGCGAGCTGGCGAACTCCTTCGCCGGCCGGAACCCCGGGAGTTCCACCTCACGCCCCGTGTAAAGGGGGCGCGGCGTCCCTCGCCATAGCGTCAAGCGCCGGGGCCGACGCCGTGACCGGGTCATCGGTGACCTTGTCAGCACCGAGGGCGCGGAGTTCGCGGTCTCAGCGGCTACTTCACGAGCCAAGCGCGGAACCAGGTCCTCCACGGTGCGCACGATAATTCCGGACCACGCGCCCGGGATCGGAAACATGTTGTGGTGTCTTGCGAGACAAGACATCATGTCTGGCATGGGTGGGTCGAAGGGGATGACCGAGCTACGCCGCGGCGTACTCGGCCCTTGCGTGCTCGCCCTGCTCGAAGATCGACCGAGGTTCGGCCTGGAGCTGGTTCGCGATCTCTCCGAGGAGGGCAGCCTGCTCACGAGTGACGGCACCGTCTACCCACTGCTCAATCGGCTCCGCGACAGCGGCCTCGTCATCAGTGAGTGGCGAGACGAGGCTGGGCAGCGGCCACGGCGCTACTACGCGATCACGCCGGCAGGTCGCCGCGTCCTGGCGGAGTTTCGCAGTGACTGGATCGAGTTCGCAGCCTCGATCGCTCGAGTGATCAGGCCGGCGTCGCGAGCGCCCGGCGCGGACCAGCCGTGACATCACCGGACGAAGGAGTGAGCTCGATGGAGACGCAGAGCGCGCATCCACGCGTGCGCACATACCTCGCGCAACTCGACGAGGCGTTGGTCCGCCTGCCGGACCACGAGGCCGCCGAACTGCGCGCCCAAATTCGCGAGCATCTCGACGAGGCGATCACAGCCGAGGCCAGCGACCTTGATGCCGCGCGGATCCTCGACCGGCTCGGTACGCCGGATGCCCTCGTCGACGACGCCCTCGGCGCCCCCACGCGTCGCCGGCGGCTGAGTTTGCGACGATTTCGCCAGGTCCGCCGTCGGGTGTGGATCGTGACAGCCGTCGTGCTCACGCTGTTCGGATCGGGACTTGGATATGTCGTCGACATGGCGACCCAACCGAGCCTGCAGAACCCGGGCGGAAGTTATGGCTTCCTCGCCCGCATCGACGGTAAGCACGTGAACAGCATCGACAACGTCACGGGGAGAGAACTCGAGACCGCCGTCCGACCTGGACACCGGCAAGGCTTCGTGGTTGTGATCTACAACCCGTCCAACTGGCCGGAGACCGTTATCGGTACGACCGATTCGGGACTCAAGGCCAGGGTGGACACGCCTGCCCAGGTTGGCGTTTCGCCCGTGAACCCGAACTTTCAACCGGAACCGACAACGACCTCGGCGTACACGCTTCCCGCGACAATCGCTCCCCACCAATATCGCTACGTCCTCCTGAGTTGGCGCTCTGAGCGATGCTGGGGTGACAAAGGGGAGGTCCGAGGAACTTCCGCCCTATCGCTGCGCGTCAAAATTGGCTGGTTCACCCACACCCAACACATCCCGCTCGACAACGCATTCGCGATGCGAGGCACTCGCAGATCCGGTCGACTCGCTACGAGCAAGAGTTGCGCGCTCGGACCCAGGTAACGCGGAAGGCCGGATCGCGCCATCGCGAACGGCTCCCTGATGAAGCCATCCAAATTCGTCCGCAGGCCTCAACAGGGTGGCAGCGTTCCCGTCGTATGGGTGCGAAAGCCAAGGAAGAGATGCATCGTTTTGGACCCGTGAAAGATTCCGTTTCGCCAGTCGACCGTGATGGAGTGCACGCCGACTCGACCGGACCGGAGCGGCGTGACCTGCATCCGGAGATACGTCTCGGGTGACGTACGGAGCGGCGCGTTGTCGACGGGGTGGAGCGTCGTCCCACGACCGCAGCGGATGGGAAATCCGGCGCGGTTATCGCCCTTCAACTCCTCGTAAGACGTCGCGAAGAACGCGACACGGACCCCACGTGCATCAGCGTGAATCCCTGTGATGTGCGCACCGTCTCTGGTCGGTCCGAGGCCGAAGTTGAAGTAGTAAGTAGTCCCGACGATCCCGGGCTCGGAGCCGCCGCCGCCGACGCGATTCTCCCCGAAGGGATTCGCCTGCGAGGTGCCGACCAAATACGCGATCGCTAGCCCGACGACCACACCCCGGGCGACGCACTGGCCGACGAATGCCCCCACTGAATTGGATGGTGTCAGGTCGGCGAGGTTCGCCCATGTTGTGCCAGATGGCCAAGGAGTGCGACGGCGTCCGACGGGCACATCGCGATCAGCGATTCGTACCTCGGCCGCGTGTACCGGGTTCCACAGCGATGCACGGTAGCGACGGGTTTGTTCGAGAACGAGGCACTTCGCGTCTGGCTCGGCTTGACTGAGTACTATCCGTTGCATTCTGGGTACCGGATGTGAAGGGTGTAGCGCCGCGGCACGCCCGTGGGCTTGTGGGTGAATACTTCGCGATACCTGGTGAAGACCCGAAAGGCGCATCGCGTCCGCACTCGGTAGGCGTCGAGGCGCATTGGGATGCGGTACTTCAATGTTGAGTCCCCGCAGTCGGGCACACATCTGTTGATGACACCGAGACCGCGACCGACTGCATGCCGCAAGTTCCACTTCGCCCAGACGCTGTGTCGCATGTCGAGGGTGTCGTCGCCAGTGAGCATCATCCGTCCCGGCCTGTACTGGCGGCCTTTGATGGTGCCGCCGGCGACCGAGAACACCCTGGCTGGCATCTTCCGGCAACGGACATCGACTCTGGTGATCTGCCCGCGCCGAATCACCACCGGTCGCTCTTCACTGCAAGTCACTGCGGGATCGTCAAAGCTTGGGCTTCGCCCTGTGAGGGTGTATCTGCCAGGGGGCACGATGACCTCGAAGCCAGTTGCCGCGCTGACGATGTAAGTCGCCGGCATGTCCTCGTGGCTTGACAGCGTGAGCGCTCCCTTAAGACCGACGAGCGATTCCCCGCGGACCCGCCACAAAGCGGTGTCGAGCGCGCCGTCAGGACCGAACACGTCAGTCCTG
>JAFAZI010000033.1 GCA_019239875.1 Frankiaceae bacterium
CAATGTCCGCCCTGTTCCTTGACCTCGAGTATGGGCGGACCAGTTACGAGCTGGTGCGCAAGACCTCTCACGAGACCAGCCTGGTCCGTCTTCTCGATCTCTTGAATTCCGTCGGTCACAGCGCGCGCGTCGGGATCATCCGTCGGCGCGATTTGCTCGATACCACTCTCGGCTACGCCTGTGTTGTCGCGTGGGGCAGTGCCGTTGTCACTGAGTTCCTGCTCGAGGTTGACGAAGTGGACGCCCGTGAACGCCTTGACGGCCAGGGGTTCGCGCACTTCCGGTGGTTGGCCGCGACCCTGCACAACACCTACCAACCCACCGCTGAGTGGCGCGCAAGCCGCTAACGCCGTGTACGTTCGCTCCGGACGACCTCACGGCGAGGCATTGCGCGCCAGAGAGTGCGTGGGATTCGAGACTCGCACACCGCGTGGGAAAATCGGCGTAACACAGCCCTATATCGCGCGAACACGAGCCTGTGAACCAGCGTTGAGGTGAGCTCTCCATATTGATGAGTTAATCTTCACGAACTCCCTGCTGGTCAATGCGTGTGAGACGCAATAGTTCATTCGCGGCCGCGATCGTCCCAGCAGCAACAGGGAGCCCCCCGACATGTACGAACAAGAACGTGCAGGCGGGAAATTCGCGCCTGCCGATTTCTAGTGACTGATAGTACAAGTGATTGCAGACGAAACCGCCCGCATCATCCGATACGGCAACTTGATGTCCCTGTGCCCGGAGTTGCGTCGCCAACGCATCAACGTCGACACCGGTATGGAGCGTCTTGGGACCGCTGCTGACGATCTGTCCGGACAGGACACTGCCATCATTGTCGGCTGAAGGGGCGCGATCCGCGTTCGTTGCGCTTCGCTCAAGGCGGAGCGAAACCGTAGTGGACTGCGCATAGCCGAACATGAGGCAATGGCTCGGATGGTGACGTTCGAGCGAATCGCGCAAGACCGCCCAGGCGCACGCGTAACTGGTAGGGAGGCAGACGGTCTTCAGGCTGGCGTCGCGTTCTGCGAGCTCTAGCCGTAACACGTCTGATGGGTTTGCGCCCAGGCCGCCAAACGCGTCAAAACTTGAGACGAGAATATTTGTCATTTCTACCGTCGATTATACATTTGTAGGTATCGAAGTGCATAAACACGCTTGGCGCTATTTAGCGGTGGCGCGTTTTCGACGAGGCTTCGCGAGAATCGTTCAGCGGCACCACGAGTATCTCCCATGCGTTCAGCGGCTAGACCGCGGAGCCAGTGAAGCCACGCGTTCCCCGGGGTGATTTGTTCCGCCTCCGAGAACTCCGACTCACCCTCACCCGTGTTCCCGAGCATGTACAGCGCGTAGGCGTGGGCGGCCCGCGCGTATGAGGCGGACACGACCGTCAGCGGATCTTCGAGTGCGATCTCGAGTTCGTTGCGGGCCAAGTGGTACTCGCCCATCTCATTGAGGACTTGTCCCCGTGCATGGGCGACCCGAGCGCGCCCCGCACCATTCGCCAACGCGGTGGAAAGCGCCGCGTACGCGTCGATAAGGCGGTCGGCGTACCAGTAGATGACCCCGAGCCGGTGCCATAGTGCCCCATCGATGGGACGCGATGCGATCTCGTTGATCAGGAGATCGATGGCGGCGTCGTAATTTTCGAGACGGGTCAGCCGCGCACCGAGTTCACAGATGATCTCCACCGACATGGCACTCTCGACGTGGCGCGCGAACGCAGCGCTTTGCAGGTAGCAGTCCGTGCCCTCTGACACGTTCCGGCTGTCCAAGAAGGCACGCCCGAGTGCTAGGTAGTGCCGCGCGAAGTCGGGACCTTGTTCTGCTGTCGACAGATCGAGCAAGGTACGTGCCTCGGTGATGCGACCGCGCGCTATGAGCTGAGGCACAAAGTCCACGGCATGGTTTGACGGGTTCGCACGCGCGTCTCGAGCAGCATTCACCATTCGTTGGTAACGCTCTTGTGTCTCGCTCCCGAGGACATCGCGAATCTTTTGGTAAACCGCGTCCCGGTCGCGTGGCGCTGACCAGCCTGAGAGATAGCTGCGGAGCGTCGCCGGTTGAATACTCAGCAGGGCGGCAAGGCCTCGAACTGTGTGCGCCCGTGCCTGTCGAGCGTCTCGGAGGTACGCGCCTGCATCGGCATACGTCTTAAGTCTCGTGCTCGGCATCTTCGCGCCATTGTCGGGCCAAACAGGCTCTGGGCGCGACCACTACCGAGAACTCAACAATCTCAACTCTGTTGCTCATCCACTGAGGCCTGGTTCGTTGAACGCCTAGGGCGAGTTAGCAGAGAGCGAGAGAACCCATGGCCGATGAGAGCCCGAACCCACACACCCCGAACGGCGTATCCGCACGTCGCGAGGACGTTCCTGACACCCGCCAGGAGATCGACTGCGCGCACTGGTTCGGCGAGTGGCCTAACTACAAGGCGAACCCACGAACGACCCTCTTCGGCGTTCCGGACTTTCCGGAAGCATTCGCCGAATCGGGTGTCACCGAGAGCCAGACGACCAGCCCCGCTGCCTAGCCGCGAGAAGGAAGGAACGGCATGTCCCAAGATTTGTCCCCCTACATCGGGGGTTCCGCGCCGCTGCTGCGAGACAGCCGGCGCGCAGCACGTCAGATCTCGCGCTACCAGGCGAACTCGCAGATGCGGATCGCTAGCACCGACACGGAGACGGACGTCAGTATCGCCAAGGTCGAGTCGGCCACCGCGGTCACGGGTTCGGCGATGATGTCCGTCACCCGCGTCGAGGTCGCCATCAAGAGCCTGGAGATGCAGGCACCGGGCGTGAGCGGTCGACTGGCGATGCTGGCTGATATGCACGCCCTGAACGTCGCGGACTTCATGGCGGATCACCAGCGCAAGCTAAGGCGGCAGTGATGCTGTTCGTCGCGCTGATCACCGTCGGCATTCTGGTCCTCGGACTGGTGCTTGGCGGCGTTGCGCGCGGATGGATGATGCTGCCGAACGACCGTCGGCGACTTAGCGTTCTCGCTGAGGAGCTCTACGCCCAGGCGCGTATCGACGCGATCACCCGGACGACCATCCAGACCGCCCGGGACCTTGTCAAGAACGACAAGCGGTAACCGGCGATGCACCGCGACGGACGATCGGTCGTGGCGGTGATTGCGCAGGCAGCTCTGCTGCTGGTGGCGGTGGCACTGGGGGCGCACGTGGTCTACGGACTGCTGGCGCCCCTTTTGCCGTCGTTGCTCGCGATCGGCTTCGTCATGGCGTTGGCCTACTGGCTGATCCTGCGCCGCTAAGGCCGTTGTGAATTCCACGTCTTGACTGTCCCGCCAGCGGGACGCATAAGAACTAGTAGGGCTTTGTAACGCAGCAAGGGAGGTGAGATGACAGCGAACCACATCCGGGTTTCCGGAAAGCCGAAGAAGACCATCGACGCCGACCTGCTCGTGCAGGCGATCCTCATGATTGCGGAGAAGCAACTGCGCGGCTTGCAGATCGTAAGGCCCGCCGCCGACGCGGATACAAACGATCGGCGGGAGTCCGCATGATGCTCGCGTTGATCATCTTGTTCGGAGGCATCTCGGTCACGACCGTGATCCTGGGCGCCAGGTCGGTGGAAGCATCGACTTGGCGCCGACGTCTGTGCGCCTACCGCGTGACCTTCCCGAGCGACTGCGACGAGGACACGATCTCGGCATGGTTCGCGTCGGTCGCCGCGATTACCCACCGGCCTCTCTGGTCAGTACTGGCCCTGCCGCCCGTCGCATGGGAGATGGTGGCGACGCACAACGGCATCGCGTACTACCTCCTCCTGTCCCGCCAGAACGCCAGCAGCGTGCTGAGCAGCTTGCGCGCGACCATTCCCGGCACTCGGGTGATTGAGGACCTGGCGTACCTGACGACGCGACCACGGGTTGTCGTGGCAGCGGAAGCCACCCTGACGAGCCGGGCACGACCACTGGCCCTGACGCGTCGAGTTGGAAGCAACAGTTCGTTTCTGGCGAGCCTTCAACCGGTCCCCCGGGGCGCATCAATCGTCATGCAGTGGACTGCCACCTCAGCCGGCACTCCGGCGCCGGTCAAACAGCCGACGACCAAGGACTCCAGCCGGCGCCTACCGTGGCTGCTCGATGACGAGGCACCGGTCGACACCGAAGCCGTTCGTCAGGCCCGACTGAAGAACCAGGAGCCGCTCCTACACGGCACGCTGCGGATCGGCGTCGCGGCGAACAACCCGGCCACCGGGTACGCCTTGCTCGGTCGAGTTTGGGGTCACCTTCAGGGCATGAACGCACCGGGCGTGC
>JAFAZI010000106.1 GCA_019239875.1 Frankiaceae bacterium
GATGTCGAGGTTGTCGAGCTGCAATGGTGCTCCGAACGAAACGATCTGAGCCCCCGTCCCGACTAGGCCGTCGATCGACAGCGGGGTGGTCGACATCGGGGTCGGCGTCGCTGAAGCGGGCCCGTAGTAGCCGTAGTCGTATCCCGGCGCGAAATAACTGATCATGCCGCGGTTGAAAGCAGTGTCGGCGATCGATCCGGCGGCGGCGCCTCCCTTGGAGTCCGCATGGAAACCGATATCGAGGTCGCTGATCGTCGTGCCCGGCGCGACGGTGAGATCTCCGCCGACGACCTCAAGGCCCTCGGGCTCGTAGTTCGTTGGAATGTCGACCGGAAACGTTCCAGGGCCGTAGACGCGGGCGTCAGCAGGGATCGTGAGCGTGGCGGCGGAGGGAATCGTCAGTGACCGGCCGACGGCATATCCGACGTCATGCTGGTCCTGGGTCTGTTGGGGACTCTTCCAGGTCGCATCGGTACCGAGTGTTCCCTCGAGGACTAGGAAGTCGCCACCGTTCCCCGCCACCGTGTTGCCCGTGACATTGCCGGTCGGTCCGAGGCGGAGGGCTGAGCTGGTCACGCTCATTGCTGCGGCGTCGCCGGTCGGGCCAAACGGCTTCGCTGGCCCGATGACCTCGTTGTCGATCAGTTTTACTGGTCCGCCGCCGGTGCCCGCGGCGTTGATGCCGAGGTCAACTTCGGTCGGGTTTTGCGGTGCGTCGGCGTGCACGGTCACCGTGTTCTTGTCCGCGACGAGACCGCCAGGGCCTTTGTTCCACAGGTCAATCGATTCCGTCTGGTTGTTGCTCACTTTGAGATCCTGAGTGCCATCCGCATCGAGGCGGATTTTGCCGTCGACGGTGGTGTTCGTGACTGTGGCGGCCGCCGAGGTTCCCCGCACGTCTCCCCTGATCGTGGCTTGGTCGGCGACTAGAGGGGGAGTCGTCACTGAGGCGACGGAGGCGACCGACACATCACCGACAACGGTGGCGTGGGCGAGTTCGACTCCATGCGCGGACGGCTTCGCATTGGTCGTGAGATTGGCCCCGACTATCGCGTCGCCTCCGTCGTAACCGTCGAGCGTTACGGCGCCCGCGGTCGCGTCGAGGGTGGCGTCGTGCACGCCGAGATGACCGACCTGCGCGTCCTGCCCGTGGCTGAACGACACCGTGCCAGGCCCCCGTACCAGGAGCGTGTCCGAGACGTAGCCCCATGGCGTAAGCGACCCGGTGTCACTGGGCGGCACCCATGCGAAGCCACCCAACTCTTCACCAGATAGAAGAGCGGCGTTGGGATGGTTGCCAGTTCCGGTGTTCCCGCTGACCGTCGTGCCGATGCTGAACTGCCCGGTGATGTGGGCAGCCTCGTGAGTTGCGTCGTGAACTTCGTTGTCAGTAACGACGTCGTCGGCCGCGTCGACGACGATTCCGTAGCAACCCCCGTGGGCGACGTCGCCGGATGCCACCGCGGTCCCGACGTCCTCGTCGGCGCTCACGGAGATCGCGGCGTTGGTCTCCGGGTTACATGTGGTCGTGACCGTCGAGTTATTGACGGCTGCGTCGGCGCCGGAGGCGCCGATCGGGCCGTTTGCCGTCACGCGATCAACAGTGGGACTGTCCGCCGCGACGTCGATCGCGGGGTTCGTGCCGTTACCGATATCGATATCGAGGTCGCTTACGTCAAACGTGCTGTCAGTGACGGCGACCTGAGAGGTAATGCCGCTCCAGCTCTGTTCGCTAATTGTTGGATGAAGTTTGATCGGGGCCGCGGCTACGGTGTTGGTGGTCTTCATTGTCCCGCCGGCGAGCTCGATCCCGCCGCCGCCGTCGACCGTGATTGTGAAGCTTTCAGGGCCGGCAAGGTTCAGCGTCGAGTCGGCCGGTATTGAGATTCCCGCGCTGCAGATCTCGTACGGCGCGCCGCCCGCGGACCATGTTGTTGTGCCCGGCGGCAGAGCACCACAGAGCGTTGAACTGTCAGCTATGGCGGGCCTACTCAGCGGAAGGACGACCGCACCGGAGCACAACACACCCACGAGGAGGGCGCGTCCGAGCCGCGAGATGCGCATGAACCGCATCTAATCGCCCTAATATCCGACTGTCAGCCAAGATCACTGAAATTGGTTTCCGGCGAGACCGCTCGTCGAGTCGCCCGGATTAGGTAAGGCTCTATGAGGTTGTCGCGACATTCGCGTCAGTAATGGACCAAGCGAAAGCCGCAGGTCAGGAACTTGCGAGACGTGTCGGAGGACCCACGTCACGAATCAGCACGGCTGAAGGCTGGCGGTTTTCTCCGTGGCCGGCACGGTCCTAACCGGCTGCTCGATCTTTGAGCGCCTCCGGACCTCAATACAACCCGGTCCCTTGTTAACGCGGTGACACCTGGGAGCGGCGCTATCTTGCGAGCGACTGATGGGACAAACGAGCACGCCCGATACGAGGAGTTCGACTGATGTCCTTTTGCCAAACCTTGATCATCGCTCTGATACCGACTCTCGGCATCTCCTTGACCCTGATCGGAGCTACCAGGGACCTGCGTCTTCGTCGACGCCTCGAGTGCACGGACAAGTTCCTGAACATCGCGTCCATTGCCCACGCTAGACCGATGGACGGGCGCGAGCGCGTAGGCATCGCTGAGCAATGTGCGGCTTTGGCCCTACTCGCCGAGTTCGGTCGAGACGAGAAGCACCTGCGCGAACCGGCACGCGAGGCACTGCAACGTACTCAACATTGGGCCTTGGGCGGAAACCCGATTGTCAGGGCGGCCGCCGACAAGGCCTTATCGAGACTAGGGAACTCAAAGCCTTGATCTGAGTACGAGTGATTACCCAACGGTTACGCGCAGCGATCAGTGCTTGCCTACGCCCAACGGCGAACGGGGTGGCGCGACGTCTGAGTTTCGCGACCACCGAGCGAGTCCAAAGGCAAACCGCCCGTGTGCGCGGCGACCGCCCGTCGCCTAGTCAGGAGGGTCGACCGCGTAATCGAAGTGATGAAAGAAGTCATATGTACCGCGCCGGTGGTAGGGCCCGTTACTCATTACTTTGATGACAACGCGAGCGCTCTCCGAAACGTGGGAAGGCTCCACGCGCCACGTCAGCGCGACCTCTGACCCGACCTTTGTGTCCAGCGAAGCGTCACCAGCCACATTCGTGATGAGAAGCTCCCACGTCAGGGGGCGATTGTGTGGATCCCAGCCAGATCCTACGAACGTGACCACCTGTCCGACATGCAGGCGAAGCCCGGTTGGTGTCATGCCGTCGCCGCCAGCATCGGATTTGATTGCGGCCGTATTACCGAAGGAGTCGACGATGCTCTCGACGGTCGGGTAGTGCTTCATGTCGGGACCTCGTCCGCTGTAGTAGAGGGTCACCTCGTTCCGGATCTCACCAACAATCCCCGTAAGCAAAGCGACCTCGAAAGGCAGCAACGTTCTGCTGTGCATCGGAGCGTTACGAAAGTCCTCGACACGATCCATATACACGTCGAAGCGCTTCCGATCGTGGAGTGCGGGCTTGAAGTCGGGCCAGTGCTTCTCGATGACATGGCGGAGCTCGTGTACGTGGGTGAAGGCCAGAAGATCTCGCTCCACGATCGAACCGTCTCTGCGCTTGCGTTCCTCGGTCTGCCGTTCTTCCAGCCGGGCAACATCAACATCGGCCCGCCAGTTGTCCCCGATGACGAGGCGCACTAACTGGCGGAGTGTCACTTCGAGAGCGTTGATCGCGTCTCCGGGGTCCACGGAAGAATCATCGCGTGACCTCCGCGATTGGGCGGCAATTTCCGACGACGGCCGCATGGCGTTGCCGCACCTGCCGTTGGTGGCGGAGACGTCTCCGGACGCGTTGGTGAGCGCGATCACCCCCGACTGAACAGTCACGTCAACCGATTTATGCAGAAGGAGAGAAGAGACGTGCCGGACGCGCGTTGGTGCACCCATCGCGCGCAGAGCATCGTGGGCAATGCGAGCACCTAGGCCGACATGGCCACTGGTTTTAAACCGCTGACCTGCGCAACGCTGAGTCAAGCTGTGCCGGAGGGGGACCTCAAGAAACAGCACGGGAGAAGGCTGGCGACTATTTCCGTGGCCGAAAGCGAAACTAGCCGGGCCCAGCGCGATGCGAAAGTGCGGCATACTCGGCGATCGTGAAATCCGACGCCATCGTTCTCCGCCGATACGAGGTGCAGGTGCATTACGACACCGCCTTCGCATGGTTCGACACGTCGGGCACGCTTGCCGCGCGTTGGGCTTACTCGGGCCATTTTGGGCGCTGGGGGCGCGCCGAAGACTCGATCACGCTGAGTACAGATACCAGCGAGATCGAAAATCGTTACTTCGCCGCGCAATATGGCGCCCGCTCGTCGAGCTTCTTGGCCGAAGGCGTCCGCTTAAAAGATGCCCGAGAACTAACCGAACGATGGGTCCAAGACTGCCTGACTGCCGGGGGGCCTCCCACCATTCGCCGGATCTATGTGCGCATGCTTCACACGCTGCCCATACACCATGAGGCGGAGCGGGCGCGGCTTCAAGCTGCGTTGCTAAAGCTCTTTCCGCTCAGCGGGTTTCTTCCTTCGTACGACTCGGCGACCTTCAACAGTGGCCTGAGCTTCAACTCAAGGATCCCACGCGGTCTTGAGGGGGAGTTGCTAACGACCGCGCAGTTCGGCATCTTTACTGAGATCCAGATGGCGGGCGGCTTCGTGTCGATGCAACTCCCGTCCGACGGAGCTCTGGGTGGCATCGGCCTAGCATTCGACTACGATCTTCGAGTCGAGATTCCTGCGAGGAATGGGATGGCTGAATTGCGGGCGGCGCTTAATGATTGTGCGCGCTTGGAGTCCGATGTACGGACGCGTTCACTGATCTCGGTAGTCGCTGATGCCTAGGAATCAGGCGAGCTCCGTGAGTCCGGTCGGGTTCGCCGCGTTGGCGGATGGATCCACACCAAGCATCTATCGGCGAAACCGTGTTGAGCCCGCAGCGCCAACAGAAGCCCCCAACAAGACCAACGGCGTCGGTGGTGTCGCGTTCGACGGGACGCTTCCGGACCTAGTCGAGCTGCTGAATCGGCGGCAGGTCTTGTCGGCATATCTCGTCGGACCTCCACAGCGAATGACGCGCCGACAGGTCGGGATTTGGTCTCTACTTGGCGTGCTCGGAACAGTTTGGGGCGTTCTCGCTACTTGCGCCTTCACCCTCGACGACTTCTTCGTGACGCCGGCGGCCGCCGTACTTGGCGCGCTGCTCAACCTGTGCCTGATCGCAACCCAGGCAGCGGCATCGCTCGGCAAGGTCGAATGAGGGTTCCCGATTTCGCAAAACCGTTCATCAGTATGGCGAAATGGGTGTACGAAAACGAGCGCGGCACTTTCGCCGGTCGGCTAAATGGGGCCCTCATGCTCGCGGCCCTTGCCTTCGTCTCGGGCTTTTCCTTGCTCGACGGCTTCACAGCGATCTGGCATGACACACACCCCAAATCCCCCGCTCCGACGAGTCCGCTGCAGATCCTGGGTGTGTGGCTTGCCTCGTCGCTCTTGTGTGTCTGGATCGTTAGCAGCCGAGATCGATAGCGCTCGAAGTCGGGGTGCGCACCCTGTAACACAGCACCCTCAAACTGCATGACTATCCGCCACTAGCCCGAACGGGTGAATTGCTCGTTTCCCGCTGCAGGCGTATCGCGTCGTGGGTTAGAACAACTGTGCGGACGCCGACTACGGGCGGCGAGACAACTTAGAGAGCCCTGATCCCCGGGGCGGACGACGCGAGCCACACGCGGTGGCAGGGGTAGCGGGATTACAGCTTGTGATGCGTTCTCGAAGGTCAGCGACGCAAACTACTGGCGCTGTACTACGCGGACCCAATTGGCCCTGACCTGTTCGCTGAGGAGGAATCACGCCTCCGACTTGCCATTGAGTCCCGCGGCGCGATCGTCCAGGAAGAGCAGCAGGCTGAGCGCCAGGCCGACGACTGGCTCACCGGTTCGAAGCAGTATCGCAGGTACTTGCCGACGTTGACATTGAAAGCGTTTGGGCCGAAGCGTCTGAGGAGGAGCGCAAGATTTTGGTCGACGAGATGCTCGAAGAAGTAGCGCTCTTCCCCGACCACTTAGAGGTCGCGATCGCCGGATCGCCTCGGCTCAACGTTCTGCTCGATGAAGTAGGCGTGCAGAATCGTGGTGTCGGAGGGGGGACTTGAACCCCCACGCCCGTTTACGGGCACTAGCACCTCAAGCTAGCGCGTCTGCCATTCCGCCACTCCGACGTGGTGCGAGCGGCGAGTCTACAAGAGCGACACGGTGGCGTACGACGCCAAATCGACGCGCTGCGCGCGCTGGTCGACGCAACGACTCAGCTTCGGATGAGGCCGATGATTGCGTGCCCTGACTTGGTGACCTGGATG
>JAFAZI010000014.1 GCA_019239875.1 Frankiaceae bacterium
CTCCCGGCCGACCACCCACGGCGACCCGGTGTACGAGGTCGGGGCGACGGTGTTCCACTGCGTGACCAACATGCCCGGCGTCGTCCCGCACACCTCGACCTACGCCCTCACCAACGTGACGCTGCCGTACGTCGAGCGAATCGCCGCCCACGGCTGGCAAGAGGCGGTCCGGCAGGACGCAGCGCTTGCGGGTGGTGTGAACGTCGTAGGCGGCGAGGTGGTGTGTGCGCCAGTCGCCGAAGCGCACGGGCTCGGCTACCGCCCGCTCCCCGAGGTCCTCGGCTGACTGCGCCCGCGCTGGAGCGCGTGGTCCGAACTTACCTCGATCATCTCGCGGTCGAGCGCGGGTTGAGTCGAAATACGCTCAGTTCGTACAGTCGTGACCTCCGCCGGTACACCCAGTTCTTGGCCAGCACCGAGATCGCGGATCTCGACGAGGTGACAGAGGCGACGGTGGCCGAATTCCTGGCGTCGCTACGCGCGGGGTCTGGCGGGGAGCCGGCGCTACGAGCGTCCTCCGCCGCCCGAACCGTCGTCGCCGTCCGTGGGCTGCACCGATTCGCCCTCCGCGAGTCGATCACCAACCAGGATCCCGCCGCTGCGATCCGTCCGCCGACCCCGCCAAAGCGGTTGCCCCGCGCGCTTCCCCTCGACGACGTCCTCGCCCTGATCGAGGCGGCCGGTTTCGACGGCACCCCGAAGGCGACTCGGGACCAGGCCCTGCTCGAGTTCCTGTACGGAACCGGATCGAGAATCGGCGAGGCGGTTGCGCTCGATGTCGATGACATCGACCTCGAGCGGGGGACCGTCATGTTGCACGGCAAGGGCGGCAAGGATCGCGTCGTGCCGGTCGGCGGGTTCGCCCGAACGGCGATCGACGCGTACCTCGTCCGCGGCCGGCCGGTGTTCGCCGCCGCGGGCGGCGGGAGCCCGGCGCTGTTCCTCAACACGCGTGGCGGGCGCCTTTCCAGGCAGAGCGCATGGACGATCCTGCAGCTGACGGCGGAGCGCGCCGGTATTCGGACGACGATCGGCCCGCACACGCTGCGGCATTCTTTTGCCACCCATCTGCTCGACGGCGGCGCGGACGTGCGGGTGGTCCAGGAGCTCCTCGGTCATGCCTCAGTGACGACGACCCAGGTGTACACGATGGTGACGGTGGACCGGCTCCGAGAGGTCTATGCGACGTCGCATCCGCGGGCGCGACGTCCCGTCACTTGACGAGCTGACCGGTGCCGTCGTGCGACGCTGGCGACTGATGTGACTGCTGTTTCACGAGTTTTTCACGCTCAGCTGGGCTATCCACGGTTGCCAACCGGTTGTCCACAGGCATATCTTCCCGACTCGTCGTTACAACTGCTTCGCGAGAAATCGTGGAATCGGTATGAGGCTTTATCGAAAGGGCAATATGTCGACATCCGTCGAGTCGCGCGTACGGCCGCAGCGGGAGATCGGCCCGACCGGCCGTCCGATGCCGAAGCTCCGCGATCCCAAGCCGCTGTCGACCCATGGGCCGGCTCACATCATCTCCTTGTGCAACCAGAAGGGCGGAGTCGGCAAGACCACGTCGACGATCAACCTGGGCGCCGCACTGGTGGAGTTCGGTCGCAAGGTGCTCCTGGTGGACTTCGATCCGCAGGGCGCGTTGTCGGTCGGCCTTGGCGTGAACCCCAACGAGCTCGAGGTCACGGTCTACAACGCGCTCATGGAGCGGTCGGTGTCGGCAGACGACATCATGATCAAGACCAGCGCCGGAATGGACCTGTTGCCGAGCAACATCGACCTGTCGGCCGCCGAGGTGCAGCTCGTGGGGGAGGTGGCTCGGGAACAGACGCTGAAGCGGGTGCTCGACCCGGTGATGAACGACTACGACTTCATCCTGGTCGACTGCCAGCCGTCGCTCGGCCTGCTCACGATCAATGCCCTGACTGCCGCACATGGCGTGATCATCCCGCTGGAGTGTGAGTACTTTTCCCTCCGCGGCGTCGCACTGTTGATCCAAACTATAGATAAAGTCAGCGAGCGGCTTAACCCTCAACTTCAACTTGAGGGGATTCTCGCGACGATGTACGACGGCCGGACCTTACACGGCCGCGAGGTGCTCACCCGCGTCGTCCAGGCCTTCGGCGACAAGGTCTTCCACACGGTGATCAACCGGACGGTCCGTTTCCCCGAGACGACTGTGGCGGGTGAGCCGATCACGAGCTTCGCCACGACATCGCCCGGAGCGGCGGCCTACCGCGACCTGGCCCGAGAGGTGGTGGCGCGTTGTCTCGCCGTGTGATCCTGCCTGGCGCGGATGAGCTCTTCCGCTCGACCGGCTCCGTGCAGCGGGCGCCGGAGCCGGAGGAGCTCGCGCCCACCGACACCGCAACGAGCACTGCTGCGGTGGCCACAGAAACCCGGACGCCGACGGCGCGGCCAACCGGCCCGCGAAGCCCGAGCGGCCGCCAGCGCCACGACGAGAAGATCACGGTGTACGTGTCGCCGGCCGAGTTGGTCGACCTCGAGCACGCCCGGCTCGTGCTGCGTGCCGATCACTCGCTGGCGGTCGACCGTGGCCGAATCGTGCGGGAGGCGCTCGCCGTCGTCCTCGCCGATCTGGAGGCCAAGGGAGAGCAGAGCATCCTGGTCCGCCGGCTGCGTAGCCGCTGACCCCACATGCTGTATGCGTTACGTCAACCTGCGACGTTCCTCGGCCTAGTCCTGGGCTTCGTCGTGGGGTGCGGGCTGCGAGCGGCCCTGCAGCAGGCCGTAATCGGCGGTTTACGCTCGATTCGGCGGCCCCACCAACACTCGCTCTGGCTCGATCCTTACGGCCTGGTGGGCGCTCTCATCGGCGGCGTCGGGTGGGCGCCGCGACCGACTGTCAGCCGCTTCAAGTCCCGCCAGGTCTGGACGATGGTCGTCGTCGCCGTCGTCGTCCATGCCGCCCTGGCCGCAGTCGGGCTCGGGCTCTACCTCGTCGCGGGAGGGGTGCGCGAGGCCTTTGACTTCGTTTCGACGATCACCGTCCTGCACGGCACGCAGTTCGTCGCTGGTGACTTCTTGCAGCGGCTCGCCCTCGGATTCGGGATCGAGAACCTCGCCTGCGGCATTCTCGCGCTGTTCCCGATCCCGCCGCTCGAGCTCGGCGTGGCGCTGTGGTCCACGTTGCCCAAGACGCCGTCCTCGCGACGCCTCGCCTACCGCCTGCTCGAGGAGCACTGGGGGATCCTGGTCGTGCTGGTCCTGCTCGTCCTGCCGCTCGCCGGCGAGTTCCCGCTGCTGCTGAAACTGGTGGGATCCATCGGCGATCGCATCCTCGGCGCGTTGTAGCCGGGCGCCGTACCGCGCTGGGCTACCGTCGACCGGTGCCGCCCGTAGACGTCGTCGAGACTCCGGAAGGCATCGGGTCGAAATCGACGTTCCACGTCCATCTCGACGTGTTCGACGGGCCGTTCGACCTGCTCCTGTCATTGATCGCCAAACGGCGCCTCGACGTCACGCTCGTGGCGATCGCACAGGTCACCGACGAGTTCCTGGGATACCTGCGCAACCACGAGGACGACTGGGACCTCGACCGAGCGAGCGAGTTCCTGGTCGTCGCAGCGACCTTGCTCGACCTCAAAGTGGCTCGGCTGCTGCCGTCTGCGGAGGTCGACGAGGAAGACCTCGCCCTGCTCGAAGCGCGGGACCTGTTGTTCGCCCGGCTGCTCCAGTACCGCGCCTACAAGGAGGTCGCGGCGGTGTTCGCGCAGCAGATGGACGCGGCGGCCAAGCGCTTCCCCCGGTCCGTCGGCCTCGAGCCGCAGTTCCTGACCTTGCTGCCGGAGGTCGTGCTCGGCGTCGACGCCGTCGAGTTCGCGGAGCTCGCCGGTCGAGCGTGCACGCCGCGTCCGGTCCCGGTCGTGGATGTCGCTCACCTCCACGCTCCTGTGGTGAGCGTCCGCGAGCAGGCGGTCATCCTCGCCACCCGCCTCCGCGACGTCGGCGCCGCAACCTTCCGCACGCTGATCTCCGACTGTCCGGACACCATGACGATCGTCGGCCGCTTCCTGGCTGTGCTCGAGCTCTACCGCGAAGGGGCCGTCGCCTTCGACCAGGTCGAACCACTCGGTGAGCTACACGTCCGCTGGGTGGCCGGCGACGACGTCACGCCGTTCCTGTCCGCCGATGTCGACGACTCCTACGACCTGGTTTCTGTACCAGCCGAATCAGGGGACGACGATGGATGACCTGACCGATGACCTGGTGGTGATGGTGACCGACGACCCGGGGAGCGAGGACGTGCCGCTTCCTGGCCTGCGCACGGCGCTGGAGGCGGTGCTGCTGGTCGTCGAGGAGCCGGTTGCCGAGGTCACGCTCGCGCAGGTCGTGGAACGGCCCCGCGAGGAGGTGGCGCAGACGCTTCGCGACCTCGCTGCCGAGTACGACGCCGCCGAACGCGGCTTCGAGCTGCGCGAAGTGGCTGGCGGCTGGCGGCTCTACACGCGTGCCGCATGCGCGCCGTACGTCGAGCGATTCGTGCGGGATGGGCAGTCCGCCAAGCTCAGCCAGGCGGCGCTCGAGACGCTCGCGGTCGTCGCCTACCGGCAACCGACCACCCGGTCGCGAATCGCGGCCGTCCGCGGCGTGAACGTGGATGCCGTGATGCGCACGCTCGTCACGCGCGGCCTGGTAGCCGAGGTGGGGATCGAACGCGACTCAGGCGCGATCCTGTACGCCACGACCGACCACTTCCTGGACCGGCTGGGCATCGCGTCGATCGACGAGCTCCCCGAGATCAAGGACTACCTGCCGGACCTGTCCGTGCTCGACGACGATGCCCTCGGCTGACGCACGAAGCGAGGGTCCGGAAGGGGTTCGGCTCCAGAAAGTCCTCGCGGCAGCGGGCGTCGGCAGCCGGCGCGCCTGCGAGGAGCTGATTGCAGCCGGCCGGGTGAAGGTGAACGGCCGCCCGGCCGCCCTCGGCGCCCGGGTCGATCCGGAGCGCGACGTCGTCGCCCTCGATGGCAGCCAGATCCCGACCGCTGCCGGGCTGGTCTACTACGCGATCCACAAGCCGCGTGGCGTGCTGTCCACGATGTCCGACGACCGCGGCAGGGAGTGCCTCGGCGATCTGATCGTCGACGTCACCACTGCGTTGCACCACGTCGGACGTCTCGATGCCGACAGCGAAGGCCTGATCCTGCTGACCAACGACGGAGCGCTCTCGCACCGGCTGATGCATCCGTCCTACGGCGTGCGGAAGACCTACTTAGCCGAGATCGAGGGAGTGATCTCCCGCGCCGCGACCCGCGAGCTGCGGGGCGGCGTCGTGCTCGAGGACGGCCCGGTGACGATCGACGAGGTCACCCTCGTCGATGCCACCGCCGCCCGCAGCGTGCTCGAGCTGAGCCTGCACGAAGGGCGCAACCACGTCGTCCGGCGGGTGTTCGATCAGGTGGGATTCCCGGTGACTCGGCTGGTCCGTACCGCCGTGGGACCGATCCGGCTGGGCGACCTCAAGCCGGGACGCCGGCGGCATCTTCAGCGAGAAGAGGTTCAAGCGCTGTATCGAGAAGTCAATTTGTAGACCTAGCGCTTTGTCGGGGAGTCGGCAGCGTCGGATCCCGCCATTCGGCTCGACGGTGCAGCGCCACCGCGACCGGTGGCCGCCGATGACCTAGGCTCGCCGGGCCGATGGTCCCGACGCCAGGTGGCACAACAGGTAGGGGAGTGGCATGGCGGTACGCGCGCTGCGCGGCGCGACGCAGGTGGCGGTCGATGATCAGGACGCGATCGTCGAGGCGACGGCGGAGCTCGTGCGGGCGGTCCTGGACCGTAACGGTCTGAGCGACGACGACCTGATCAGCATCATCTTCACGACGACACCCGACCTGGTGGCCGAGTTCCCGGCGTACGCCGCTCGGCTGGCCGGCCTCTCCGACGTGCCGTTGCTGTGCGCCTCCGAGATCGCGGTGCCCGGCGCGATGGAACGCGTGGTGCGCCTGATGGCATTCGTCGACGCTGGGTTCACTCGGGCGGAGGCCCGCCACGTCTACCTGCGCGGCGCAGCCGCCCTGCGGACCGACCTGCCGCGAGACTGACGCCATGCGGCTGCTCGTGGTCGGTACCGGCCTCATCGGCACCTCAGTAGCGCTGGCCGCCAGCGCGGGTGGCTACGACGTGTCACTCGAGGACCAGGACCCGGAACGGGTGGCGCTCGCGGTGTCGGTGGGGGCGGGATCGCCCCGCCGCGCGGGTGACCCTCCGGTCGATCTCGCCGTCGCCGCAGTGCCGCCGGCCGCGGTGGGAGGGGTCGTCAGCCGACTAATCGAGGCGGATGTCGCACCGATTCTGACCCATCTCGCGAGCGTGCAGTCTGACCCTCAACATCAGGTCGAGAGTCTTCATCCAGGATTTGCAGGTTTTGTCGGCAGTCACCCGATCGCTGGCCGCGAGCGTTCCGGGCCTCATCACGCCTCGGCAGACCTGTTCAGCCGGCGGCCGTGGATCGTTTGCCCGACCGAGGCCTCCGCCCCCGCAGCGGTGGCGGCCGTGTCAGCCCTCGCGGCGGCCTGCGGGGCGCTGGTCACCGTCATGCCCGCGACGGATCACGATGCTCTGTTCGCCAGGCTCTCTCACTCGCCGCAGCTGGTGGCCTCGGCACTCGCCGGCGGCTTGGCCGGTCTGGATCGCGCGGCTGTGGGGCTCGCGGGTACCGGGTTGCGAGACACCACGCGCATCGCGGACTCCGACGCGAACCTGTGGGCGGAGATCGTGGCGGCGAACCCCGGTCCGGTAGCCACCGCACTCCGCGCTGTGCTGGAGCCCCTCCACGTGGTGGTAGATGCCCTCGAACACGGAGCGGATGACCGGCGCAGGGAGGCGGTGCGCGACCTCATCGAGCGAGGACGGCGCGGTCGGGAACTCCTCGGCGGCAAGCACGGGCAGCGAGCCGTGCGCTGGGCGACGGTGGCGGTCGTCGTACCCGACGAGCCAGGCAAGCTCGCCCGCGTGCTCAACGACGCCGCAGCGGCCGGCGTGAACGTCGAGGACATCCGCGTCGATCACTCACCCGGCCAGCCGTTCGGAATCGTTGAGCTCGACGTGGCGCCTGACCGCGGTGCACTGCTGGAGCGCGACCTGATCGCGCGCGGTTGGTCGGCCACCGCGAGCCCGCCGCCAAGCGCATAGTGGGCACTAGTCTCGATCGGATGGATCGGCGAACCCTGGTCGTCGCGATCGACGGGCCGTCGGGATCGGGGAAGTCGACGGTCGCGCGCGGCGTCGCGGCACGGCTCGGTCTGCGATATCTCGACACCGGTGCGATGTACCGCGCGGTGACCTGGCTGGCACTGGACCGCGGCGTGCAGCTGGACGATCCGGCCGCTCTGACGACGCTTGCGGAGGCGGCAACGCTCGAGGTCACCACGGATCCCGAGCAACCTGCGATCGTGGCTGCCGGCACTGACGTGACGGCCGCGGTGCGCGGCGCCGAGGTCACGGCCGCGGTCAGCCAGGTCAGCGCGGTGGCGGGGGTGCGCGACGCGATGGTCCGCCGACAGCGTGAGCTCATCGGGGCCGGCGGAATCGTTGTCGAGGGTCGTGACATCGGCTCGACGGTGGCGCCGGAGGCGGCGGTGAAGGTCTATCTCGACGCAGATGCCACCACCAGGGCGCAACGCCGTACGGCGCAGGACGGCGGAGCCGCCACGCAAGCGGCGAACACCGAGGTCGCGCTGCGCGAGCGGGACGCTGCGGACGCCACACGGACGGCATCGCCGCTACAGAAGGCGCCGGATGCCGTCGTCATCGACTCGTCCACGATGACGATCGACGAGGTGGTACAGGCGGTGCTCGACCGGACGGCAGCGGTGTCGGCGTGACCGCACGTAGCACCAACCCCGCGCGAGAGTCAGTGCCGCTGTGGCTGGTGCGGCACTTCGCCGCGCTGCTCATCAGGCTCTACTTCAAGGTGAGGTTGAGGGGGCTCGAGCACCTTCCGGCAAGTGGGCCGGTGCTTCTCGCCGGAAATCACACCGGGTTCCTCGATGGTCCGATCGTCATGATCACGCTGCCGCGGCCGTCCTCCATCCTGATCAAGAGCGAGATCTACAAGGGTCCGCTACCGGCGATTCTGAACTTCGGTCGGCAGATCCCCGTCCATCGCGGCACCCCGGATCGCACCGCCCTGCAGGCCGGTCTGGCCGTGCTGCGTGGCGGCGGTGTGCTCGGGATGTTCCCAGAGGGCACTCGGGGGAGCGGCAGCGTGGAGACGATTCAGCACGGCATCGGATACCTCGCCTTGCATGGCAACTGCCCGGTGGTGCCGGTGCTGTGCCGGGGGACCGCGGAGGCGCTGCCCAAGGGAAAGGCGCTGCCGCGGTTCCGGGCGCCGATCGAGGTGGTCTTCGGGCCGGCTTTCACGCTCGATGTTTCGGGCGATCCGCGTGCCCGCAGCACGATCGCCGCGGCCGCCGAAGAGGTGCGCCTCGGCTTGCTCGCCCACGTCACCGAACAGCGCGAGCTCGAGGCAGCGCCGTGACCGCGACCGGGGAGCTCCCGGTCGTCGCCGTCATCGGCCGGCCGAACGTCGGCAAATCGACCCTGGTGAACCGGGTGCTTGGCCGGCGCGAAGCGGTCGTGGAGGACGTCCCGGGCGTCACCCGGGACCGCGTCGCGTACGAGGCCGAGTGGGCAGGCCGCACCTTCACGGTCGTTGACACGGGGGGCTGGCAGCCCGACGCCAAGGGCATGGCGGCGCGGATCGCTGCGGCGGCCGAGGTCGCGATGGACGCTGCGGACGTCGTGCTCATGGTCGTCGACGCCACGGTCGGGATCACCGAGATCGATGCCGCTGTCGGCCGGGTTCTCCAGCGTTCCGGCCGGCCGGTCATCCTCGCGGCCAACAAGGTCGACTCCGCGAACGCCGAGCCGGAGGTGGCCGCGCTGTGGTCGCTCGGGGTCGGCGAGCCGATGCCGGTGAGCGCGCTGCACGGGCGCGGCAGCGGCGACCTGCTGGACGCGCTGGTCGCGGCCCTGCCGGAGGCCCCCGCCGTACCGGAACCCAGCGTCGGCCCACGCCGGGTGGCGCTGATCGGACGGCCGAATGTCGGCAAGTCCAGCCTGCTGAACCAGCTCGTTGGGGCGGAGCGTTCGCTGGTCGACGCCGCCGCGGGCACCACTCGAGACCCGGTGGACTCGCTCGTGGAAATCGATGGAACGACTTGGCGATTTGTCGATACAGCAGGTCTTCGGCGTCGGGTCCATGAGGCCACCGGCGCGGAGTACTACTCAAGCTTGCGCACCTCATCAGCGATCGACGCCGCTGAGGTCGTCCTGCTGCTCCTCGACGCCGCCGAACCGATCAGCGATCAGGACCTCCGGGTCGCCGACAAGATCGTCGAGGCGGGACGGGCGCTGGTCGTCGCGATGAACAAGTGGGACCTGGTCGACGAGGGCCGGCGAGAGCGGTTGGACCGCGAGATCGAGCGGGAACTCGGCCGGATCAGCTGGGCCGCGCGACTGAACATCTCCGCGCGTACCGGACGCGGGATGAAGCGGCTCGCACCGGCGCTCGAAGCCGCACTGGAGTCCTGGCAGCGCCGCATCCCCACCGGCGAGCTGAACGCCTACCTTGCCGCCATCGTTGCCGCGACGCCGCCCCCGGTCCGCGGCGGCAAACAGCCGAAGGTGCTGTTCGCCACGCAGCCGAGCGTGGCGCCGCCGAAATTCGTGCTTTTCACCTCCGGCCCGCTCGAAGCGTCGTACCGGCGCTTTCTCGAACGCAAGCTGCGCGAGCGCTACGACTTCGCGGGGACGCCGATCGAGCTGTCGGTCAAAGCGCGGGAGAAAGGCAAGCGAGTCGGGCGCTGAACCATTCGCGGGGAGCGGCCGTGCAAGCATCGACATGAGGGTGGGCTCGGACAGGGGGCGTTCCAGATGAGTCGTTCACAGCGGTTCAGCAGTGTTGTGGTGGGTGTGGGTCTTGCGGTGGCAGCCGTTTCGGCGCCCGCCACAGCTGCCGTCAGCGCAAAGCACACCAAGATCTCGACGGTCACGACGAAGCTCGGCCGCGTGGTGTCGAACCATGCCGGCCGGGTCATGTTCGAGTTCGAGAAGGACTCGAAGAACAAGTCCAAGTGCTCGGGCTCCTGCAGCGCGGTGTGGCCGGCCGTGACGAGCAAGAAGGCCGCCCGGGCGGGCAGTCACATCAAGGCCCGGCACCTCGGCAGCACAAAGCAGGGGCAGGTCACCTACTACGGCCACCCGCTGTACTTCTACACGGCGAACTCTGGTCACGGGAAGACCAAAGGCGACGGCGCCAAGCAGTTCGGCGGGAAGTGGTTCCTGCTTTCACCCAAGGGCAAGCCGGTCAAACCGACCAAGGGTGGCGACGGCGGATACCACCCGGTGGTCCCCGCCAGCCCGCCCACGATCAACGCCCAGCAAGAGGGCACCACGACCACGCAACCGGTGCTGGCCAACTCGAGCGGGTTCGCGCTCTACGCGCTCGCCTCTGAAACCGGGTCGAACCTCATCTGCTCGGACTCCGACGGCTGTGTCCCGGTGTGGACACCGGTGCTGACCGATGCCGCCAACCACGCTGCCACGGCGGGCAGTGGTGTGAACCAGGCGATGCTCGGCACGATCGATCGCACGTTCGGTACGACGGGAGTGCACCAGGTCACCTACAACGGTCACCCCCTGTACACCTACGCCGGGGACACGACGGCGAACTCCGACCAGGGGCAGTGGCAGAACACCGATGGTCACTTCTGGGGCACCGTGTTCCCCGACGGCAACATCAACCAGGCATTCATGCCATAGCGCGATCGCGTCCGATTTGTCGGGCTGACAGGATTTGAACCTGCGACCCCTTGACCCCCAGTCAAGTGCGCTACCAAACTGCGCCACAGCCCGCTGGGCGCTGAGTGTAGTGGGGCTGGGCGCCGGCCCGACGTGATCCGGCTAGGGTCCTCCCGATGAGCGCGCCCGAGCCCCCTCCCAGCGATCGGATCTGGACGATCCCGAACGCGCTGTCGGTGCTGCGGCTGCTCGGCGTACCGCTTTTCCTGTGGCTCGCGCTCGGACCCAAAGCCGACGGATGGGCAGTGATCCTGCTCATGGTGGGCGGCTTCACCGACTACCTCGACGGCAAGATCGCCCGCCGCTACAACCTCACCTCCAAGCTCGGAGCGCTGCTCGACCCGGCAGCCGACCGGCTGTACATCCTCGCCACGCTGTTCGCGCTCACCGACCGGCACATCGTGCCGTTGTGGCTGGCCGCAGCCGTAGTCGGGCGTGATGTGGTGCTGTCGATCGGGTTGCTGGTGTTGCGGCACTACGGTTTCCCTCCGCCGGAGGTCCACTTCCTCGGCAAGGCGGCCACCCTGAACCTGCTCTACGCCTTCCCGCTGTTGCTGCTGTCGGTCGGCGACAACACCCTCGGTCACGCGGTCCGTCCACTCGCCTGGGCGTTCACGAGCTGGGGCGCGGCGCTGTACGTGTGGACCGGTTTGCTCTATCTGATCGAGGAATGGAACCTGATCGCCGGACGCACGCGCCCGGAAGTAGGCTCCTGACGTCCGCTGACGAGGAGGAGCAAGCCCGTGGTTCCGCAGGATCTGAGCTACACCGCCGAGCACGAGTGGGCGCGCGCGGAGGGTGACGGCACGCTCCGCGTCGGGATCAC
>JAFAZI010000165.1 GCA_019239875.1 Frankiaceae bacterium
GTGAACATCGCCGCGCGGTTGACCTCGATCGCACGGCCCGGCTCGATCCTCGTCGACCGGGAGCTGAGCTCACGGCTGGAGGACGACGAACGCTTCCGGCTGAAGAAGGCTCCGCCGCGACCGGTGCGCGGCTATTCGCTGCTACATGCGTCCCGGCTCAGGCGAGCGGAATAGGGTTTGAGACGTGAGTGACCTGCCCGCGACTGTCAGTGTCCGAGAGGTCGGCCCCCGTGACGGCCTGCAGAACGAGGCGCCGGTGCCGACAGCGGCGAAGGTCGAGCTGGTCAACGCGCTGTCGACCACCGGCGTACGCCGCATCGAGGCGGTCAGCTTCGTCCATCCCAAGGCGATACCGCAGATGGCGGACGCCGACGAGGTGTGGCAGCAGATCACCCGTAACGACGAGGTGCGCTACTCGGCGCTGGTGCCGAACCTTCGCGGCGCGCACCGCGCGCTCGGCAGCGGCTTCAAGGAGATCGAGGTCGTGGTGTCCGCCTCGGACACGCACAACCGCAAGAACATCAACCGGTCGACGGAGGAGTCCCTCGACGACATCGCTGAGCTCGTGTCCATCGCGCACGGCGAAGGCGCCCGGGTCCAGGTGATCGTGTCGACCGCATGGGGCTGCCCGTACGAAGGCGACGTGCCGGTCGAGCGAGTCGTCGGGGTCGCGGCTCGCGCGATCAAGGACGGTGCGGACACCATCTCGTTCGGGGACACGACCGGGATGGCGACCCCTGGCCGGGTCACGGCATTGATCGGTGAGCTCCGGATGGGTCATCCCGACGTCGACGTCAACCTGCACTTCCACAACACCCGTGGCGCCGGCCTGGCCAATGTGATGGCGGCACTGCAGCTCGGGGTGGCGGACTTCGACTCCAGCGTCGGTGGTCTCGGTGGCTGCCCGTACGCGCCGGGGGCGAGTGGCAACGTTGCGACCGAGGAGCTCATCCACATGGTCGAGGACATGGGTGTTGACACCGGTATCGACCTCGAGGCCATGATCGACGCAGCGGCCACTGCCGAACGGATCGTCGGTAGGACGCTGCCGAGTCAGGTCCTTCGGGCCGGCCCGCGCACCCGCACCACGCCGGCGTGACCGACGCCCACCCCACGGTCGTCTTCGACCTCGGCAACGTCCTGCTCGACTGGAACCCGCGGCGCGGCTTCGTCGACCTGATCGATGACCGCGCTGAGCTCGATCACTTCCTGACCGAGATCTGCAACTTCGAGTGGCACTACCAGCAAGACGCCGGCCGCCCGATCGACGTTGCGACGGCGGAGCTCCAAGCCCGGCACCCGGAGCACGCGGAGCTGATCGGCCGCTACTACGAACGCTGGCCGGAGATGACGCCTGGCGCGTTGCCCGCGTCGGTCGACGTACTCCGTGAGCTGCGCGACGCCGGGGTGCGGCTGGTGGCGCTCACCAACTGGCCGGCCGGGTTGTTCGAGCCCGCGCGCGAGCGCTTCCCGTTCTTCGAGTGGTTCGAGGGGATCGTCGTCTCAGGTGAGGAGAAGGTCGCCAAGCCGGACCCCGCCATCTTCAGATTGCTGATCGAGCGATTCGAGCTCGACCCGGCCGGCACGGTCTACATTGACGACACCGAACGCCACGTCGCGGCAGCGACCGAGGCCGGGATGACGGCCGTGCGCTTCACCGACGCGGTGACGCTGCGCCGGGACTTGGCGTCACTCGGCCTTCCGGTTGCGGCCGACGTCGACGTCCGGCCGGCGATCGATGCGGACTACCCCGAGCTGATCGCCATCTACAACCACTACGTCGTCACCAGTGGCGCGACGTTCGATCTCGATCCCATCCCGACCGAGCGGGCGCGCGAGTTCTTCCACCACTACGGCGACGCCGGCCCGCATCGCCTCCTCGTCGCGACCCGCGCCGGGCGGGTCGTCGGGTACGCGACGAGCGGCCAGCTGCGCACGCGGCCGGCGTACGACTCGTCGGTCGAGGTCACCGTCTACCTCCACCACGCTGACGGCGGCCGTGGCATCGGATCGATGTTGTACCAGCAGCTGTTCGCCGACCTTCGCGACGAGGACCTCCATCGCGCCTACGCCGTCATCGCGCAGCCGAACCCGTCCTCGGTGGCGTTGCATCGGCGGTTCGGCTTCTCCGACGTCGGGACCATGCGCGAGGTCGGTCGCAAGTTCGACCAGTGGTGGGACGTGCTTTGGATGGAGCGACCGCTGCCCTGAGCGCTCTTGGCTGACCGGTAGCCTTCGGCACCGTGACTGATCTGGCGAAACAGCGCGAGCGCATCGAGGCTGGCGGCGATCCGAAGTACCACGAGTCGAACGCCAAGGTCGGCAAGCTGTTCGCCCGTGAGCGGATCCGGCTGCTCGTCGACGACGGCTCGTTCGTCGAGGACGGGTTCTTCGCGAACGCCCTCGCCGGGGACCTGCCTGCTGATGGCGTGGTGACCGGTACGGCGACAGTCGGCGGCCGGCCTGTGGCACTGATGGCCAACGACTCGACGGTCAAGGCCGGCTCATGGGGTGCGCGGACGGTCGAGAAGATCGTGCGAATCATCGAGCAGGCGTACCGGCTCGGCGTACCGATGGTGTGGCTCGTCGACTCAGCCGGAGCACGCATCACCGACCAGATCCAGATGTTCCCGGGCCGCCGCGGTGCGGGAAAGATCTTCGAGACCCAGGTTCGGGCGAGCGGTTCGATCCCACAGGTGTGCGCGCTGTTCGGGCCGAGTGCCGCCGGCGGTGCTTACATCCCGGCGTTCTGCGACGTCGTGATCATGGTGGAGGGCAACGCATCCATGTATCTCGGGTCGGCGCGGATGGTCGAGATGGTGACGGGGGAGCAGACGACGCTGGAGGAGATGGGCGGTGCGCGCATGCACTGCACCGTCTCGGGGGTCGGTCACTTCCTCGCGGCCGACGAGCCGGCAGCGCTCGAGACGGTCAAGCAGTATTTGTCATACCTGCCGTCGAACTGGACTCAGGAGCCGCCCGCGACCGAGGCTGCGGACGCCGGGTCCGGCGACCTCCGCGCGATGATCCCTGAGAACGACCGCCAGGCCTATGACATGCGCCGCTACGTCAAAGCGCTGGTGGACGCGGACTCGTTCTTCGAGATCCACGCGTTGTGGGCCAAGGAGCTCGTGGTCGGGTTCGCCCGGCTCGATGGCAAGCCGATCGGCATCGTTGCCAACAACCCGATGTTCAAAGGCGGCGTGCTGTTCGTGGATTCCGCGGACAAGGCGACGCGGTTCATCAACCTCTGCGACGCGTTCAACGTCCCGCTGCTGTTCCTCGCCGACGTGCCAGGCTTCATGGTGGGTAGCGCAGTTGAGCGCGCCGGCATCATCCGCCACGGCGCGAAGATGATCAGCGCGGTCTCTGAAGCGACCGTCCCGAAGATCTCGGTCGTCGTGCGCAAGGCTTATGGCGCTGGGCTGTACGCGATGTCCGGCCCTGGGTTCTCGCCCGACGTCACGATCGCGTTGCCGACCGCGATGATCGCCGTGATGGGTGCGGAGGCCGCGGTCAACGCGGTGTACTTCAACAAGATCCAGGCGATTGAGGACGAGGCCGAGCGCGAGCAGTTCGTCCAAGCGAAGCGCGACGAGTACAACGAGGACGTCAACATCCTGCACCTCGCCAGCGAGCTCGTCGTCGACGCGATCATCGAGCCGGAGGACCTGCGCGCCGAGCTGATCGCCCGCTTCGACATCTACCGCGCCAAGGACCGCACCTTCTCGAGGCGTCGTCACGGAGTGACGCCGGTCTAGTCAGTCACGGAGTGACGCCGGTCTAGTCCTGCAGGCTCGTGAGTCGTAGGTGACGTGGGAGCGTCGGCGGCTACTCACGAGTCCCTTGGGGCCGGGGAGAGGTGCGCCGTAGCGTCAGACTAGGGCTTCGTGGACGGCTTCCTCGGTGCGCAGCGGCTCCGGATCGAGGAAGACCCAGCGGCGGAATGACCAGAACCGCCACACCGTGCCGAGTGCCGTCCCGGTCAGGGTCGAGGAGATGTTGTAGGCGAGCGGCGAGTGCAGGCCGAGGAGGTACTCGCTCACGGCCACCGGGATCTCGGAGATCGCGAGCCCGACGGCGGACAACGCGAGGAACAGCGGGAGCTCTCGCCGTACGCCGCTGTTCGTACGGTGCCGCCAGGTCCAGTGCCGGTTGGCGAAATACGAGGCGGTCGCGGCGATGATCGTCGCGAGTCCGAAGCTGGTCAGCGGGCCGAGGTCGAGACCGAAGTGGAAGGTGTTCGACAGGGCGATGGTGAGGACGAACGCGGCACCGCCGACGACTCCGAACTTGGCGATCTCGTGGATCAGGTGCTCGAACGTCGCGTAGAGATGCCGAACTCGCTGGGCAGCCACGAGGCTCAGCGTATGTGGCGATCCTGAACCGAAACTGCGCATGCGAAAATTAGCGGTGTGAGCCACCGCCTGAGCGACGAGCACGAGGCGCTTCGCAAAAGCGTCGAGGAGTTCGCGCGTGACGTCGTCGCTCCGCAGGCGGAGCACGCGGATCGCACGGGCGAGTTCCCGTACGACGTCATCCGCCAGATGGGTGAGATGGGGTTGTTCGGCCTGCCGTTCCCGGAGGAGTACTCCGGGATGGGTGGCGACTTCCTGGCGCTGTGCCTCGCGATCGAAGAGCTCGGTCGGGTCGACTCGAGCGTGGCCATCACCCTCGAGGCTGCGGTCGGGCTCGGCTCGATGCCGATCTACCGCTTCGGGACCGACGAGCAGAAGAAGGAGTGGCTGCCCGCGCTGTGTCGTGGCGAGGCACTTGCGGCGTTCGGACTCACCGAGCCCGGCGGCGGGTCCGACGCCGGCAACCCGCGGACTCGCGCGGTGCTCGACGGCGAGGAGTGGGTCATCAACGGCAGCAAGGCGTTCATCACCAACGCCGGTACGGACATCAGCAACCTCGTCACGGTCCTTTGCCGCACCGGCGACCGTGCCGACGGCAAGCCCGAGCTGACGTCGATCATGGTGCCGCTGCCGCAGCCCGGGTTCTCCGCGTCGAACAAGTACGACAAGGTTGGCTGGCACGCGAGCGACACGCGCCAGCTCTCATTCGACAACTGCCGGGTGCCTGCGGCCAACGTCCTCGGCGACCGGGGCCGGGGTTACGCGCAGTTCCTGTCGACCCTCGACGAGGGCCGGATCGCCATCAGCGCGCTCGCGGTCGGCTTGGCGCAGGGGTGCGTCGACGAGTCGGTCCGATACGCGAAGGAGCGTGAGGCGTTCGGCGCCCCGATCGGCTCGTATCAAGCGGTCGCCTTCCGGATCGCCGACATGGAGACGCGCACGTATGTCGCCAGGTGCGCCTACCGCGACGCCTGTGACCGCATGCTCGCCGGTGAACCCTTCAAGCGAGAGGCAGCCATCGCGAAGCTCTACTCCTCGACCATCGCCGTCGACAACGCCCGTGACGCCACCCAGGTGTTCGGTGGCTACGGCTTCATGAACGAGTACGCCGTTGCACGCCATTGGCGCGACGCGAAGATCCTCGAGATCGGTGAGGGCACGTCCGAGATCCAGCGCATGTTGATCGCTCGCGACCTGGGGCTGTAGCCGTGCCGGACCCTGTGACCGGGCTGCCGGTCGTCGGCATGATCGGCGGCGGGCAGCTCTCGCGAATGACGCATCAGGCCGCGATCGCGCTCGGCCTGTCGCTGCGTGTACTCGCCGATGCGCCGACCGACGGCGCCGCGCTTGTCACCCCGGACGTCGAGGTCGGGGCGGCGGACGACCCGGCCGCCGTGGCGGCGTTCGCGAAGTCCTGCGACGTCGTCACCTTCGATCACGAGCACGTGCCGCAGGACGTCATCCGCGAGCTCGTGAGTGCTGGGGCGACCGTGTACCCCGGAGCGGACGCCTTGCGGTATGCCCAGGACAAGCGGGCGATGCGGCAGAAGCTGAGCGAGCTGGGCATCGCCGTACCGAGATGGTCGAACGATCCGGACGGGCTGCCGCGGCCCTATGTCGCGAAGGCGGTACGGGGCGGGTACGACGGTCGCGGCGTGTGGTTCATCGGCCCGGGTGACGAGCTGCCCGACACCGACCTGATCTTCGAAGAGCGGGTTGCCATCGTGCACGAGCTCGCCATCCAGGTCGCGCGGACGCCGTCTGGCAAGGTGCGGTGCTGGCCGGTCGTCGAGACGGTGCAGAAAGCCGGCATCTGCGTCGAGGTGGTCGCGCCCGCGCCGCGGCTGTCGACGTCGCTCGCGGCGCAAGCCGAAGAGATTGCCACCACCATCGCGACGGAGCTCGGCGTCGTCGGCGTACTTGCCGTCGAGCTCTTCGAGGCACCGAACGGGCTGCTGGTCAACGAGCTCGCCATGCGGCCGCACAACTCCGGGCACTGGTCGATCGAGGGCTCGACCACGAGCCAGTTCGAGCAGCACGTTCGTGCCGTCCTCGACTGGCCACTCGGCGACACCCGGCCCCGCGCGCGATCGACGGTGATGGTGAACCTGCTCGGCGGGCCGCACACCGATCTCGCGAACTCGTTGCCTGCGGCGATGGCTGAGTCGCCGACGGCGTCGATCCATCTGTATGGGAAGGGCGCCCGGCCCGGCCGCAAGCTCGGCCATGTGACCACCCTCGGCGACGACCTCGTCGAGACCCGCGACCGCGCCCGCCGCGCGGTCGCCGTGTTGCGAGGTGAGGACTGATGGCAGCGCTCGTCGGGATCGTCATGGGCAGCGACTCGGACTGGCCGACGATGCAGCCGGCGGCCGACGTCCTCGCCGAGTTCGGTGTCGAGACCGAGGTGCGCGTGGTGTCCGCGCACCGCACGCCCAAGGACATGATCGAGTACGGCGCGACCGCGGCCGAAAGGGGTCTCAAGGTCGTCGTGGCGGGCGCCGGCGGCGCGGCTCACCTGCCGGGGATGCTCGCGTCGGTGACCCCGTTGCCGGTGATCGGCGTACCTGTTCCGCTGTCGCACCTGGACGGCATGGACTCGCTGCTGTCGATCGTGCAGATGCCGGCCGGTGTGCCCGTGGCGACGGTGTCCGTCGCCGGGGCGCGGAACGCCGGACTGCTTGCGGTCCGCATCCTCGCCACCTCCGACGAGGACCTGCACGCGGCGATGGTGCGATTCCAAGAGGGTCTGGCCGACACCGCGCGCGGCAAGGACGCTTCACTCCAGGCAAGGCTCTCGCAGGACAGCGGCGAGCAATGACCCATGCCGTCGCGGCGTCCGCCGCGGCCGACCTCGTCGCTTGGACCGTCGAGGTGGACGACCCGGGCGACCTGCTCACCTGGTTGCCCGCCGGCGAGGCGTTCGCCTTCCTTCGCGGTGGCGACGGCCTGGTCGGTTGGGGCGTCGCGGCTCGGTTGCCCGTCGCCCCAGGTGCCGACGTTGCTGCCGACGTGGCGTCATTGCTCGGGGCGATCACGACGCGTGATGACGTGGGCCTCCCCGGTTGCGGGGCGGTCGCCATCGCGTCGATGGGGTTCGACCCGGCGACGGACGGGTCCGTGCTCGTGGTGCCGACTGTCGTCCTCGGCCGGCGAGACGGCCGGTCGTGGCTGACCATCATCAACCCGCCCGGCTCGGTGGCAATCCCGGCGCTACGACGCCGGCCGGTGGCGGCGGCCAGCGCGCCGCCCGCGTCCGTCACGCGGTTGCTGCCCGCCGAGGCGGAGTGGGGTCAGGCGGTCGCGGACGCGGTCGCATCGCTTCGGGCCGGCGACCTCGACAAGGTCGTGCTGGCCCGCGCGATCGAGGTCACGGCCGACGCGGTCATCGATCCGCGATCGGTGGCCGCGCGCCTGGCCGGGCGGTTCCCGGGTTGCTTCACCTACTTGTGCGACGGCTTGGTCGGCGCTTCGCCTGAGCTGCTCATCCGGCGCACCGGTCGTCATGCCGAATCGCTGGTGCTCGCCGGCACGGTTCGTCGCGGCGAGACGCCCGAGGCCGACGCTGAGCTGGAGCGGCAGCTGCTCGACTCGGCGAAGGACCGCATCGAGCACCGGTACGCCGCTGAGTCGGTCAGCGAGATCCTCGGCCGGGTCTCGGCTGATGTAGTGACTGACCCCTCGCCGCACCTGCTTCGACTCGCGAACGTGTCACATCTCGCCACGCATGTGGCGGCCTGGCTACCGGATCCCGCGCCGTCAGCCCTCGCCCTGGCCGCCCTGCTCCACCCGACGGCCGCTGTGGGTGGCACGCCACGGGGGGCCGCACTCGCGAAGATCCGATCACTCGAGGTTGTGCCGCGCGGACGCTATGCCGCACCGGTCGGTTGGGTCGATGGTCGCGGCGACGGTGAGTTCGCGATCGCCTTGCGGTGCGCGCAGCTGTCGGGGCGGGTCGCGCGCCTCTGGGCCGGCGCAGGCATCGTCGCGGATTCAGCGCCCGCTGCGGAGATCGCCGAGACCGCCGCCAAGTTCGACGCGGTGCTGTCCGCTTTGGTGTGAGCTCAGGACGCCTCGGCCTCGGGCGCGACATTCGCCTTGAGGAAGTCCACTGCGCGGTTCCAGGCGAGCTCTGCCTGCTCGGCGTTGTAGGTGCCGAGCAGATTTTCTTTGTTGTGGAACGCGTGCCCTGCCGGGTAGTAGAAGAACTCGACGTCCGTCCCTGACTCGGAACGGATCTGCTCCGCCTGATCTCGCGCGTCGGCGACGGGGTAGAAGTCGTCCTGCTCGGCGTAGTGGCCCTGCACCTTGGCGGTGACCGACGAGTACGAGTCGGGTACGGCGGGGCCGACACCGTAGAACGCCACGGCCGCGCTGACCTTCAATGACAGTTCGTTGGCGAGCAGCAGCACGAAGCCGCCGCCCATGCAGAAGCCGATCGCGCCGACGGCGTTGGACGTCACCGCCTCGTGGGTGATGAGGAAGTCGACCGCGCCGGAGAGATCCTTCACGGCCTCCTCGACCGGCAGCTCGGTCATCAGCTTGCCGGCCTCGTCGGCGTCGTGCGTGGTGGTCCCGCCGTACAGGTCGGGGGCGAGCGCGACGAACCCTTCCTCGGCCAGCTGGTCGCACACGCCCGCGATGTAGTCGGTGAGGCCCCACCACTCCTGGATCACGAGAACGCCTGGGCCGCTGCCAGACTCGGGCACGGCGAGGTAGCCATGAGCGTGCCCGCCGTTGCTCGGGAACTGGACGTTCTGGCGGGGGTTGCTCTCGTCTGACATCGCCGGTCCTTCTTCTGGTGATCTTGGGTCGCTGCTGACCTTATCGAGCATTCCCTTCCCCCCGGCCCGCCCGGGCAATCGGTGGCGACGCGTGCGAGGGTGTACGCCGTGGCTGACCGGAACGTGCTGGGTGGACCGCTCGAGCCGTGCGGCACCGATCCGGTGACCGGCTTCTACCGGGACGGTTGTTGCTCGACCGGGCCCGAGGACGTGGGCAGTCATACGGTGTGCGCCGTCATGACGCAGGAGTTCCTTGCCCATCAGGTCGGGGTGGGCAACGACCTCGTCACCCCACTGCCGGTGTACAGCTTCCCGGGCCTCGTCCCGGGCGATCGGTGGTGCGTCGTCGCCGTGCGATGGTTGCAGGCGCATCTCGACGGAGCTGCCGCCCCGGTCGTCCTTGCCTCGACTCACGAACGGGCACTCGAGGTCATACCGCTCGACGTACTTGCGAGCTACGCAGCCGACGTGCCGGCCGATCCCAGCTCGCTAGAGGCCTGACCGTCCGTCCGCGACGGCGATCTCCCGGATGCGCGCATGCAGCGCGGCGTTCTCGGCGCGGTCCGTCCTGACCTCGACGATCCGGACGCCTTCGACCTTCGCGAGTGCTTCCGCGAGTTCAGCCGCCGTCCGAACACGCGTGTACGCGGCTTGGTATGCGGCCGCAACCGCTTCGATCGAGACGCCGTGAGGCGTGCCGAAAAGCCGCTCGAAGGCGGTCCGCTCCAGCCCGGTGCCTTGCGACAGCAGCGAGAAGATGCCGCCACCGTCGTTGTTGATCACCACGTAGGTGACGTCCGGTCGGGGATCTGGCGCGGGCAGCAAGCCGTTCACATCGTGCAGCAGTGACAGGTCACCACACAGCGCGACGGTGGGCCCGCGCCCGTCACGTCCGATCGCGATGCCCTGTGCCGTGGAGACGAAGCCGTCGATCCCGCTGACACCGCGGTTGGCGTAGATCGTGAGCCCGTCGCGCGGTGCCATCACGACGTCGAGGTCGCGAATTGGCATCGATGAGGACACGACGAGGGCGGCGCCGTCGGGCAGCAGCGCCGCGACGTCGCGTGCCACCGCCGGCTCGGTCAACGTCGGCGACTCGTCGATCACCGCGTCGATCCGGCGGCTGATCGACCGAGAGGCGTCGTGCCATGCGGTCGACCAGGCCGGCTCGGCCGCTGGGGCTGAGAGCTCGTCGAAGGCGTCGTACCCGAGGTGTGGTCGGATCACCGCGAGCGCGGTGCGGGTGACGTCCCAGTTGCCGCCGCCGGGCGCGATCACGACGTGCGGCGTCCGGCCGAGCCATTCGAGCAGGGTCCGTGACAGTCCGACGCGGCCCACGACGATCGCAAGGTCGGCCGTGGCGAAGGATCTGTCCCGTAGCAACGCATCCGTGGCCCGCAACGCGAGGTCGGGGACCCGTGCGTTGCTGTGCGGCTCCGCGATGACCGGCCAACGAGCGGCCCTCGCGAACTCCAGCGCGGCATCGACCGGGCCGGCGTTGCCGCCGACCACCAGGACACCGCGCCGCGCACCCGCCACCCGGGCGGCGATCTCGTCAGGGACGAACGTCGGCCGAACGCCGGCGACGGTGCGGGTCCATGACATCGGACCGGCGCGGTTCTTCAGGCCGAGCTCGTAGGGGAAGCCCTCGTCGTCCGGCACCGGCAGGAGCGGGTCACGCAGCGGCAGGTTCAGGTGAACCGGTCCGACCGGCTCGTGGTTCGCGCCGTCACACCACTCGGCCGCGGTCCGGATCATGGCGCGCCACGCGTCGACGCTGTGCGGTCCCGGCTCCGGCACGGGCACATCCGGCGCCCAACGGACCGCCGCGCCGAACATGCCGACCTGGTCAACGGTCTGGTTGGCGCCGATGCCGTGCAGCTCGGGCGGGCGGTCGGCGGTCAGCACCAGCAACGGCACGTGCGCGAGGTCGGCTTCCATCACGGCCGCGTGGAAGTACGACGTCGCCGTCCCCGAGGTGCAGAGCACCGGGACGATGGATGCGGTCGCTTTCGCGATCCCCAGGGCGAGGTACGCCGCTGACCGCTCGTCGATGCGAACGTGCACCTTGATGTGCGGATTCTCCAGCAATGCCAACGCGATCGGCGTCGACCGAGATCCCGGCGCGACCACCGCATGGCGAACGCCACAATCCGCGAGCTCGTCCGCGAGGACGAGTGCGAACGCTCGGCCGGCGTTCTCAGCCGGCATCGATCGCCGCCTGTGCCGCGGCACGCCGCTGCTCCCAGCACGCCGCTGTCGCGCTGTCCGCAGCGACCAGGTCTATCCGGTCCGGCGCCGGTGACGAGAGCATCACGGACAGGGCACCGTCGACCGGTACGAGCGAGTCGCTGCAGACGTCCGCATCCAACAGCGGAACCGTACCGAGGCCGCACGCATACGGCAGGTCCGGCAGCGATGCGGCCAAGGCAACGCCGGCGGCGATCCCGACCGACGTCTCGATCGCGCTCGACACGACGACCGGCAGGCCGCACGCCTCGGCGACGCGCAGGCAGGCGCGCACGCCGCCGAGCGGCTGCACCTTCAGCACGACGATGTCGGCCGCCTCGAGCCCTGCGATGTGCAACGGGTCCGCAGCACGGCGCACCGATTCGTCTGCCGCGAGCGCGACGTCGACTCTGCGCCGCAACGAGGCCATGTCCGGCAATGACGCGACGGGCTGCTCGGCGTACTCGAGCCCGAACTTCTGCAGCACCGTCAACGCGGCTGTCGCCTCGTCGAGGTCCCAGCCGGCGTTGGCGTCCACGCGGATCGCGCCGCCGGGTCCGAGGGCGTCGCGGACCGCCTCGACCCTCGCGATGTCATCGGCGAGACTCTGCCCGCGCTCGGCGACCTTGACCTTCGCCGTCATGCAGCCCGAGGCCGCAACCAGCGCGTGCGCCTGGTCCGGACCGACCGCGGGCACGGTCGTGTTGACCGGGATCCGGGTCCGAAGCGGAGGTGGCCAGCCGTCGTTCGCGGCCTCGCGGGCCGCGGCGAGCCAGGGTGCGGAGGTCACCGCGTCGTACTCCGGGAAGGGCGAGAACTCTCCCCAGCCAGCAGGTCCCTCGAGCAGCACGCCCCGACGTCGTTCCTGGCCGCGGAAGCGGACCCGCATCGCGATGTCGTAGGTGTGCGCGACCCCGGTCACGCCAACAACAGGCCAGCGGCAAGCAGCACGGCAACCGCGAGCTCGAGCTTGCCGGTTCCCCCGAGCGCCGGGATCAACGCGCGGCCGACGCCGCCGCCCCGGACCGCGTCGACCGGCGGTTTCGCCAGTGGCACCGCGAGCAGGGCGAGCAGCGGCCAGGCGGACTCGGCGGCGATCGGCACCCCGACAACTGCGAGAAGCACGCCCAGTCCGATCGCCGCGATGAACAGCTGCCGGGTCCGCGCCTCGCCGAGGCGTACGGCGAGCGTGCGCTTGCCGGCGATGGCGTCGGTGGGAACGTCGCGCAGGTTGTTGACGACGAGGATCGCCACCGCGAGCACGCCCGTGGCCACCGCGCCGACCCACGCCGTCGCCGGCAGAGTGCGGTGCTGGACATAGGACGAGCCGAGGGTGGCGATCAGCCCGAAGAACACGAAGACGAACACCTCGCCGAGCCCCTCCGAGGCATACGGGCGTGGGCCGCCGCTGTAGCCGAGGAGCGCGACGAATGCGCCGATGCCGATCAGGAGCAGCCACCATGAAACCAGCGCCGCCAACGCGAATCCGGCGACGCCGGCGACGAGCATCGCAACGCCGATCGCGACGAGCATCGCCCGCGGTGTCACCAGTCCGCTGGCAACCGCTCGCCGCGGGCCGGCTCGTTGCACGGTGTCGACGCCACGAACACCGTCGAAGTAGTCGTTCGCGTAGTTGACCGCGACCTGCACCGCGAGGGCGACGACCACCACGAGGGCGAACCTGCCCCAGACGACTCCGCCCGACTGTGACCCCGCCGCCGTGCCCACGAGCACCGGCGCGATCGAGGCGGGCAGGGTGCGGGGACGCGCTGCCTCGACCCATACGTTCATCGGGTCACCTGCCTGGCTGGCACGTCGCGTCCTTCCGTCGAGCTCCGGCCGCTGTGGCCGCACTACCGTCATACAACGATGCCAGCCGCCGACTCGCGCCGACTCGTCGCCCTCGCGCTGCCGCCGGGAGATGAGTTCATCGCGGCCCTCGACGCCGCGTGGCAGCGCGGCTCCGCCGTTCTTCCCATCGATCCGTTCGCGCCGCCTGCGGTCGTGGATCGGCTGCTCGCGGCCATGCGGCCGGACGAGCCGGTGTCCGACGACACAGCTCTCGTGATCCTGACCTCCGGCTCGACCGGCGAGCCCAAGGGTGCGCAGCTGAGCCGGGACGCGCTCGCCGCCTCGGCGCTGGCCACCCATGCCCGGATCGGTCTGCGAACGGACGACCGCTGGTTGTCCTGTCTGCCGTGGCAGCACATCGGCGGGATCCAGGTCATGCTTCGGGCGCGCCTGCTCGACCTCCCGTTGACCGTCCACGATCGCTTCGATGTCGATCGGTTCGCGGCCGAGCCCGCGACCCTCACCTCGCTGGTGCCCACGCAGCTGGTCCGGCTCCTCGACGCCAAGGTCGACCTCGGCCGATTCCGTGCCATCCTCCTCGGCGGTGCCGCCGCCCCACCCGCGCTGCTCGCCCGGGCAAGGGCAGCCGGCGCGAACGTGGTGCCGACCTACGGGATGAGCGAGACGTGCGGCGGGTGCGTGTACGACGGGTCGCCGCTCGACGGGGTCGACGTCGCCCTGGATGCCGGCCGGGTGCGGGTCAGGGGACCCGTCCTGATGAGCGGCTACCGGCTTCGGCCGGACCTCGACGCGGAGGTGTTCGACGACGGCTGGTTCGTCACGTCCGACCTGGGCGAGTACGGCGGCGACGGCCGGCTGCGCATCACGGGGCGTGTCGACGACGTCGTGATCACGGGCGGCGAGAACGTCGTCGCGTCGCGGGTCGCTGAGGTGCTCGCGACCCACCCCGCCATTGCGGACGTCGCCGTCACCGGCGTGCCGGATGCGGAGTGGGGACAGCGTCTGGTCGCCGTCATCGTGCCGCGCGACGCCACCGACGTCCCGAGCCTGACCGACCTGCGGGAATGGGGCAGCGCGGCGCTCTCACCAGCCGCCCGCCCGCGGGCTGTCGTCGTCATCGATGAGCTTCCTCGACTCGCAACCGGGAAGCTCGACCGCCTCGCGATCGGGCGACTGGCGGCTCGGTCAGGCGACCCCGGCAACCTCTAGCCAGTCCGCCGCCCCGGGTTCGGTGCGATAGACGTCGACTGAGCGGATCGGTGTCGCCAGGTCGAGCAGGAGGGTAAGCGGGATTCCAGCTTGCAGCAGCGCCAGGATGGTCTGGGTCTCGTCGTGGTGCTGGCCGGACATTGCTGTCGATGCGGCCATGAGGGGCTCCTTTTGTATCGGTGCATCCCTTTTTTCGGCAGCAGACGGCCCAATTCTTGATCGGCCGATCGGGCTAACTGGTCCCGAATCGGATTCGGGTTGGCTGATCTCAGGGACGGCCGAGCGCGCGGTAGGTCCACCCGGCGGTGCGCCACCGCTCCGGATCGAGCGCGTTGCGGCCATCGACGATGTTGCGCTGCGCCACGACCGCGGCGAGCGTTCCAGGGTCCATCTCGCAGAACTCTGCCCACTCGGTGAGATGCAGGACGACATCGGCGCCGGCCGCGGCGTCGAGCGCTGACTCGCTGTAGCTCAGGTCGGGATACATCCGGCGCGCGTTGTCCATCGCGGCCGGGTCGTAGACGCGGACATCGGCGCCGTGCTTCTGCAGCCGGCTGGCGACATCAAGGGCGGGCGAGTCGCGGATGTCATCGCTGTCGGGCTTGAACGCGGCGCCTAGGACCGCGACCTTGCGGCGCAGGAACGTGTCGTCGAGCAGCTCGCGGGTCAGGTCGACCATCCGGGCGCGGCGACGCAGGTTGATCGCATCGACCTCGGTGAGGAACGACAGGGCCTGGTCAACCCCTAGCTCGCCCGCGCGCGCCATGAACGCTCGGATGTCTTTGGGCAGACAGCCGCCCCCGAACCCGAGACCCGCGTTGAGGAACCGGCCGCCGATTCGCGTGTCGTAGGACAGGGCTTCGGAGAGCTTGGTCACGTCAGCGTGTGTCACCTCGCACACCTCGGCCATCGCATTGATGAACGAGATCTTGGTCGCGAGAAAGGCGTTCGCCGCCACCTTGACCAGCTGGGCGGTCGCCATGTCGCCGACGACCATCGGCGTACCGTTCGCGAGGATCTTCGCGTAGACCTCCCGCATCGTCGCCTCTCCGGCCGGTGAGGTGACGCCGATCACGAGCCGATCCGGCCGGAGGGTGTCCTCAACGGCGAAGCCTTCGCGGAGGAACTCCGGGTTCCAGACCAGCTCGATGGCATCGCCGGCGGGTGCCTCCGCCTTGATGCGCTCAGCCACGCCCTCTGCCGTCCCGACCGGGACGGTCGATTTTCCGGCGATCGTGCACGGCCGGGTCAGGCGCGGCAGCAACGCGTCGAGTGAGCCGTTGACGTATCGCATGTCGGCGGCGTACTCGCCGTGCTTCTGCGGGGTGCCGACGCACAGGAAGTGGACGTCGCCGAACGCCGCGACATCGTCGTAGGAGGTCGTGAAGCGCAGCCGGCCGGTGTCGAGGTTGGCGCGAAGGAGCCGGTCGAGACCCGGCTCGTAGAACGGAACCGCGCCGTCGGAGAGCTTTGCGACCTTGTCGGCGTCGACGTCGAGGCCGAGCACCTCGAACCCCAGTTCGGCCATGCAAACGGCATGCGTGGCGCCGAGGTATCCGGTGCCGAGCACGGTCAGGCGGGGGGCGGCCATCGGAAAATCCTATCGGCGGCCTCCGTACGATGAACTGCGTGAATCCAGGCTTCGACCTCTACACGCTGCCCGAAGAGCACCAGCTGCTCCGCAAGACGGTGCGCGAGCTCGCTGATGACAAGATCGCGCCGCGCGCCGCGGCGATCGACGAGGCGGCGGAGTTCCCGTGGGACGTCCACGACGCCCTGGTGGCCGCCGATCTGCATGCCGTACACGTGCCCGAGCAGTACGACGGCGTCGGCGCGGACGCGATCGCGTCGGCGATCGTCATCGAGGAGGTCGCCCGAGCATGTGCGGCCTCATCCCTGATCCCAGCGGTGAACAAGCTCGGCACGATGGGGCTGATGCTCTCCGGCGGTGAGGAGCTGAAGTCGACGTACCTGTCCAAGCTCGCTCGAGGCGAGGGCATGTTCAGCTACTGCCTCTCGGAGCCGGAGGCGGGCAGCGACGCCGGCAACATGAAGACGCGCGCGGTGCGTGACGGCGATGAGTTCGTCATCAACGGCGTCAAGCGGTGGATCACAAATGCCGGCGTCTCGGAGTTCTACACCGTGATGGCGGTGACCGATCCGGAGGCGAAGGCGAACGGCATCTCGGCCTTCGTCGTCGAGAAGTCTGACGCGGGCATCAGCTTCGGCGCCCCGGAGAAGAAGCTCGGTATCAAGGGCTCTCCGACTGCCGAGGTGTACTTCGACAACGTTCGGATCCCCGCCGCCCGGATGATCGGCGCAGAAGGCACCGGCTTCAAGACGGCGTTGAAGACCCTCGATCACACCCGCCTCACGATCGGCGCTCAAGCGCTCGGCATCGCGCAGGGCGCGGTCGACTACTGCACTCGCTACATCCAGGAACGCAAGCAGTTCGGCAAGCCGATCGCGGAGTTCCAGGGCGTCTCGTTCCTGCTCGCCGACATGGCGATGAAGACCGAGGCGGCACGGTCACTGATCTACACCGCAGCAGCGCTTTCCGAGCGCCTCGCACCCAACCTGACGTTCATGTCGGCGGCCGCGAAGTGCTTCGCCTCGGATGCCGCGATGGAGGTCACGACCGACGGCGTGCAGCTGCTCGGCGGCTACGGCTACACGAAGGACTACCCGCTCGAGCGGATGATGCGGGACGCGAAGATCACCCAGATCTACGAGGGCACCAACCAGATCCAGCGCCTGGTGATGTCCCGCAACCTGCTCAAGGCCAACCCGGTCCGCTAGTGACGTCCTACGACGCGGTCCTGCTGCTGTCGTTCGGGGGGCCGGAAGGTCCCGACGAGGTGATGCCGTTCCTCGAGAACGTGACCCGCGGCCGCGGCGTTCCCCGCGAGCGCCTCGAGTCCGTCGCCGAGCACTACCAGCACTTCGGTGGGGTGTCGCCGATCAACGGACAGAACCGTGCATTGATTGCCGCCCTGCGGGCCGAGCTCGACGCGAGTGACATCGCGCTGCCGATCTACTGGGGCAATCGAAACTGGCATCCACTCGTGGAGGCTGCGGTCCGCGAGATGGCATCCGACGGGATTCGCCGAGCGCTGGTTCTCGTCACGTCTGCGTACTCGTCGTACTCATCGTGCCGGCAGTATCAGGACGACCTCGCGACCGCCGTCGCCCTCGTCGGTGAGACGGCTCCGGAGTTCGACAAGGTCCGCCACTTCTTCGACCATCCAGGATTCATCGAGCCGCAGGTCGACGCGGTCCGTGCCTCGATCGACCCGTCACGGCGGTCGACCACCCGTCTCGTCTTCACCGCGCACTCGATCCCGGTGTCGATGGCTGCACTGTCCGGACCCGCGGGCAATCTGTACGTCGATCAGCTGCGGGCGGCATCCCAGCTGATCGCGAGCCAGGCGGGACCGGATCTGAAGTGGGATCTGGTGTTCCAGAGCCGAAGCGGTCCACCGACGGTCCCGTGGCTCGAGCCGGACGTCTGCGATCACCTGCGTGCGCTGCCGGCCGAGGGCGTGACTGACGTCATCGTCGTGCCGGTCGGCTTCGTCAGTGACCACCTCGAGGTGCAGTGGGACCTCGACGTCGAGGCGGCTGCCGTCGCGACCGAGGTGGGGATCGGCTTCACACGGACCCCGGCACCTGGCACCGACGCGCGGTTCATCGCGATGCTCCGCGAGCTCATCGAGGAGCGCCTCGATCCGCCCTGCCCGCCGCGGGCGCTGTCATCGCTCGGTCCGTCCCGCGCCACCTGCCCAGCCGGCTGTTGCCCCGCCCCGGCGCGGCGCCCGTGACCGCGCACGACGTGTTGCAGCGATGGTTCGACGCCCATGAGCGTGGCGACCTGACAGCAGCCGCGAGTCTGCTGCTGCCGGATGCCGAGATCTCGGTCCCGGGTGCCAAACTGCACGGCTTCGACGCCTTCATGCAGTGGTACCGCTCCCGGGCTGAGACCGAGGGCGCAACCTTCCGCTACGTCGTTGAGGACGTGTTGTCCGGCGATCGTCACGCCGCGGCGGTGATGACCCTGTCGACCGACGACCGCACCTGGCGGCAGGTGGCGCTCTATCGCGTAGAAGGGGACTACATCGCCGCGATCTGGGCTGCGGAAGATTCGGACTGAGTGAGCATCGGGGTTCTGCTCGGCGACTAATCTTCGGCACGTGGTTGACGAGGGTGACCTGCTCTGGACCCCGAGTTCGCGGCGATTCGAGGCGTCCCGGCTCTGGGACTTCATGCACTGGCTCGACGAGCATCGCGGCTTGCGTTTCGACTCCTACGACGCGATCTACCGCTGGTCCATTGACGACCTCGATGGCTTCTGGGGTGCGTTCGCCGAGTGGATCGGCATCCGCTGGACCACGCCACCGTCGGCAGCGCTGGACCATCGCGAGATGCCCGGCGCGACGTGGTTTCCGGACGGCCGGGTCAACTATGCCGAGCACCTGCTCTATCCGACCGTGCGCGTCGACACGGAGGACATCGCGGTGGTGGCGATCCGCGAGGACGGGCTGGAGCGCGAGGTCACATGGCGTGAGCTTCGTGTCCTCACGGCGAATCTCCGTGCGTGGCTGGCGTCGCATGGCGTGAGGCGGGGCGACAGGGTCGCAGCGCTGCTGCCCAACGGCCTGGAGGCGCTTGTCGCCGTACTCGCCACCGCGTCGCTCGGCGCGATCTGGTCCAGCTGCTCACCGGACTTCGGCCCGACCGCCATCGCCGACCGCTTCACGCAGATCGAGCCGAAGGTCCTGTTCACGGTCGACGGTTATCACTACGGCGGCAAACGCTATGACGTCCGCGGGACCGTCGAGGAGCTCCGTGCAAAGCTGCCCGGCCTCGAGCACACCGTCCTGGTGCCGTATCTCGACGACGACGCCGAGCTCCCCGAGTCGACGCCTTGGGCAGAAGCAACCGGTACCGCGGCGACGCTGGCCTTCGAGCCCATGGCGTTCGACGAGCCGCTCTGGGTGCTCTACTCCTCGGGCACGACCGGGTTGCCGAAGCCGATCCTGCACGGTCACGGCGGCATGCTCGTCGAACACGCAAAGCAGCTCGCCCTGCATCTCGACCTCGGCCCGGGGGATCGGTTCTTCTGGTTCTCCACGACCGGCTGGATGATGTGGAACCTGTTGATCTCGGGGTTGGCGGTCGGATCCACGGTCGTGTTGTACGACGGCAACCCGTCGTACCCCGACTCGAACGTCCTGTGGCGGATGGCGTCTCAGCACCGCATCACCTGCATGGGGCTGGGGGCGCCGTTCATCCAGGCGTGCCAGAAAGCCGGCATGGAGCCGGGCATCGACTTCGATCTGCACCGGATCAAGACCGTCGGCTCGACGGGTGCACCACTACCCCCCGAGGGCTTCGCATGGGTGTACAACGCCGTCGCGCCGGACGTGATGCTCTCGTCGCTGTCCGGAGGCACCGACGTATGCACGGCATTTGTCGGTGGTGCTCCTGGTCTTGCGGTCCGTGCGGGCGTCATCCCCGCCTCGCTGCTCGGTTGCGAGGTGAAGGCTTTCGACCCTGCCGGCAACCCCGTCATCGACGAGGTGGGCGAGCTGGTCATCACCGCGCCGATGCCCTCCATGCCGGTGGGCTTCTGGAACGACTCCGACGGGTCGCGGTTGCACGAGGCCTACTACGACACCTATCCGGGCGTCTGGCGGCACGGTGACTGGGTGAAGTTCGGGGCCGACGGCTCCTGCGTGATCTACGGCCGCAGTGACTCCACCCTTAACCGCGGCGGTGTGCGAATGGGCACGAGCGAGTTCTACCGCGTCGTCGAGGATCTCCCCGAGGTCGAGGACTCGCTCGTCATCGACACCTCGGCGGCCGACATCGAGGGCAAGCTCTTGCTGTTCGTGGTGCTGGCGCCCGGCGCCTCGCTCGAGGCCGTGACCGCCGAGCTCCGGACGCGGATCCGGTCGCAGCTCTCGCCACGCCACGTTCCTGACGACGTGATCGCGATCGACGTCGTGCCCCGCACCATCAACGGCAAGAAGTGCGAAGTGCCGGTCAAGCGGGTCCTCGCCGGGACGCCGCTGGACCAAGCGGTCGCGCAAGGAGCGCTGAAGGACCCGACTTCGATGGAGCCGTTCGTCACCCTCGCCGCGACCCTCTGAACGGCGAGTTGTCCGAGGCGCACGTGGTCAGGGCGACGTGACAGTCGGACAACCCGCGCAGTGGGTGGTCGTGGCTCAGGCGTCGAGGCGGGGGAGGCCGTCGACGTCGATGCCGAGGGTGTGGGTGACCTGTTCGGTCCTCGCCCGCTCGGCGAGCGTCGCCGCCTCGGCGTTGCGGACGATCACGACAGAGCCGTCGACGGCGAGCGGTGCGAGCAGGGCGTAGGAGATCGCAGCCGCGTCGTCGTACCCGAGGACGGACAGCACCCGCGCGCCATGGGGGAGATCGACGGCGGCCGCCGCCACGACGTCGCCACCCGACGGGTTGATCGGCTGCCACGAGTCCGGCTGCGCCGCCACCAGCCGCGAGAAGTCCGCGCCCATCGGCTCGAGGCGGAGCGAGACATCAGCGTCATCGGAGGTCGAGATCGACACGAGGGCGGTCGGATCCGGGTCGAACGCGACGATCCCGCCGGCGGCCCAGGTTGCGAGCAGCAGGACGGCCGCCTGCCAGTGCGCCGGCAGCTGCACGATCACGACATCGCCGGCGTCGACGCCGTACTCCTCCGCCAGGAAGCTCCCGGTCTTCGCCACCCAGTTCGCCGTGGTGGCCACCGACAGCTCGACCCGTTCGCCGGTCGCATCGTCGTAGAACGTCAACAACGGGCGGGACCCGTCCTGTCCGAGCTGGCGGGTGAGCAGATCGTGAGGAGTCGGCACACCTGAAGGATGCCTTCATGCGCCGCGCTGACACTTGATCACGACATGCTGCGCAACCGCGTGAGCCGAGGGTTACGCTGAGTGTCGACCTGGAAAGACGACAGCAACGCACCGACGAAGACGGGGAGGGAGCCGCTCGTGGCCCCCCGAGTCCTGGTCGACGCGACCGCAGTCCCCGCTGACCGCGGTGGGGTGGGACGGTACGTCGACGGCCTGCTCTCGGCACTTGGCAACGCCAATGCCGACCTCGCCATCGTGTGCCAGCGGGCGGACTCCGAGCGCTACGCCGCATTGGCGCCCCAGGCGACGGTGGTTCCCGGTCCAGCCGCGATCTCGCACCGTCCTGCCCGGCTGGCGTGGGAGCAGACCGGGTTGCCACTGGTCGCTCAGCAGCTCGCCGCCGAGGTTGTGCACTCACCGCACTACACGATGCCGCTGCGGGTCGGGATGCCAGTGGTCGTGACAATCCACGACGCCACCTTCTTCACCCAGCCCGACGCGGTGTCACCCGTCAAGGGGACGTTCTTCCGGTCGGCGACGCGGACGGCACTGCGGCGGGCGGCCCGAGTGATCGTGCCGAGCAAAGCCACCCGTGACGAGCTGGTGCGCGTGCTAGACGCCGACCCGACCGTGCTCGACGTCGCCTACCACGGGGTTGACCCGCAGCTTTTCCACGTGCCGACCGATGCTGACAAGGCGCGCGTCGCGGCGCGTCTTGGCTTGCGCGGGTCCTACGTCGCGTTCCTCGGTGTCCTGGAGCCGCGTAAGAACGTGCCCAACCTGATCCGGGGCTGGGTCGAGGCCGTCAGCTGGCGTGACGACCCGCCGGCACTCGTGCTGGCCGGTGGTACCGGTTGGGACGACGACGTCGACGCCGCGATCGCCGAGGTGCCGAGCCACCTGCGCGTCGTGCGTCCCGGCTACCTGCGCTTTGCCGACCTGCCCGGCTATCTCGGCGGCGCAACGGTTGTGGCGTTCCCGAGCCACGGCGAAGGTTTCGGACTTCCCGTTCTCGAGGCCATGGCGTGTGGCACCCCGGTGCTGACGACCCAGCGACTGTCACTGCCCGAGGTCGGCGGTGACGCCGTCGCCTACACCGAGCCGGACTGGCAGTCGATCGGTGCGTCACTGTCCGCCCTGCTCGACGACGCCGGTCGCCGCCAGCAGCTCTCGGATGCCGCCCTCGCCCGATCGCGCGAGTTCACCTGGGCCGCTAGTGCCGAGGCGCACCTGGCGTCGTACGCGCGCGCTGTCTCGCAGGGATAGGGCGCGGCGTACGTGGAAGCAGTTGTTCTCGTCGGGGGGCAGGGCACGCGGCTCCAGCCCCTGACGATCCGGACGCCGAAGCCGATGCTGCCGTTCGCCGGTGCACCGTTCCTGACGCATCAGATCACGCGGCTGCGGGCGGCCGGTGTCGAGCACATCGTGCTCGCGACGTCGTACCGGGCTGAGGTGTTCGCGGAGCACTTCGGCAACGGCAAGGAGCTCGGCATCCGGATCGACTACGTCACCGAGACAGAGCCGCTCGGCACCGGTGGCGGTATCCGCAACGTCGCGCGCCGGCTCGAGTCCGGGCCGGCGGACGCGGTGCTGATCGTCAACGGCGATGTCCTGTCCGGCCACGACATCGGCGCTCAGCTCGAGCTGCACCGCCGGCGCGAAGCGGCCGCCACCCTGCATCTCGTGGAGGTTCCCGACGCCCGGCCGTTCGGTTGCGTACCGACGGATTCACACAATCGCGTGACGGGGTTCTTCGAGAAGTCGCCCGAACCCGTGACCAACCGGATCAACGCCGGTTGCTACGTCTTCGCCCGTCACGTGATCGACGAGATCCCTGAGGGCCGGGTCGTGTCGGTGGAACGAGAGACCTTCCCCGGCCTGCTCGAGGACAAGCAGATGGTTCTCGGCTACGTCGACAACGCGTACTGGCTCGACGTCGGGACGCCGCGGGCGTTCGTGAAGGGGAGCTCGGACGTGGTACGGGGAGTCGTCGACTCACCCGTCTTGTCGGGTTCGGTCGGGGAGTCGTTGATCGATCCCGACGCAAGCGTCCACCCGAACGCCGTCATCACCGGCGGCTCGGTGATCGGACCGCGGTCGGTGGTCGAGTCCGGCGCTACGGTCCACTCGACCGTGGTCGCCGACGGCGCCCACATCGGGTCAGGCGCAGTGATCGGCTTCTCGCTGATCGGCCGGCGAGCGGTGATCGGCCGGAAGGCGATGCTGAACGACGTCGTGATCGGCGAGGGCGCCAAGATCGGTGAGAACAACGAGCTCGCGAACGGGATCCGGATCTGGACCGACGCGGTGATCCCCGACGCCGCGATCCGTTTCAGCCCGCTGCCCTGACTGCTCGCACTACCGCGCCCCGGCGATCGTCCGTGGGCCTTCCCAGGCGACTCGATCCGCGCGCTCGAGGCGATGTGGATTTGGTGTCGCGATGGGGATTTTTCTGAGCGATTTATGGCACTAAATCCGCGTCGCTCGGGTTGAGGACGCGGATGAGCGCGCCGGTCTCGGTCGGCGTTGGCACCGTTGCGCGCAAACCCTGCGCGGCCAGGGCTGCCGCGAGCCGGCCGAGGGTGTAGCCGGCCTCGAGCGGCTCGCCCTCGGCGGACACCGCGCGGCCGTCCGCAGTGACGTGGAGTACGACGCCGACCGGCCCGAGTGACGCCACCGCGCGAAGCACGATGTCACGGTCGATCGCCGCAATATCCCCAGCCGGCGTGGCCACGGGCGCGGCATCCGCCACCACCTGCTGCATCGCTTCGTGAGTGCCCAACCGGAACATGTCATCCGCGGCGGGCCGCACAAGTGGCCGTGCGCCCGCCGCAGAGTCGTTGCTAGTGAAGGGAAACCCGCGAATCACCGCGACCGGTGAGTTGCTCAGCTTGCCCTTGGCGAGGTCGGCGGCTGAGGCGAGCTCGTCCGCGATCGCCACCACGGTGGCCTCGAGCAGGTGCCCGGCCGGGTCGCGCTGGCCGCGTAGGTCCCACACCACGTCGAGCCCCGCGGCGCCGATCGCCGTATCGATGACACCGTTGCGCCATGCCCTGCCCATCGTGTCGCTGATGATCACGGCGACGTCGATACCGGCAGCCGCCATCGACGTCCGGATGGTCGCGGCCGCCGCGTCCGGATCGGCCGGGAGCAGCGCGACGTGACCGTCCGGAACGTTGCTCGCATCGATCCCTGCCGCCGCCATCACGAACCCGTGATGGGTCTCCACGATCGCTGTGTCATCGCGCCGCGCGACGACCCTCGCCGTCTCGGCATCGAGGTGGTCAGCGCGCGTTCCGGCCACCAGCCGGCCTTGCGCCTTGGACACGATCTTGCTGGTCACCACGAGGACGTCGCCGTCGCGGATGTCGGCACCGGCAGCGAGAACGAGGGCGGCGATGTCATCGCCCGGTCGGACCTCCCCGATCCCGTCGATCCCCCAGATCTCGAGCCGAGGCGTCACCTGGCCGCCAACGTCAGCGACGCCTTCGCCATCGCTGTCGTCGACTCGAGGTCGGTCATCAACAGCGGCACGGCTTCGGCGGCGAAACCGTCCGCCACCAGTCCTGGTACGACGGCCTCGTCGATGGTGTCGACCAGCCAGCCGTCGATCAGACCTCCGGCGGCGCGCACACCATAGTGACGCGCAACCGCGTCGGCCGTCGTCGGGACACCGATCGCCGAGAGGCATGCGTCTGCCATGCCGCGGACAGGGGCGTCACCGACGATCGGCGAAAGCCCGACGACTGGCGCTTCGGTCTGGTGGATCGCATCGGCGATCCCAGGTACGGCGAGGATGACGCCGATCGACACCACCGGGTTGCTCGGCGGGAAGACGATGACGTCGGCGTCGAACAGGGCATCGATCACGCCCGGAGCGGCCGTGGCCTGCTCCGCGCCGACGATCTCGAAACCGGTCGCCTCGATCTGCGCCCGCATCCGGACCCACCATTCCTGAAAGTGCACGGTGCGGCCGGTCACCAGCGACACGTGCGTCTCGATGGGGGAGTCGCTGGCCGGCAGCAGCGTGACGCCGGGCTGCCACCGCTCGCACAGCCGGCGAGTGCACTCCGACAGCGGAACCCCGCCCCGCATCCACTCCGAACGCAGCAGGTGAGTGGCGAGATCGAGATCACCCAAACCGAACCATGACGGCACGGCATCGGCTCCGTTGCCGGCGCCGATCGCTTCGGCGTACGCCGTCAGCTCCTCGCGCACTCGGAAGGTCTCGCCTTCGCGGCCCCAGCCTCGCTCCTGCGAGATGCCGTCGCCGAGCGTGTACATGACGGTGTCGAGGTCCGGGCAGATTCGCACGCCCAGCATCGTGATGTCGTCGCCCGTGTTGCCGATGACGGTGACGTCGTGCCCGAGCGACCGCAGTCCGAGCAGGAAGCGGGCGCCGCCGATCCCGCCGGAGAGCACCGTGACACGCACGCGATGCAGTCTGGCCTACCGCGTAGGGTCAGATGCATGCAGCGGCAGGATTCGCAGCGGCCGTGACGACCTCTGCGATGCGGCGCGCGCTTCGCCGCGCGGACGACGGCAAGGCTCTCGACCCGACCGAGGTCGAGATTCTGCTCGGCGCCAGCGGTGCGGACCTCGCCGCGCTGACGGCGGTCGCCGGCCGCGTCCGCGACGCGGGCCTCGAAGCGCTCGGCCGGCCGCACACGGTCACGTACAGCCGCAAGGTCTTCATTCCCCTGACGCGGCTGTGCCGCGACCGGTGCCACTACTGCACGTTCGCGACCACCCCGGGCCGGGTCCCTGCGCCGTACCTGTCACCGGACGAGGTGCTGGCCATCGCTCGTGAAGGCGCGGCAAAGGGGTGCAAAGAAGCGCTGTTCACTCTCGGCGACCGCCCGGAAGACCGGTGGGAGGCGGCGAAGGACTGGCTGGCAGAACAGGGGTATGACTCGACCCTCGGGTACGTCCGGGCGATGGCGATCCGAGTCCTCGAGGAGACCGGGCTGCTGCCACACCTCAACCCGGGTGTGATGACGTGGGAGGACCTGCAGCGCCTGAAGCCGGTCGCCCCGTCGATGGGCTTGATGCTCGAGACGACCGCGGACGTCGCCGCCCACCGCGGCAGCCCCGACAAGGTGCCGGCCGTCAGGCTGCGGTCGATCGAGGACGCCGGCCGGTCCAACATCGCCTTCACGACCGGCTTGCTCGTCGGGATCGGCGAGACCGCGGCCGACCGCGTGGAGTCGCTGTTCGCGCTGCGAGCCCTCGCCAGGCAGTACGGCCACATCCAGGAAGTCATCATCCAGAACTTCCGCGCGAAGCCGGACACCGCGATGCGTACGGCGCACGACCTGGACCTCGACGAGTACGTCGCGACGGTAGCGAGCGCGCGGCTGGTGCTCGGCTCTCAGGTCCGCGTGCAGGCGCCGCCCAACCTGGTCGACCTCGACGAGTGTCGGCGCCTGCTGGCGGCAGGCATCGACGACTGGGGCG
>JAFAZI010000176.1 GCA_019239875.1 Frankiaceae bacterium
GGCCGCCGGAGGTTCCGGAGCCGGGCGCGCCGGACTGGGAGACGCGCGCGACGGCCTGGATGTTGGACCAGTGCCCGCCGGACTATCGGGGGTACGACGTGTTCCGGCGCCATCCCGTGGTGCTGGCGCATGTCGCAAGAGCCTGCCTCGCCGCCGCGGTCGACGCTGCCGAGACGGGCATTCGCACGGCGCGCCACGACCTGCGCGGTGTGGTCAGCCACTCGACGGTTGACGAGGCGGTCGCGGCGTACGAACACGAGCGGCATCGGTTGAAGCAAGCCGCGACCGGAGCGGACCTGATCTGGCGGGCGCTGCAAGGCGAGCGCTGGACGGCCAAGCTCTGACCTTTTTCGCCCAACCGTCTCGAATCGTTGGTTCGAGACGTCTCGAATCAACGATTTGAGACGGTTGGGCGATCAGTCCTCGAGGCTGCCTTGGGATCAGTCGTAGAGGCGGCCTTGGTAGCGCTTCAGGCGGACGACGTGGCGCCAGGCGCGTAAGGACTTCTTGCTCGAGTTCACGCGCCAGTCGGTTTCCTTGTCCTGGTCGAACCACACCACCGCGCGAACCCTGGGGAACTTCGTGGGGATCGTCGTACGGAAGCCTCGCCGGATCCAATGCGCCTTGTTGCCCGGCGTCGGGGCGCTCGCCGTCTCCGCGATCATCAGCGGTTTGTCCGACAGCTTCGTGATGGTGTCGTACGAGGTCCGGAAGACGTACTGCAGGCTCACCCACGCGGCGTTGTGGGCGCTGGCGAAGTTGTAGCCGTCGAGGGCGAGCCAGTCGACGTAGGAGTTCCCAGGCCAGTACGACGTGAACGGGCAGTGGCCGGCGCAGTCCGTGTTCGGGGACCACACCCATCGGACGTTCGTCGCCTTCGCCTGCCGGAAGACCGCCACGACGTGACGCCACGCGGCTACGAAGTCAGCGGCCGTCTCGCCGGTCACCGCAGAGCCGTAGTCCTGCCCGGCGAGGTTCATCTCGTAGGCGAAGCGCACGAGAATCGGGCGCTTGGCCGCGCGAGCCTTGGCGGCCTGCGCCCGCAGATAGGGATCGACGTCGCCGGCCGCGATGCTCGTGAACCGCACGGCCTCGTGATCGTTGGTGACGGGTCGCCAGCTGATCATCGGGGTGGCCTGCAACCGCCGGATGTCTTGGAGCTGACCTGCCGTGAACAGGGGAGTGTCGAACTCCGAGTACCACATGACGATCGCCGGCCGGGCTCCCGTGAGCTTCGTGTAGGCGCGAATCTCTGACGCCTGGGGCGAGTTAGGCGTGAACACCCCGAGCGCGATCGGTCGACGCGTCTCGTCGTGATGTCGATGCGCCGTTGCGGCGGATGGGGCCGCGACGCCGAGCCCCAGGGCACAGCAGATCGAGAGCGCCACGGGGAAGTGCCGAGTAGGAATGTCGAGACCGTATCGTCCCGTGGTGGCCGGTTTGCGGCAACCCGCGGCGCAGGGGCTCCGAGAACTCGTCCCCTCGGCACGAAATCGGTCGCGGATGGGGCAGCGGCCTCGCTACGTTTCGCGGATGGGTGAGCCGCCGTTCACGGGATCCGAGAAGGACAACCTGCTGTTCAGCCTGCAGCGCCATCGCCGGGCGGTGAAATGGAAGCTCGAGGGCGTCAGTGACGATGACCTGCGGCGGTCGCCGGTGCCGTCCGGTAGCACGCTGCTGGGGCTCGTCAAGCACCTCGCCGCGGTCGAGTACGGCTGGTTCTGCCTGACATTCGGGCGTGAGACGGAGCCGTTGCCGTTCGATGACGACGACCCCGAGGCGGATCTCCGCATCGAGCCGCACGAGACGACGGCAGACATCGTTGCTTTCTACGACCGGGCAGCGGCGGCCGCGGAGGCTGCGATCATCGAGATCGACCTCGAGACGACGGGCACGTCGTGGAATGGCACCGAGGTGTCGATGCGGTGGGTCTGCATCCACATGATCGAGGAGACCGCACGGCACGCCGGCCACATCGACATCTTGCGGGAGTTGATCGATGGTGCGATCGGGGATCACAACCGCGGCTGACGCAGGATGGCCGGCTCGCTTTCCACCGGTCGTAAACTGACCGTCGTGACCAGCCTGTTGTCGACCATCAACGGCCCGGCTGACCTCAAGCGCGTCGACTCCGCGCAGCTGCCGGGCTTGGCAGCGGAGATCCGCGACTTCCTGGTGTCTGCGGTGGCCCGAACCGGCGGGCATCTCGGACCGAATCTCGGCGTCGTCGAGCTGACGATGGCACTGCACCGCGTCTTCGACTCGCCGAAGGACGCGATCATCTGGGACACCGGCCACCAGTCCTACGTCCACAAGCTGCTCACCGGCCGGCGTCACGACTTCGAGCGGCTACGCCAGGCGTCGGGCCTGTCGGGTTACCCCTCTCGGGCGGAGAGCCCGCACGACTGGGTGGAGAACTCCCACGCCTCGACAGCGCTGTCCTACGCCGACGGCCTGGCCAAGGCGTTCGCGCTCAAGGGCGACACCGATCGTGCCGTCGTCGCTGTCGTCGGGGACGGTTCGCTGACCGGCGGCATGGCCTGGGAAGCGCTCAACACGATCGCCGCCGGCGAGCGCCCCGTCGTCATCGTCGTCAACGACAACGGGCGGTCGTACTCGCCGACGGTCGGTGGCCTGGCCGCCCACCTCGCGCACCTGCGGTTGTCCCCGTCGTATGAGCAGCTGCTCGACATGGTGCGGTCGTCGTTGGCTCGTACGCCGGTCGTCGGCACGCCGATCTACGACGCACTCCACGGCATGAAGAAGGGCCTCAAGGACCTGATCCAGCCACAGGTCATGTTCGAGGACCTCGGGTTGAAGTACGTCGGTCCGATCGACGGTCATGACACGGTCGCGGTCGAGAAGGCGCTGCGCAAGGCACGTGACTTCGGGGCGCCGGTCATCGTGCACTGCTTGACGGAGAAGGGGCGCGGTTACCCGCCGGCGGTCGACGACGAGGCCGACCAGTTCCACACGGTCAGCGTGATCGACCCTGTAACCGGCCAGCCGGTCAGTGTGGGAGCGCCCACATGGACCGACGTGTTCGCCGAGGAGATCGTCGACATCGGCGGCGAGCGTGAGGATGTCGTCGCGATCACCGCGGCCATGCTGCTGCCGGTGGGCCTCGGCAAGTTCGCCGAGACGTTTCCGGACCGGGTGTTCGACGTCGGGATCGCCGAGCAGCACGCCGTCACGTCCGCCGCCGGGTTGGCGATGGGCGGAATGCACCCGGTGGTCTGCCTCTACGCGACGTTCCTCAACCGGGCGTTCGACCAGGTCCTGCTCGACATCGCCATGCACCGTCTCCCCGTGACGTTCGTGCTCGACCGGGCCGGCGTCACCGGCCCGGATGGTGCTTCCCATCACGGCATCTGGGATCTCGCCGTACTCGGCGTCGTACCCGGGATGCGGGTGGCAGCGCCGCGGGACTCGATCCGGCTCCGCGAGCTGCTGCGCGAAGCCGTCGCCGACGAGACCGGCCCGACCGCCCTGCGGTACCCGAAGGCGGTTGCCGGCAACGACATCACTGCGGTGGACCGGGTCGGTGGCATGGATCTGCTGCGGCGGGACGAGAGCGGCGACGTCCTGATCGTGGCGGTCGGCGCTCTCGCCGGCATCGCCCTCGACGTCGCCGACCGGGTGGCCGCGCAGGGTCTCGGTGTGACCGTCGTGGACCCGCGATGGGTGCTGCCGGTGGACGCGGGCGTGCCCGCGTTGTGCGCCGCGCACGAGCTCGTCGTCGTCATGGAGGACGGCGTCGTCGCTGGCGGCGTCGGGTCCGCGGTGTCGCGCGAGCTCCGGGCCCGAGGCGTCCGGGTGCCGGTCACCGACATCGCCTTGCCGCATGCCTTTCTCCCGCATGGCACGCGTGGCGAGGTACTTGCAGACGCCGGCCTGTCGGCGCAGGAGATCGCCCGTCAGATCGTCGAGGCAGCCGCTCGCGCCGACGTCGACGCGGTGTCGCCACGCTGACTCGCGGCTCCCGGGCGCTGCCCGGACTCCTGCTCGTCCTCGCGCCGCTCGCTGCCGTTCCCGCACAAGCGCACGCGCACGCCCACGCGCATCGCACCGCGCATCACTTCGCCGGTACACCGACCGTCGGTGCGCTCTTCCTCCCCGGGGGCTACCCGGTGCTGCACACGTGCACAGCAAGCGTCGTCCGGAGCAAGCACCGCGATCTGATCGTCACCGCGGCGCACTGCGTCCGGAAGGGCGACGGATCCGGCTACACGTTCGTGCCCGGCTACAACGACGGCAAGACGCCGTACGGCGTGTGGCGAACCGTCGCGGCCTACGGCGCAGCCAAGTGGCGCCATCAAGGCAAACGGAGCACGCAGCGCGACTGGGCGTTCCTGCGGGTCGCGCCGCACCTCGCGCACGGTCGCGCCGCCCGCATCCAGGACGTCGTGGGCGGCAACCGCCTGGGCAGCGCGCCACACCGCCGTGCCAAGGTCACCGTTCCCGGCTATGTCCTGGGCGCTGCCGACCAGCCCATCACCTGCTCGGCACCGACGTACGTCCACCATGGCTATCCCGCCTTCGACTGTGGCGGCTACCAGGGCGGAGTGAGCGGGTCGCCGTGGCTGGTGGGGCACGGCAAGGTGCGGACCGTCGTCGGCATCATCGGCGGGCTGCACCAGGGTGGTTGCTCGCCCGCCACGTCGTACTCATCGACGTTGGGTCACGGCATCCGAACGGTGTATCACCGGGCCGTGCGCCACAAGCGCGGCGACAGCTTCCCAGCGCCGCCAGGCGACGGTTGCAGCTAACGGCGCCACGGAGAAGGGGAGGGGAGAGCGTCGATCAGTTGCGGTGGTACAGCACGTCGCGGATGTCGATGACGTCCGCGATCGGCTCGTCCAACCCGGCGGTCCGGACCGGGTCACCGTCCCCGCGAGCGACGGCAACCTCTTCCCGGGTCACCAGCAACGGGCGTTCGAAGCCGCGCTCCTCGACGACGGTGAGACGCGCCGCGGCCGCGGAGAACGCCGGGTCGATCCGATTGAGGTCCAGCCAGCCGCGGGTGCGCATCGGCACCGCCACCGTTCGCATGCCGTCCGCAATGCCTTCGACCATCGCCTGCCGCAGGGTGCGGGAACCGAGGAGCGTGACGACGTCACAGTCGCCCATCGGCCGCAGCGGCGCCATCGGGCTGCGCCCGATTCGCTCGGCTGCCATCTCGCCCATCCGCTCGAGGTAGACGACCGCGGTCGGCCACCATGGCGATGCTTCGATCCCGGCCGCGCGGAGCAGCTGGTGAGGAACGGGGATGACGAGATCCGGTCGCGCTGGGTCGAGGCCGACGAAGCCGAAGCCGAGATCGAGCGCGTCGCCGAGCACGCGGCGGCGTACCCAGTCGAGTCCGGGGTGCAGCGGTGACTCGACGCTTGCGCCATAGGGGCGGGCACGCTCGGCGAGATCCTCGAGCGGACGGTCCTCGATCCAGCGGCGCAGCTCGAGCCAGCGCTTCAGGCGGTCGCGCCCGACCGGTGACTCCGGCACGGCGCCCGCGAGGGCGCGGCGGATCTCCGCCCAGCTGATCGGGATCTCACGTTTGCCGGTGAGGACGATGCCGTTGGGGGAGGGAAGCAGGTCGATGTCGTGCATCACCGCGACGGCGAGCGCGCATCGGCGCAGTTCAGGCGCTTCCGGCCAACTCGGCATGGCCAAAACGTACCCAACGCGACACCGGCCTTGATACGTCAAATGGGTGAATGTCGGGGAAACCGGTCGCGCGATGGTGAGTTCCGCGCTAGCCGGTAGGCCGAATGGCTCAATCGGCGTGGCTAGACCGACTTGCGATAGCGCTGAAACCCTTTCGGGTCGAGCCCGCCGTACTCGGCGAAACCGAGCGCCAGGAGGATTCGCCATGACGCAGGATTGCTCTCGTGGACCTCTGCCTCGATGATCCTGACGTCGGGCAGGTCGCTGAGCAGGGCAACGAGCTGCGCCACCGCGGCCGAACCGAGGCGCTTGCCGCGGCTTCCGGCGGCCAGGCCGTAGCCGATCTCCACCACGCCGGCCGCCGTCGGCGGCGACTTGGTGCCGCACTCGCCCGCGATCCGACCCTCGTCGTCGATCACGAGGAAGGCACGCCCACCGTGGTCGAGGAAGCTGAACCCTGCCGGAGTGTCGGCGTGCGGCCAACCGGGCGCCGCCTGCCGATCGCCGGTGTCGCCGGCGAGCAGTGCGTCGCGCTCGACCGGATCGGTGAGGGGTATTAGGTTCATTCCTGGGCCACCAGCGCCGCCGCCAGCGCGCTCGCCGTCAGGCCGATCTGCCAGGGACGGGCACCGCCGTCGCGGAGGTATCCGCTGACCGTTTCGAGGTCGGTTCCTGGTGGTGACCAGCACAACCGGCGTACCAGGTCCGGCGTCAGGAGGTTCTCCACCGGCACTCGATGCGTTTCGCTGAGCGTGGTCAGGGCCGCCCGTGCCCGGGCGAGGCGCGCTGCTGCCACCGGGTCGCGATCCGGCCAGCGGCTCGGCGGTGGGGGACCGTCGCCGGTCGCGGCCGGTCTCGGCAGCTCGTCCTCCGGCAAGGCGTACGCCGCACTGATCGTGGGCCAGAGCTGTGTGACGAGCCGGCGGGTCGAGCGGCCGCCCCACCCTGCCAGTCGCCCGAGCTGCTCAGGAGTCTCAGGGGCGGTGGTCGCCGCCGCGATGATTGCCGAGTCCGGCAGCACCCGGCCGGGGGCGGTGTCACGCACCCGCGCGAGCTGGTCCCGCGCCTCCCAGAGTGCGCGGACCACCGCGAGCTGGCGCCGGGTGCGGACCTTGTGCATCCCACTGGTACGGCGCCATGGGTCGGTTCTCGGCGCGGGTGGGGCGGCTGCCAGCACCGCCTGGAACTCCTCCTGTGCCCACTCGAGCTTCCCCTGCGCGATGAGCTCTGCCTCGAGTGCGTCGCGGAGCTCGATCAAGATCTCGACGTCGAGCGCGGCGTACTTCAGCCAGGGCTCCGGCAGCGGCCGGCGCGACCAGTCCGCGGCCGAGTGCTCCTTCGCGAGCTGGAAACCGAGCAGCAGCTCGACCATCGTCGCGAGACCTACCCGTTCGAATCCGGCCAGCCGCGCGGCGAGCTCGGTGTCGAACAGGCGGGTGGTGTCGAGCCCGACCTCCCGCAGTGACGGCAGGTCCTGCGAGGCGGCGTGCAACACCCATTCGAGGTCGCGGATCACGGCGCCGAGCGGGGCGAGGGTGTCGAAGGCGATCGGGTCGATCAGGAATGTGCCGGCCGGCTCGCGGCGGAGCTGGACCAGGTAGGCGCGCTGGCCGTAGCGGTATCCCGACGCGCGTTCGGCGTCGATGCCGATCGGTCCGGTCCCCGCGGCGACGGCCGCGATCGCCGCGTCGAGCTCCCGGGCGGTGTTGATCACCGCCGGTACGCCGTCGCGCGGTTCGAGCAGGGGGACGGCCTCCGGCCGCTCCGCTGCGATGTCGGTCACGCCCAGGACGCTAAACCGTATCGGCGTCCAGACCTAAGAGGTGAGCGTCAGCGAATTACTCCGGCGCGCATGGCCATCGCGACCATCTCGGCCCGGTCGCCGGTGCCCAGCTTGCGGGCGATCCGGGCGAGGTGGCTCTTCACGGTCAGTGCGGACAGGCCGAGTGCCTCGCCGATCTCCTTGTTGGAGCGGCCGTCGGCGACGAGGTGCAAGACCTCGATCTCGCGGCCGGAAAGCTCAGCGACGCCGTCCTGCTGCGGTCCGCCACGAAGGCCGGCGGCGAGCAGCGAGGCGACCGACGGGTCGGCGTACACCCCGCCGTCGAGGACCCGGCGAACACCGTCGGCGACGACGAGCGGGGACGCGGACTTGAGCAGGTAGCCCTGCGCGCCGGCGACGAATGCCGCGCGCACCGAGTAGGGGTCGTCGGCCGCGGACAGGACGACGAGGCGGGGCCAGCCGGCCGCGCGCAGGTCGCTCAGCAGGTCGAGGCCAGAGCCGTCGGGCAGGCCGACGTCGAGAACACACAGGTCGCGGGTGCCGCCGGCGTGGGCGCGAGCCCGCGCTTCGGCGATGCTTGCAGCCTCCACCACGTCGCGGGCACCCATCGCGGTCAGCCGGGCGACCATCGACTCGCGAACCAAGGGGTGGTCGTCGACCACCATGGCGGTGAAGCCCCCCGCGGGGTCAGCAGCGGCTGTCACCGCATGCTCGGCGAGAGCTGACACCGAGTCCTCCTCCGTCTGGCCAATGTGCAACGCCCACATCGGCGTCTGGAGCATTCATCGGTCGTGGCGAACCCCACCTGTAGCCCGCAGGGCCTAGTCATTGAGCCGGATGGCGCAAGGGCGGGCGGCTCGATGCCGCCGGCAGCGTGTGGTGTAGCGGTGATTACTCCAAATGGGGGAACCAGGCCGCAGAACGCAAAGTGACGCATTCGTTATGCCGAAGGGGAGATGAGCGCGGAACGTATCCGCGCGCCCTGGAAGGCGGTAGCACGTGCGCCGACTGATGAGCGCGGTAGCAGTCACGACGGTCGCCGTGCTGGCGCCGCTGGTCGCGACCTCTCACTCTGCCGCAGCGCCGAAGCCAGGCCACTCCCACACCGTGCGCGCGGTTCTCACCATGCGGCCCGGGACGTCGATCCCGTGGCAGGCCCCGGGCGTGAAGGTCGTCCAGACGTTTCCGAGGATCGGCGCAGAAGCGGTGACCGCCACCCCGGCCCGGCTCGCGCAGCTCCGTCACAACCACTCCGTGCTCGGCGTGGCGGGCGACTGGCATGGTCACGTGACCGGCCGGAAGAACGACGCCAACACCGACGACGCGGGCGTCCTCGCCTCACAGGTGCTCGGCGGCAGTGCCGGCGCGGCGACCACAGGCGCGGGTGTCACCGTCGCACTGCTCGACACCGGCGTTAACGACACGAACGCCTTGAACCGGGCATCCGGGCGGCTGGTCGACGGCGTGGATGTCTCTCAGCTTTCCTCGGGCGGCGATGCGTCGACCTCCGGCACCTTCACCGACGGGTACGGGCACGGCACGTTCCTGGCCTCGCTGATCGCCGGCGGGCCCGTCCCCGGCAGTGCGGGCCGCGGCCTCGGCGTCGCGCCCGGCGCGCGCGTGGTCGCCGTGAAGGTCGCCAACGCCAGCGGGGAGACCAGCCTCCAGCAGGTGCTGGCCGCCATGGACTGGGTCGCCGTCAACGCCAACCGAATCGACGTCGTCAACCTCTCCCTCGCCCTCGATCGGCCGACCGCACCGGCGTACGGTGCAGACCCGCTGAACGCCGCGGTCGAGCACGTCCGAGACGCCGGCGTGCTGGTCGTCGCGGCTGTCGGCAACACCCCGGGACAGGTCGGCGACCCGGGCATGGACCCGGCCGCCCTCACCGTCGGCTCCGTGAACGTGGACAAGCCGCGCGCTCGGCTGTCGAGCTTCTCCGGCAGTGGCGTGGTCGACGGCATGGTCAAGCCGGACCTGGTCGCTCCTGGCGAGCACATTCTTGGCGCTGAGACCCACGACACCGTCATCGGTCGCGCCAACCCCAGTGCGTGGGACTCGTTTGGCCTGTTCCGTGGCTCGGGGACCAGCGAGGCGACAGCGCTCGTCAGTGGTGCGGCCGCGGCGTTCATCGCGGACCATCCGCGCCGTGGCCCGGTCTTCGTCAAGGCGGCGCTGCGAGTCACCGCAGACGACATGAACAACTGGCGCGCCGGCGAGGGTCTGCTCGACCTCGACTTCGAGGGCAAGCACGGCAACGGCCATCACGGCGACTCCAACCCGACCGGTGACAGCAGCTTCGACTCGGCCGCGTGGCAGGCGAACTCGTGGCAGAACGGCAACTGGGTCGACTGGCTCGCCTCGAGCTGGTCAGCGAGCTCGTGGAGCGCGAGCTCCTGGTCGGCGAGCTCGTGGAGCGCGAGCTCCTGGTCGGCAAGCTCGTGGTCGGCAGGGAGCTGGTCGGCAAGCTCCTGGTCCGACGCCGGTTGGGGGGACAACGGGTGAGTCCTGCCAACCGCGTGCGGCTGCTGTCCGCTGTTGCCCTCGGGGTGACAGCGGTCGTCGGCGCGCTCAATGGTTGGGGCGCACCCACGTGGTACGCCGCTCCGGTGCTCGCGGCGGTCGTCGCCGCGGCTGAGGTTGCCGTCGTACATCTCAACTTCGGACGGCAGCGCTGGACGTTCAGCCTGACCGAGGCCGCGATCGCGGTCGGGTTCGTCCACTCGCCGCACTCCTGGACCGTCCCCGCGGTCGGTGTCGGGGTGCTGGTGGCGCAGCTGGTCCGCCGGCAGGAGTTCCTGAAGCTCCAGTTCAACGTCGCGCAGTTCGTCGCTGCGACCGCTCTCGGTGCCGGCTTCGCTCACCTCGTCGGTGGCAACGTGCCGGGCGCGATCGGCGGCATGGGCATCTTCTGGCTGATCAACAACCTGCTGATCGCGTCGGCCATGGCCACCATGACGGGTCAGAAGTTCCGGTCGCTGATCTGGGCAAGTGCGCCGCTCGCGTCGATCCACTCGGTCGGCACCTCGGGCATCGGCATCCTGTCCGCTTGGCTGGCGACTCACGCGCCGCTCGGCCTGCTCGCCCTGGTCGTGCCGATGCTGCTGCTCTGGATCTCCTACGACGAGCAGACCTCGCGGGCAGCGGAAGCTCAGCTGTACGCCGAGCTCGCGCGGCTCCAGGAACGGGCGAGCGGCCGCTCGATCGATGTCTCCGCTCAGGTCGTCCTGACCGCCGCCGCTCGGCTGTTCGCGAGTGATGACGTCGAGATGGTCCTGGTCGGCGTCGATGGTCCGATCCACTACGCCGGCGACACCGAAGGCGTCGTCCGACGGCGCGTCGATCCTGATGCGCTCGACGAGCCGTGGGTGCTCCGTGCGCTGGGCGAACGTGGCGCCGTCACAGGCGTCGAAGCTGGCCGGCCGTGGTGCGCCACCGTGCTCGGCGGCCACGAGGCGCCACTCGCAGTCCTGGTCGCGCGCCGACCGCACGGAGCGTCGGCGTTCGGGCGCCGCGAGACCATGCTGGCCGAGGTCCTCGTGTCGCAAGCCGAGTCCTGGTTGTCGATCGCCGAGATGGCAGCGTCGCGCGACGAGGCGCTGGCGCACGCGGAGGCGGCTGAGGACGCGGCCCGTGCGCTGGGAGATCTCGGTGCGGACACCGCGCCGGCGCTTGGGGTGTTGCGCGAGTCAGCGAACCGGCTCGCCCGCCTCGCGGCCACTGAAGGCCCGGCTGCGGTTCACGAGATCGTCGACGAGCTGTACGCCGTTGAGCGGGCCGTCGCGTCACTGCTCGGCGCGATCGCGCTCGCTGCCGAGCCCGACCTCACCCGTGGGCTGCCGATCGACGAGGACGACTACGGCGCACCGCATCGCAATGCCGACTGGACGACCACGGGCGTCCTGTCATGAGCCGGCTGCGCAAGCGCCTCCTCCCGGTCGCGGCTTTGATCTTCCTGCTCACCCTCGCCGCGAACTGCTCGGTGCTGGTTGCCTCGGCGGCGCTGCTGCGGGCGTTCGGTCACACGTCCGTGCCGGTATGGCAGGTCGTGCTCGCCGGGGCCCCGGTCGCCCTGCTGATCGCAGCGATCGCGACCTTCTTCAACGTGCAGACCACGCGAACCGTGCGCCGGATGCACGCGCGAGCCCGGACCGTCGACGCGCTGCAGCGCCGCGTGCGGATCGCCGACGAGGTCGCCGAGCGCCACCGCCGTACCGCTGAGAACGCGAGCGCCGGCATGTTCGAGCTGCTCTCGGGGCTGGTCGACGCAGAGGAAGGCGCGCGCGGCCAGCTCGCCGCGGAGCTGCACGACACCGTGGCGCAGTCGCTGACCTCAGCGCACCTGATGCTGTCCGATCCGGAGGACACCGCCAGCGTGCGGCGCGCCGCGGAGCTCGTCGCCGAAGCCGAGGAACAGGTCCGCGCCGTCATGGCTCGTACCCGGCCACCGGCGCTGCGCGAAGGAGACCTCGGACGTGCGGTCGCCGGCCTGCGCGATGACATGCGCAACCGGTACGGCATCGAGGTCGACATCGCCTGGCCGACCGATCCCTACCCGCTGCCGCTCGTCACGGCCATCACGGCGTACCGCTTCTTCCAGGAGGCGATGCTCAACGTCGTCAAGCACGCGGACGTCGACTTCGCCCGGGCCAGCCTGCGGGTCGACGAGGACTGGGTCGTCGCGTGCGTCATGGACGAGGGGCCAGGGTTCGACCCGCACGCCGTCGTGTCCGACGGTGGCCGCCACGTCGGGTTGGGCCTGCTGCGGGAACGCGCGCGCCTGGTCGGTGGGTCGCTCGAGGTCCTGTCCAGCGCGAACATGGGTACCCAGCTCACGCTGCGGCTGCCGCGGGTCACCGCTGCGGGTAGCGGACCGCTTCCCACAAAAGCCCATGCCCCCGTCCTGCCCGATCAGTCCGTGCGCGATCACGCTGCGCCCGCTGTGGCAGATCCTGCGGTGATCGAGCCAGTCGGCTGACCGACTCGTCCATCCGGGCGCTGCGTCCCGCGGCCGGTTGCTGAGCGATGGGGGTTTTTGGCGGGAATGGCCTCAAATTAATCCGCTTCGCAACAGAAAACTCACGTCGCTCGAGTTTCGAGCCGTGGGCCGGGCGGACGGCGCGGTTAGACGCGGGCGCTTTTGAGGCGCTTCTTCGGCATGGGTACGACGCCGGGCGGTACGGGTGGGAGGCCAGCTGCCAGACAGAGCACCTCGCCGAAGGCGATCAGGTGAGGCGCGAGATCGCCGCTCGGCGACCAGGAGGCACGGATCTCCACGTCACATGCGACCGGATGGTCGGTCAACGCCCCGAAGCGCTCAGACGTCGTACGGGTGACCGTTCCCCCCTCGGCCGTGTAGATCGCCCCGGAGGCATCGAGTGCTTCGATCAGCCAGCTCCACCCCACGCTGGCCAGCAGCGGGTCGCTCGCGATCTCGGGGTCGACCTCGGCCTGGACGTAGGCGACGCACCGGGTGTCGCCGGCCCACACCTCCTGGCCTTCGGGGTCGTGCAGCATGACCAGCCGGCCCTCGGCGAGCTCGTCCTCGCCGGACATCGCGGTGGCGTGCAAGGCGACGGCGTACGGCGCGAGCCGCTGGGGGGCAGGCAGTTCCTGGACGCTGATCTCCGGCCGCAACTTCACGGCGGCGAGACCGGCCAGCGCCGATCGGAATGCCGGCGGCAGGTCGGCCGGTGTGGACAGTTCCACCGACACGCGCTCACTGTACGGCGCACAGGCGACTCCGTCCGGCACTCGACACGCCACCAGGACCGGGATTGGGCGGCGGCCCGGGGGTGTCCTGTGCTCTCATCGTCCGATGCCTGGATTCACGGTGATGTCCCGCCTGGTACCACGTTGTGTGGCCGCGCTCGGTCTGCTCGTAGGGCTGGTGGTGGCGTGCGGTCCCGCCAAGGCAACGCCGCAGGCAGCGGCCACCGAAACCGGTGTGGGCGACGTGACCGTGATGACGTTCAACATGTGCGGCGAGCACTGCAACACGGACAGCACGACCGACGACATCGCCGACCTCATGAGCAAGATCAACGCCGTTCAGCCGAATGCCGTGCTGTTGCAGGAGGCGTGCCAGCAGCAGGCGACGGCGCTGATGACCGAGTCGACCCAGGAGGGGAACTGGTCACTGGCCGGCTTCCAGCGGATCAGCGAGCCCCAGGGCTGCACGGGCGGCGACGGCTTCGGAGACGTCGTTCTCGTCCACGGGACGTTCATCGCCGTCGGCGGCAAGGACCTGAAGTACCCGCACGGACACGGCGCGCATCGCCAGGTCCGGCAGGTCACCTGCGGCAAGACCCTCGACGCCTTTCCCCGCACGGTCGAGGTGTGCACGGTCCACGCCGGGCTCGACTTCGAGATCGGCAAGCGGCACCAGGCCAAGCAGATCAAGCAGGCGTACAACTTCGCGCGCAGGCAGGACCCTACTGATCCGCTGATCTTCGGTGGCGACTTCAACGTCGTCCCGTCGGCGAATGCGCTCGACGTCGTCTACGCCAAGGGTGGTGGCGGTGCGAGGGGCGCGATGGAGGAGGTCGACGCCTGCCCCGGCAAGCACGGCCGCAAGCATCACAAGAAGACCTGCAACCGGAAGACCCACGACCCGACCCGCGATGTGAAGCACCGCACCAAGAACGACTACATCTTCCTGTCGCACAAGTCGTTCAAGTCGGAGACGGCCGACATCGTCAAGTCGAAGTACTCCGACCACGACATCCTGGTCGGGCACGCATTCCTGTGCGCCTCAGGGACCTGCTGATCGCCTAGCCTCAGTGCAATGGGCACGCTGCTGGCGCTGCTGTCCAGCGTGCTGTGGGGGACGTCTGACTTCCTCGGCGGCACCGCGTCGCGACGGCTCTCACCGATCGGTGTCGTCGTCGTCTCCGAAGCGGTCGGCACGATCGGCCCGCTCGGCGTCGCGATCGCGATGGGCGACCTCGGTACGTCGCCGGACTACGTCGGCTGGGCGTTCCTCGCTGCGGTCTCCGGCTCGGCGGGCATCGTGGCGTTCTACCGCGCGTTGTCGACCGGCACGATGGGTGTCGTCGCGCCGATCGCCGCGCTCGGTGTCGTCGTACCGGTGATCGTCGGCGTCGCCCAAGGCGACCGTCCGAGCGGCCTGCAGATCGCCGGGATCGCGGTCGCCATCTCGGGTGTCGTGCTCGCGAGCGGGCCGGAGCTCGCCGGCGCGGAGGGCGAACACCGGCGGGCGGCCGCGATGCCGCTGCTGCTCGCCGTGGCCGCGGCCGCCGGATTCGGCGTCGTCTTCGTGGCGCTCGAGCACGGGGCGCGGACCAGCACGGTGATGACGCTGGTCGTGATGCGGTCGGTCAGCGTCGTTCTCCTCTTGCTGGTCGCGTTGGTAACCGGTCGTGAGCAGCTGAAGGTCGGCCGACGCGACGTCCCGATGCTGGCGGTGATCGGCTGCTTCGACGTGGGGGCGAATGCGACGTTCGCCTACGCGAGCCGGCACGGCCTGCTGTCGGTCGTGGCCGTGCTCTCCTCGCTCTACCCCGCGGTCACCGCGCTGCTCGCTCGCTCCATCCACTCCGAGCGGCTGCGCTCGGTGCAGGTCGGCGGGGTGGTTGCCGCCCTCGCCGGGGTCTGTCTGATTGCCGCCGCCGGCACCGGCTGACGGCGGCTCGCAGTGGCTGCCATGACACGATCGACGTATGGGCTCGCCTGCTGACAGCGCATTCCTGCGTGCCTGCCGCGGGGAACCCGTACCGCACACGCCCGTCTGGTTCATGCGGCAGGCCGGCCGGTCGCTCCCGGAATACCGCAAGGTCCGGGAAGGCGTCGGCATGCTCGAGTCGTGCCTGCGGCCGGACCTCGTCACCGAGATCACGATGCAGCCGGTTCGCCGGTACGGCGTCGACGCGGCGATCCTGTTCAGTGACATCGTGCTGCCGGTCAAGGCCGCCGGCGTCGACCTCGACATCAAGGCGGGCGTGGGCCCGGTAGTCGCCGAACCGGTCCGCTCGGCTGCCGATGTTGCGCGGCTCCCGTCGCTGGAACCGGACCAGGTCGCTCCGGTCGCCGAGGCGATCCGCGGCCTGGTGACGGAGCTCGCCGGTACGCCGTTGATCGGTTTCGCCGGGGCGCCGTTCACCTTGGCGTCATATCTCGTCGAGGGCGGACCGAGCCGCGACCACGCCCGCACGAAGGCTCTGATGTACGGCGACGAGGACACGTGGCACGCCCTCGCCGGCCGGCTCGCGGACATCGCCATCGCCTACCTCACCGTCCAGGTCGATGCCGGCGTCAGCGCCGTACAGCTCTTCGACTCGTGGGCCGGGTCGCTGTCGGCGGTCGACTACGAGCGATACGTGCTGCCGCACAGCCGCCGGGTGCTCGAGTCCGTGTCGAACGTCCCCCGGATCCACTTCGGCGTCGACACCGCCGAGCTGCTGGCGCTGATGGCGAGTGCCGGCGCGGACGTCGTCGGCGTCGACTGGCGGGTCGCGCTCGACGCGGCCGCGAGCCGGGTCGGGCCAGGCGTGGCGCTGCAGGGCAACCTCGACCCGGCGGCGGTGTTCGCGCCCTGGGATGCGGTCGCGGAACGCGCCCGCGACGTGCTGCGCCGGGGCAAAGCCGCCGCCGGGCACATCTTCAACCTCGGTCACGGCGTCCTGCCGGACAGCGATCCGGACGTGCTGAAACGACTGGTCGACTTCGTGCACGAGGAGACCGCAGGGTCATGAGGCACGTCGTCGTCATCGGCGGCGGCATCTCCGGGCTGGCCGCGGCCCTCGCCCTCGTCGACGACGGCGTTGCGGTAACGCTCATCGAGTCGGCTCCTGCGGTCGGCGGCAAGCTGCGGATCTCCGAGGTCGCGGGGGTGCCGGTCGACGAGGGCGCTGAAATGTTTCTGCGCCGGGTCCCGGAGGCGCTCGACCTGGTGGCCGCCGTCGGTCGAGCCGACGAACTCGTGTCGCCGCGCACGACCGCGGCAGAGGTGTGGGCCCGCGGCGCGCTCCGCGCGATGCCGGCCGGCACGGTCATGGGCCTTCCCGGTGATGCCGCGTCCCTGCTGGGCGTCCTGTCCGCCGACGAGGTCGACCGCGTCCGCCAGGACGCGGAGCTGCCGGGGGAGCCGCCCGGCGAGGACATCTCGGTCGGCGGGTGGGTGTCGGCGCGCGTCGGCCCTGCGGTCACGGAACGGCTTGTCGACCCGTTGCTCGGGGGTGTGTACGCCGGCCGCGCCGACGAGCTGTCCTTGGCAGCGACGATCCCGCAGCTGCCGCGCGACGAGCGATCATTGCTCGCCGCCGTCCGGCGTGCCCGGCCGGCTGCGCCCAGCAGCGAGCCGGTGTTCGCGACCGTGACCGGCGGGATGGGATCGCTGCCCGCGTCAGTCGCGCAGGCGATCACGCGGGGCGGCGGGACGATCATGACCGGCCGCACCGTCCGGCGGCTCGAGGCAACCCCCACGGGGTGGCGGGTCGTTCACGGCGCGACGACCGATGAGCAGGTGCTCACCGCGGACGGTGTCGTCGTCGCGCTGCCGCCATCACCCGCCGCCCGCCTGCTCGCAGACGTGGCGCCGGCTGCGGCGGGTGAGCTCGCGGCGATCGATTCGGCAAGCATGGCCATCGTCACGACCGCCTGGCGCACCGACGACGTACCGGACCTCGAGACCAGCGGCTACCTGGTACCCGCCGTGTACGACCGCCCGGTCAAGGCGGTGACGTTCGCGTCGTCGAAGTGGGCGCACGTTGGCAGCGACGACGTGGTCATCGTCCGCTGCTCGATCGGACGCCATGGCGACGTGCGGGACCTGCAACGCGACGATGCCGACCTGATCGCCACCGCGACAGCCGAACTGAGCACGTACGCCGGTTTCACGGGCGGGCCGGTCGACTCTCGCGTGAGCCGGTGGGGTGGCGCGCTGCCGCAGTACACAGTGGGCCATCGGGAACGGGTCCGGCGGATCCACGCTGCTGTCGACGCCCTGCCCGGCGTCGCCGTCTGTGGTGCAACGTACGACGGGGTCGGCGTCCCGGCGTGCATCCGAACCGGTCGGGCCGCGGCGGCGAGAGTCGTCGCCGCTATGAGCCCCGGACCGCGCTGACGCCCTTCGTGGTGCCGACGAAGGCATGATCGCCGACCGCCGTCGTGGACGGAAAGTGTGTCTGCGGCCCCGTGAGTGCGGTCGAGAGCACCCGCCCGGTTCGCAGTGAGATGAGGGAGAGCAGGCCGGGGGTGCCGCCGGTCGGGTCGTGGGCGAGCAGCACCTTGTGCCCCGCGATGATCGGTGAGCCGTAGGAGCCGCTGATCCGCCAGCCCCAGTGCATCGAGTTGTGATGCACGATCAGCTTGCGAATGCCGTCATGGCAGGGCATGACGACGATGTTCCGCACGTGCGCGGCGCCACCGAACGCTGGGCAGCCGTGCAGGACGGCGAGCTGTCGGCCGATGCCGCCGAGCTTCTGCCGCAGCAGATAGACGGTGCCGCGCTTACCCGCAATGACGATCCGGCCCGCGACCGGCACGGCTGACGCCGAGCCGAGGTCGAGGTCCTTGCGGTTGTCGGAGCGCCAGACCGACGGTGCGAAGATGCCGACCCGGTGGAGCTTCTTCGGGGTGAGCTCGGTCAGCGAGTCGCTCTTGTCCCACATGCCGTACCGCTCGGCGCCGTTGCCCGCCGCGACGTAGATGTGGCCGTTGGGTCCGACCGCCGCGCCGGCCGGCGACCACATGCCCGCGCCTCGCTTGGTAGGCACGGCGTAGTGATACGTCTTGCCCTTGCCGGTCACCGACGTCGAGGTGATGTATCCGACGTAGTCGCCGCAGTCACCCGACAGGCCGCCGTACTGGGTGTAGACGCGGCCGTGGCTGACCAACAGCGCCGCGCGCTGCTGTTCGGCCAGCCGGTCGCGGTGCTTCAGGACATCCATCGACCTGTGCCAGCGCGTCTCGCCGGTCGCTGCGTTGAGCGCCCACAGCGTGTGGTGGCCGCCATGGGTCTCTGCGACGACGAACACCGAGCCGGTCTTAGCGTCGTAGGCCGGCGTGCCGGTGATGCCGAGCGGGAAGATGTCGCCGCAGCCCGGCTGGTCGTTGCGGATGTTGATCTCAGAGGCGGGCCTGCCGAGATGCGTGCGCCACCGGACCTGGCCAGTACCAGGATCGAGCTGGTAGACCGAGTCCCTCTCGGTGGCGGCGATGACCCAGCCGTGCACCACAAGCGGCTCGCCGTAGACGGCCCCGTCGAGCGCCGCTGACCACGTGGCGCGCAGCGGCGCATGGAACCGCGACTTCGCAAAGCCCGCCCGGTCGGCGGTGCGGTGGTAGGTCGGCCAGGTAGACAAGCCGGTCACGTTTGCGGCCGGGTGGCTCTGATCCTGGGCGGCTACCCGAGGTTGCGACACGGCGCAGCTCGACGCCGCGAGCAGGCCACCCAGTGCTGGGGCGAGAACAGCTACCGCGAGACGTCGCATGGCAGCAGTCTGCCCTGCCGGGGGACAATGGACCCATGAGCGAGCAGCAATCCGCAGGCAAGCGTGCGAAGGAACTGAACGAGACGATCAGCTACGTCGTCTGGTCGGTGTTCCGGGTGCGCACGCCGTTGCCGACCGAGGGTCGGGACGCCATCGCAGAGGAGCTGGATGGGCTCATCGACCAGCTCGCGGAGAAAGGGACGCTGACACGCGGTCTGTACGACGTCGCCGGCTTCCGTGCAGATGCCGATCTGATGATCTGGTGGGTGGCACCGACGTCGGACGATCTGCAGGAGGCGTGGTCGCGATTTCGCCAGACGGCGCTCGGCCGAGCCTGTGAGCCGGTGTGGTCGGCGATGGCGCTGCACCGTCCCGCTGAGTTCAACAAGAGCCACATCCCGGCGTACCTGGCGGGGGAGGACGCCAAGCGTTACGTCAGTGTGTATCCGTTCAACCGGTCCTACGAGTGGTATCTGCTGCCTGACGAGGACCGGCGCGCAATGCTTGCGGAGCACGGTGTGATGGCGCGGGAGTACGCGGATGTTCGTGCCAACACCGTGGCGGCGTTCGCGCTCGGCGACTACGAGTGGATGCTCGCATTCGAGGCCGACGAGCTGCATCGAATCGTCGACCTGATGCGTCACCTCCGGGGCGCGACGGCGCGGCGGCACACGCGGCTGGAGATCCCGTTTTACACAGGCGCGCGGAAGTCACCGGCGGAACTCGTCGCCGCGCTGCCATAGCGCTACGGAACGGCGCAGACCACTTGGACGTGGGCCGTCGTACCCGGCTTGATCGTCACCGGGTGTACGCCCGGGCAGCCCACGCCGGTGACGTGGCGGGAGCGGCCAACGAGCCAGTAGCGCCCGGGCGGTACCGACGCTGTGAAGGACCCGTCCTTCGCGGTGCGCACCGACGCTTCGAGGCGACCCGTCGGGGAGCCGGAGTGGATGTCGATGCGGCCGGAGAGCTTACGAGCGAGTCCGGGATAAGGGCCGCCGACCATCGAGAACGTCCCGGCAACGTCGCCCTTCGCGACCACGCCGCCGCCGACCGGGATCGGCGTGCCGTTGCCGTGATCGGTGGGCTTGTCGCTGTTGCACCCGGTGGCGAGCGCCAGCGCCGCGAGGGCGGCCGCGAGTAGTGGCTTCATCCGAACACCGGCTCGCGTGAGTAGGTGTGGACTTGGAGGCCCAGGCGCAGCGGCTGGTAGTCGGTGACGACGAACCACACGCGGTGACCGGCTTCGACGCGCGCAACCTTGCTGGCCATGCCGCCACCGGTGCTCGTCGCATGGAGTGAGAGCCGGCGGCTCGCCACGTGGAAGTAGTACGGCCACGGCCGGTCGTTCGGGCTCTGGGTGAACCTCGCATCAACCGCGGGCACACCGTTCAGGTCGACGTGGATGGTCCGCGGATCGTCGGCGGTGTTCATCAGGACCACCGAGACGTTCCAGTTGCCATGCCGGGGCACTGCGTGCCGGGTGACCTTCGCCGGGTGGTCGACCGGTGAAGCGATCGGCGGGAGGGGTCCGGCTTGCTTTCCCCCGCTGCCGCTGTCGCCACAGCCGCCGACTGCGATCGCGAGGCACGCGCCAAGGGTGGCAAGCGATGCGATCCGTCGGGCCATGGCAGTTGGACGTTATCGCCGGCTGCTGGTTCCGTGATCGGGTTGCGCCGATGGTCTGCGAGGATGTCGCGGTGATTCACGGTGAGGGTGAGGCGTTCATCAAGGGCGTGACCGCTCAGGAGGTCTTCGACTTCGTCTTGGACCCTGCGCAGTACACGAAAGCTGACACGAAGATCGTCGACGTGGTGAAGCTCGGGGACATTCCCAACGGGATGATCGCGCGCGAGGACGGCAAGTTCCTGGGCAAGTTCCCGGGCTCGGTGATCACGCGCTACCAGTGGAAGCCGCCGTACTCGATCGATGTGGTGCTCGAGCACGGCGTACCGAAGTCCATGCACGCCTGGTTCGAGATCGAGGACCGAGAGGGCGGGGCGTGGGTCCGCCACGTGGAGGAAATGTCGATGCCCGCGCCGCTCGGTCGGCTGTGGGATCTCACGACCGGGGGCTGGTTCGCGAAGTCGGTCAAGCAGGAGGTCGCGGAGATCGCGCGGTTGCTCGAGGCCGGTGAGCGCGGCAAGGGCATCGCCGCGCACTGAACCCCCGCGGTTTGTGAAGGCTCCGCCGCAGCGGGCTACGGCGGAGCCTTCACAGATGGCGTCGCGTCAGGCTTCGGACGGCTCGAACGTCAGGCTGACGGAGTTCATGCAGTAGCGGTCGCCGGTCGGGGTCTGGGGCGCGTCGTCGAAGATGTGGCCGAGATGCGACCCGCAGTTCTTGCACCGGACCTCGGTACGCCGCATGCCGTAGCTGTTGTCCTCGAGGAGCTCGACGGCGTCGGTGTCTTTCGCCTCGTAAAAGCTCGGCCAGCCGCAGTGTGACTCGAACTTGGTCTCGCTGCGGAACAGCTCGTGCCCGCAGGCGCGGCAGCTGTAGATGCCTTCGCGGTGCTCGTTGAGCAGTGCGCCCGTGCCGGCGCGCTCGGTGCCCGCCTGCCGCAGCACGTGGTACTCCTCGGGGGAGAGTTCCTCACGCCACTGCTCGTCGGTCTTCTCAACTGCATGCGTCATGGTCTGGCTGTCCCTTTCCGGGGTGCGCTTGCGCCCCAGCAGTCCTCGTAACCGCTTCACACTCACAAAACATCCGTCTGTCGTAAAGCGTTCCCCGTTACAGACGGCGATACGGTCCGGGCATGGCTTCCCCTTTCGTCGAAGTGCCGGTCGAAGACCGAGTGGTCAAGGTGACCAACCCGGATCGCGTGTACTTCCCGGCGCGCGGCGAGACGAAGCTCGACCTCGTGAACTACTACCTGTCGGTGTCAGAGGGCATCGTGCGCGCGCTCTACGAGCGGCCGTGCATGCTGCACCGGTTCCCGGAAGGTGTCGGCGCAAGCGAGAAGATCTATCAGAAGCGGCTGCCGAAGGGTGCGCCTGACTGGGTGCAGACGGCCGAGGTGTCGTTCCCGTCCGGTCGCACTGCCGATGAGCTCTGCGTGACCGAGATCGCCGCCGTCGTATGGGCGGTGCAGATGTCGACCGTCGAGTTCCATCCGTGGCACACCCGGCGGGACGCTGTCGAGCAGCCGGACGAGCTGCGGATCGACCTCGACCCGCAGCCAGGCACGGATTTCGAGGATGCCAAGCGGGTGGCGATGGTCGTGCGCGAGGTGCTTGCCGATCTCGGTGTGGAAGGGTGGCCGAAGACTTCGGGCAACCGCGGGATTCACATCTACGTCCGGATCAAGCCGGACCATGGCTTCCGCGAGGTACGACGGGCCGCACTCGCCTTCGCGCGAGAGGTCGAACGCCGCGCCCCCGAGCAGGTCACGACCGCCTGGTGGAAGGAAGAGCGCGGCGAGCGGATCTTCCTGGACTTCAACCAGAACGCCAAAGACCGCACGATCGCCGCGGCGTACTCCGTGCGCGGGTTCGAACACGGGCCGGTGTCGGCACCGATCACCTGGGACGAGCTGCCCGACGTCGAGACCAACGACTTCACGATTGCGACCATGCCGGCGCGGTTCGCCGAGCTCGGCGATTTGCATGCCGGGATCGACGACTCGCACTTCGACATCGCGCCGCTACTCGAGTGGTCGGAGCGGGATGAGGCTGATCGTGGCCTGGGCGATGCGCCGTACCCACCGAACTATCCGAAGATGCAAGGCGAGCCGCCGCGCGTGCAGCCGAGCAAGATGAACGCTGCGAACTGGGATACAGACTCAGAGTGAGCGGCGAGGTCGCGAGCTTCTTTCGGTCTGACGCCAGGTGTAGTGATCTTGGCGTCGGGCATCAGTCGCTCACCGGCCGTGATCTCGGCGGGTCCGGCTGGCGGTGCCCCATCCTGCGGGGGGATGGGGCGTCAAGCCGGGCCTCAGCACCTTCGTCGAGCCGCGCAAAGCGGGCCTCAGAGAGTCACCCAGAAACCCGTTTCGCGTGGCTCGATGTCGCGGGGCCGACTTCCGCCGTAGCAGTCTCCGGGTCAGCTACCGGACAGACCGACGTTCCGCGATCGCTTAGCGCGGGACCTCGTGAGAGCATCCTCGGCCACATGGGGGCCACCAGATCCCCATGGGTCCGGAGGGGAGTCGCATGTCCAGGACGAGAAGGCGAACCATCACACGGGGGGCCGTCGCGACAGCGGTGGTCGGGGCAACCGCAATGGCCCTCGTAGCACCGTCGAGTGCAGCCGCGCACCACTCGACAATGGCGCGCACCGCCGCGGCGAGCCACGGCGGGGTCAGTGCCCGCTGGAGCGGCCCACACGCAAACACGGTCGGACCATCGTCGTACCTGGCGGGTCACAGCGTGACGCCGGCTGACGGGCTGTCGAGCGCGAGCGCCACCTTCAAGATGCCGACGGTCGACTGCTCGAATGACAACGACCTCCGCGGCCAGATCTTCGGCCTCATCGACGAGCCGACCCTGGGCGATACCGAGTCCTACGCCAGCGTGTGGGCCTACTGCTCGAGTGGCGCACTGACAACGGTCATGACCACGCAGGCCGCCAACGACTTCCATCAGGGTGTCTCGGTCAGCCCGGGGTGACCTGATGGTTGCGACTTTCTCGCAGACCGCCTCGACCGTGCGGACGACGATCCGAGACATCACGCACGGCCTGGTGGTCACCTCATCGGGTCCGCCGTCCGGCGAGACCAACATCCTCATCGGTCAGGCCCCGTTGTTCGCCGGCACACAGCTGCCGCCGGCGCCGTTCGGTCACGTGAACTTCACGCAGGTCACGGTCAACGGCGACTACCTCGGTTATGCGGGATCGAACCAGCTCAACCTGAAAGCGAATGGCCACCTCTTGGTCCAGGCCCTCCCCGTGCTTGCCAACCACAACGCCTACAACCTGGTCTTCAAGGCAGCCGCCTGATCCTGTTGTAGTCCGGTACGACGCCGGCAGTCCCACTGGGGCTGCCGGCGTAGTCGTGTCAGGGGTCAGTCGCAGTCGTCGTAGTCGAACACCTCGACGCTGATGCACACGTCACCGGGGTTCACGCCCATGGACAGCGCCCGGTCCGTGCCGTCGCCGCCGTCGAACGTGTCGGGATCCGGCGAACCCATGAAGGTGTCGTCGCCGCCGTGGCCATAGAAAGTCATGCTGCGGTTGCCCGCGAACACCACGTCGGGCCCCTCGGTGCCATCGACGGTCCAGCTCGCACCCCAGGTCGCGAAGTCGGCCCTCTCAAAGTTGCTGGCGGTGACGTCGATGGGGGTGTCGAGGGTGAAGGTCATGGTGCCGGTTCGCATGTCCCAGGTCCCGCTCGCTGGATCGGGGTTTGGGTTGAGCTCGTTGGAGAGCAGGCTGAGGTGATCTCGGCCCCGGCCACCGGAGAAGACCTGGGGCGCGGCGTCGTTCCAGAGCTCGCCGATAACGAGGTCCTTGCCGGCGCCACCCTTCATGACGTCCGCAGACCGACCGATGTCGTCCATCACGTCGTTGCCAGGCCCGCCCTTGAACGTGTCCTCGCCCTCGGTCGCGCTCATGTCGTCGTTGCCAGGCCCGCCCGCCAGAAGATCAGCGCTGTGGGTCGAGTGAGGGCCGGAGTCGCCGATGATGCGGTCGTCGCCACCCCGGCCGCGCAGCACGTCTGAGCCCTGAGCGCCGTTGAGATAGTCCGCGCTCGA